>NZ_JAZAQP010000008.1:0-191711 GCF_036231725.1 Pseudomonas sp. JH-2 | reverse complement strand
TGGTTCGTTTGGCGACTGCCAATCTACCCGCTTCCCTGACTGTCAATCCGCTCTTTCCCCAGACTCCGCGAAGAACCTTTTCTTTTGCCCGTGGTTTTTTGGCGATGACGTTTCTGCCGCACCTGTAGGAGCGGGCTCTGCCCGCGATTCGCGCGCAGGGCGCGCTCCTACGAAAAGCATCTCTGCGCGTTCAACTTTGGTGCGCGTGCACTAGCAAGGCGCCTTCTCGGCCAGCCTGCGCGGGCATTTCGGCCATGTCTTTTCTGCCTGGACGTCCACGGGGGAATTCTCTGAAAACCCCATGAATACTGGCCTGCGCGGCTGTGTTGAAGTGAAATCCCAGCCCTTTCGCAAAATTGGCACAGCCCCTGCAATGGTCCCAATGACGATTTCGGGGCCTCGGTACAGGCAGGCTGGGGAAACCCCACTTTTACACAAGGCGCGCCGCCGCGACCCGATGCGGTGGATGGCGCGAACGGTTCGGGGGTCCTGGTACAGGCAGGCCGGGGAAACCCCCTTTTTACACCGGAGGTCCGCAATGCGGCCTCCGCCCCTTTCGGGGCCCTCGGTTCAGGCAGGCCGGGGAATCCCCTTCTTTCTTCCCGAGGGTTGCCGCCGGCGCCCTCAGCGCAATTGCGGATGGACCCGCAGCACCCAGTCCCCGTCCTTCTCCTCGCTGTCCCAGCTACCGCCCAGGTGGCGGGTGGACAACAGGGTTATCCACAATTGTCCGTCGCGGTTCTCCACGCGCCAGCGCAGCGGCTGGCCGTCCAGGCGCATCTGGCCTTCCGTCGCCGCGCCCGCCGCCCGCACGCGCAGCGCCAGGGCGCCCTCGATCTGCCCGGCCTCGACCGTGGCGCGCTGGTCGAAGCGCAGCAGCAAGGTGCCCTCCTGCGCCTGTACGGCGAGCAGGCGCGGCTCGCCCGGGGTGGGGCCGGTGAGGCGGCCGAGCATCAGGCCGATCATCAGCCCGCCGATGGCCAGCGCCGAGAACACCCGCAGCCACGGCCGGGGCCGCACATCCGCCGCCGCGGGAGTAGAATGCCGGCCGTCCTCAGGCCCGGAGCGCTGCATGTTCCATGTCATCCTCTTCCAACCGGAAATTCCACCGAATACCGGCAACATTATCAGGCTCTGCGCCAATTCCGGCTGCAGCCTGCACCTGATCGAGCCGCTGGGCTTCGAACTGGACGACAAGCGCCTGCGCCGCGCCGGCCTGGACTACCACGAGTACGCCCCGGTGCAGCGCTACGCGAGCCTGGAGGCCTGCCTGGAGAAGCTCGGCCACCCGCGCCTGTTCGCCTTCACCACCAAGGGTTCCCATGCCTTCCACGAGGTCGCCTACCAGCGCGGCGACGCCTTCCTGTTCGGCCCGGAAAGCCGCGGCCTGCCGGAGGAGGTGCGCAACGCGCTGCCGCCGGAGCAGCGCCTGCGCCTGCCCATGCGCCCCAATTGCCGCAGCCTGAACCTGTCCAACACGGTCGCCGTGACCGTCTACGAAGCCTGGCGCCAGCTCGGCTTCGCCACGGATTGAGCAGCGATTGATCGATCCGGCGCAGGGCCCGTGGGGTCTGCGTCGTGGCCATTCATCCCAAGGTTGTCCACAGGTGGGCGCACAGTGATTGTGGGCAAGGTGGGAAATCCTGCACAGAATTCAGCCGGGGCTGCGAGGCCCGCGGGGCCTGGGCTGCGGGGCGATCGTTCCCCGGCCTGTGCACAGGGTTATCCACAGGTTCTGGGGGTATTTCGGGGTTATCGCAAGGGAAGGTTGCTCGTGAGCTGTGTTTACCCTTGGCGACGGTGTGTCGGCTCAACTCCGCCCCTCTCCCTAGCCCTCTCCCTGAAGGGAGAGGGGACCGTTCGGTGTGCTCGGGTGTTTCGGCGTTAGCCGGCTAGCGCGTGGTTTCCGACTGACTCCAAATTCTTTCTCGGCACGGACAAGCCCCCTCTCCCTTCAGGGAGAGGGTTGGGGAGAGGGAGCGGAGTCAAACTGAAATACCAAGGCCACCTGGAAACTCCGTTCGCGAGCAAGCTCGCTCCTACAAGGTGCAAGAACGCTTCCCCGCGAAAAAGGGGCCCGCAGGCCCCTTCGATCGCTCCAGGGGCGCTTCAGTCGTCGCCTTCGTCGTCCGGGCCATCCACTTTCATGCCCAGCTCCTTGATCTTGCGCGTCAAGGTATTGCGTCCCCAGCCCAGCAGCACGGCGGCATCGCGGCGGCGGCCGGCGGTGTGCTTCAGGGCGGTCTCGATCATGATCCGCTCGAACGCCGGCACGGCGCTGTCGAGCAGGCTCGACTGGCCGCGGCCCAGGGCCTGGTCGGCCCAGTGGCGCAGGGCCTGTTCCCAGTTGGCCGCCGGCAGGCTGTCCTGGGGCTGGGTCAGCAGCTCCGGCGGCAGGTCGTCGATGTGCACCTCGCGGCCGGAGGCCATCACGGTGATCCAGCGGCAGGTGTTCTCCAGCTGGCGCACGTTGCCCGGCCAGCCGAGGTTCTTCAGGTATTCCTCGGTTTCCGGTTTCAGCAGCTTCGGCTCCACCGCCAGCTCCTGGGCGGCGCGGGCGAGGAAGTGCCGGGCCAGTGCCGGGATGTCCTCGCGGCGGTCGGCCAGGCGCGGGATGTGGATGCGGATGACGTTCAGGCGGTGGAACAGGTCCTCGCGGAACTTGCCCTCGCGCACCAGGTTTTCCAGGTTCTGGTGGGTGGCGGCGATGATCCGCACGTCGACCTTCACCGGGGTGTGGCCGCCGACGCGGTAGAACTCGCCGTCGGCCAGCACGCGCAGCAGGCGCGTCTGGGTGTCGGCCGGCATGTCGCCGATCTCGTCGAGGAACAGGGTGCCGCCGTCGGCCTGCTCGAAGCGCCCGCGGCGCTGCGCGGCGGCGCCGGTGAAGGCGCCCTTCTCGTGGCCGAACAGCTCGGACTCCATCAGGTCCTTGGGGATCGCCGCCATGTTCAGCGCGATGAACGGCTCGGCCGCGCGCGGGCTGTGGCGGTGCAGGGCGTGGGCGACCAGTTCCTTGCCGGTGCCGGACTCGCCGTTGATCAGCACCGTGATGTTGGAATGGCTGAGGCGGCCGATGGCGCGGAACACCTCCTGCATCGCCGGCGCCTCGCCGATGATCTCCGGGGTGCGCGCCTGGTTGGCCGGCGCTTCCAGGCCCTGCTGCTCCTGGGCGTGCTGGTTGGCGCGCTTGACCAGGGACACGGCCTCGTCGACGTCGAAGGGCTTGGGCAGGTACTCGAAGGCGCCGCCCTGGTAGGAGGCTACCGCGCTGTCCAGGTCGGAATGGGCGGTCATGATGATCACCGGCAGGCGCGGGTGCAGCTCGCGGATCTGCGCCAGCAGGTCGAGGCCGCTGGAGCCGGGCATGCGGATGTCCGAGATGATCACGTCCGGCTGCTGCCGGCCGAGGCGGTGGATGACGCTGTCGGCGTTCTCGAAGCTGACGGTGGTCATGCCTTCCTGTTGCAGGGCTTTTTCCAGTACCCAGCGGATGGAGCGGTCGTCGTCGACGATCCAGACGGTCTCTGAACGGCTCATGGGTGGTGCACTCCTTGTTCCAGGGGCAGGAACAGACTGAATACGGTGTGGCCGGGGTGGCTCTCGCATTCGACCAGCCCCTGGTGCTGGCTGATGATGTTCTGGGTGATGGCCAGGCCCAGCCCGGTACCGTCCGGGCGGCCGCTGACCATGGGGTAGAAGATGGTGTCCTGCAGCTCGGCCGGGATGCCCGGGCCGTTGTCGATGATTTCCACCTTGCACACCAGGCGGTGGCGCGTGTGGCCGATGGTGAACTGGCGCAGGGTGCGGGTGCGCAGGGTGATGCGGCCCAGGCGCAGTTCGTTGTGCGCGGCGACGGCCTGCATGGCGTTGCGCACGATGTTGAGCACCGCCTGGATCATCTGCTCGCGGTCTAGCAGCAGGTCGGGAATGCTCGGGTCGTAGTCGCGGATCAGCGGGATGCTGCCCTGGGTCTCGGCGCCCACCAGGCTGCAGACGTGCTCCAGCACTTCGTGGATGTTGGTCACCCGCAGTTGCGGCAGCTTGTTCGAGCCGAGCATGCGGTCCACCAGGTTCCGCAGGCGGTCGGCCTCCTCGATGATGACGTTGGTGTAGTCCTTGAGCGACTCGTCGGGCAGCTCGCGGGACAGCAGCTGGGCGGCGCCGCGGATGCCGCCCAGGGGGTTCTTGATCTCGTGGGCCAGGCCGCGCACCAGCAGCTTGGTGGTCTCCTGCTTGGACAGCTGGGCCTCTTCCTTGGTGATGCGCATCAGCCGGTCGCGCGGGTGGACCTCCAGCAGCAGCAGGGTCTCGCGGCGGTTGAGGATGGGCGTCACCGCGTAGTCGACGGTGATGCTCTGGCCGGTGAGCGAGGTCAGGGTGGCTTCGCGCTTGGTGAACGGGTGCGCTTCCTCCACCGCCTGGCGCAGCGACTGCAGGGCCTCCTGGGACTCGGTGAACAGCTCGCTGATGAACTGCCCGTGGCTACGTTGGCCGCTGACCGCCAGGAGCATCTCGGCGGCCGGGTTCATGTACTCCAGGCGCAGTTCGGCGTTGAGCAGGATCACCGCCGTGGTGAGGTTGTCGAGCAACAGTCTGAGCTGGGTTTCTGTAGGCATGGCGGGCAGCGTTCCAAGGTTGGGCAGGAAAATGCAAAAAGCAAACCAAGCCCCGAAAAGACGCGCCAGGCCGCGATCTGCGCCGACTCGTGGCATTTCCTCAGGGAAAACGCGCCGTAGTCGTGACCCGAAATGGGGAGAGTATAGAAAGTGGTGCAGGCTTGCGCACCAAAGTGGTGCGCATTCTCGGGAAAGGCTTCTTAAGAGGGCGTGGGAAGCTTCGCCGGGCTCAGCGCTGGGCGGCCAGGGCCGGTTGCCCGCTGGCGTCGGCCTCGGCGACCGAGACGCGCTTCATGTGGAACGGCTGGTTTGGCGTCTGTTCGAGGGTCTGGCCGCGCTGGTCGAGGATTTCCACCGACAGCTGGTGGGTGCCGCGATCCAGGTTGTGCAGGGGGAACACCGGGCTGCGGCTGGGCGCGCCCACCGGCACGCCGTCGAGGAACAGCCGGTAGCTGTGCCCGGGCAGCAGGTTGGGGTCGCTGGAGACGGTGACGATCAGCTCGCCGTCGTTGGCGCGCACGGTGGCGTCGGGCTCAGGCACCAGGATGCGCAGCACCTGGTATTGCGGCGGCTGTGGCGGCAGGGCCTGCGCGGCGGGCGCATACAGCGGCGGGGGCATGTTCGGCATGGCGTTGGGCGGCGCCAGGTTCAGGCGCTGGGCATTGCTGCGCGTGGGCTGGTCGGTGAAGACGCGGTTGCCGTCCTTGTCGATGTAGGTATAGACCTCGGCGCTGGCCTGGAACGCCGCCAGCAAAAGCAGGCCGAGCAGCAGTGGGCGCTTCATCAGTTGCCGCTCCTCGGCATGGGCCTGACGCGCGCCGGGCTGTTGGTGCTGATGCGCTGCAGGGTGAAGCTGACCGGCGCGCTGGATTGCAGCACGCGCTCGCCCTGCACCACGTCCACCGAGAGGCTGTGCTCGCCGCGTTCGAGGTTGCTCAGGCTGAAGCGCGTAGAACTGCTGGGCGCGCCGTAGGGCTGGCCGTCCAGGCGCAGCTGCAGGCGGTCGCCCATGGCCAGTTGCGGCTGGATGGCCACCTCGATGTCGAAGTTGCCGTTGTTGGCGCGCAGGGCCTCCTCGTCGGGCAAGCCGGCGATGGCCAGGATGGCATAGCGGGCCTGGCGCTGCTCGCCGTCGCCGCCGCCCAGCGGTGCGCCGGGGGACTGGGCGCCCACGGTGTTGGTCGGCGGCAGTTCCACCGGCTTGGCGCTCACGCCGCTGGGTGGCTGGTTGGTGAAGACCGTCTTGCCGTTGGCGTCGGTGTACTTGTAGATCTGCGCGCTGGCCGGCACGGCCAGGGCGAGCAGCAGGCAGATGACTGGCACGCGCATGCGTGATCTCCCGGAAGGCAATGGGCTAAGCCTTGCATCGGCGCCGACGGGTGGCAAGCGAAACGCCATCCCGCGGTCCGGTTTGCGTGGAAGTTAACAGTGCGCAGCCGACGGACAGCTGCTGCTTTTCTAGAACTTATTTGATATCTAGCGCGGTTTCGTTGGTGATTTCTGCGTTTTCTGACAAATGTCAACGGTATTCCCGGGGGCATGGCTTGAGATAGGCGCATCGAATCGTATGCGCGCCTCGTGCCGGGGCGTCCGGAGTTAACGCCATGTCCATCCATTCGTCCCATCCCCTGCGCTCCGCCTGGAGCCTGGCAGTTGGCGCCTTGAGCGGGAGGTGCCGAGCATGACCCTGCTGCTGCCCCTGATCATCGCCCTGCTGCTGGTGGCCTTGCCGCGCCTGCTGCCGCTGCCCGTGGCCAGCACCGCCGGTGTACCGGCCGCTGCCGCCGCCACCTGGCACGCCTGCGAGCTGCCCGAGCCGCCGGCCTTGCCCAGGCCGCAGGCCGGCGCGGCGCCGAGCAACCTGCTCTACCTGCCCCTGGGCCTGCACCCGGCCGACCGTTGCCTGCATGGGCCGCTGGTGGTGGAAGGGCTGATACGCATCCGCCCGCCGCTGCAGTTCTGGCGGATCTCCGCGGGGGAAATCCGCTTCGGTGACTGTTCCCGCACGCCGACCGGCATCGCCAGGGTCGGCGGTGGCCGCAACCAGGTCGAGGAGGGCGAGTACCGCGTGGCCGCCGGCGGTTGCCTGGAGGGCGACCTGCTGGTGCGTGGCGACCTGTTCCTCGGCCGCTATTCCCGCGTGCTCGGCTCGGTGCAGGTCGAGGGTGGCGTATGGATGGACGAGGGCGCGGAAGTGGCCGGCGGCATCCTGGCCCGCGGCTCGGTGCGCGTCGGCCGCCGTTCGCGCGTCGCCGGGCCGCTGAGCGCCGGGCGCAGCATCAGCCTGGGGCGCGATTGCGTGGTCGGCGCGCAGGACTGGCCGACCACCGTGAGCGCCGACCGGGTGCGGATCAACGAAGGCTGCAAGGTCTACGGCCAGGTGCTGGCCGAGAAGGGCGCCCAGGTCAACGCCCTGGCCGGCGCCGAGGCCTCGCGCGAGCCGGTCTGAGCCGGCGGTTTCAGATGCCGCCGTCGGCGGGTTCGGCGGGGGCCTGCGGGTCTTCCTCGCGCGGCTTGCGCATGCGCGAGAGCTGCACGTTCAGGCGCGGCATGGCCAGCTCCAGCCCGGCCTTGTCCAGCTTCTGGCGCAGGCGCAGGTTGAAGGCGCGCTGCACCTCCCACTGACGGATCGGCGCGGTCTTGAAGCGGAAGCGCAGGATCGCCTGGCCGTTGTCGAAGCTCTCGACGCCCTGCATTTCCAGCGGCGACCAGATCGCCCGGTTGATGCAGCGGTCGTTGCGCAGCTCGCCGGCCACGTCCTTCACCAGCGCCAGGGCGTCGTCGATAGGCATGCTCGCCGGCACCGGCCAGCGGAACATGGCGTAGCCGAACTGCCGCGAGTAGTTCTTGATGCTCTTGATCTCGCTGAACGGGATGGTGTGCACCACGCCGTCCAGGTCGCGCAGGCGCACGGTGCGGATGGTCAGCCCCTCCACCGTGCCCAGGTGGCCGCCGACGTCGACGTAGTCGTCGATCGACAGCGAGTCCTCGATGATGATGAACAGCCCGGTGATCAGGTCGGCCACCAGCGACTGCGCGCCGAAGCCGATGGCCAGGCCGATGACGCCGGCGCCGGCCAGCAGCGGGGTGACGTTCATGCCCATGTTGGCCAGGGCGACGATCAGCGCGATCACCGCGATGGTGATGAAGAGCACGTTGCGGATCAGCGGCAGCATGGTCAGCGCGCGGGTGTTGGCGCGGTTCTTCCCGCCCAGGCCGAGGCTGTGCTGCACCGCGGTGTCGGTGAGGATCCAGATCAGCCAGGCCACCAGCAGGGTGCTGCCGAAGCTGATCAGCTTGAGGCTGATCTGCGAGCCATCGCCCTCGGCGAAGCCGATCAGCGACATGCCCCAGACGCGCAGGCCCACCTCCAGGAACACCAGCAGGGTGGCGATGTGCAGCAGGGTGTAGCCGAAGTTCTGCAACTGCTCGATATAGGGCGCGCTGCGCCGGCTGCTGCGTTGCGCCGAGCGCAGGTGGGCGCGGCGGATCAGGCCGTTGACGGTCATCGCCACCACCGCGATCAGTGCGCACAGCAGGGCCCGGCGCAGGGCGTAGCTGCTGTCGCCGGCGGTGACCACGGTGGCGAACAGCGAGATGCCCACCAGCAGCAGGACCGGCACGTACCACAGCGAGCCGACCAGCTCCACCAGCTCGTGCAGGCCGCGGCGCTTGAGGCGGCGCTCCAGCGGCTGGTTGCGGATCAGGTGGGCGATGGGGCGGCGGAACTGCAGCACGAACAGGGCGGTGAACAGCGCGGCGCAGATGTTCGCCAGCGAGCCCACGGCCAGCGCGATGTTCTGCCCGAGGCTGTCGGTCACCCGCGGGTCGTGCATCACCTCGCCCAGGGCCGCCAGGCTGCCGATCAGCCACAGCGGGCGGAAGGCGCGGCGCCGCAGGATGTTCAGCGCCCGCGCGCGGTGCGGGCCGCCGAGCAGCGACAGGGAGATCACGCAGAGCGCGGAGAACAGCGTGCCGCACACCAGCACGTAGGCGACCACCATGGCCACCAGCTTGCCCAGGGAACTGGGCAACACCACGGAGAGGTAGACGGTGATCAGGAAGGCGACCAGCCAGGGCCCCAGTTTGCGCAGGGCGAACAGCAGCAGGTCGCGGGTCTTGGGGTGCTGCGGCAGCTCCTCGGCCAGCCCGAAGCGCTCGCGCATGCGCCGCGCCACCCAGCGCAGGCCCAGGGCCAGGCAGGCCCAGAGCAGGATCACCAGGGAGAAGTCGAGGATCATCCCCGGCCATTCCTGCAGGGACGGGGTGCGTTCCTGCAGCTCGGCGCCGGCCTGCTGGAACAGGCCGCTCCAGCGCAGCGCCGGGCTGTTGCTGCCCTCGAAGCGTTTCTCCAGGCTGCCCAGGGTGTCGCCGATCAGGCCCAGCACGCCGCCCTGGTCTTCCGCGCCTTTCTTGGTGGCGTCGCGCAGTTGCTTGAGCTTCTTCAGCAGGTCGGCGCGCTGCTGGTCGTTCTCCAGGGTCTTGATCACCTGGTCCAGCGACTGCTGCAGCTGCGCCTCGCTGACCTTGCCATCGCCGCCGCCGGTCACGCCGGGAATGCTGGGCAGCGCGGCGGACGCCGGCCCGGCGAGGAACAGGCCCAGGCAGCACAGCAGCAGGAAGCGGCGAAGAAGGTCGGTCACGAATGGCACTCCGGAGCAGGGCGAAACTCGCCACATCATACAGATGCCGGGGGCTGAGCCGAATTGGGGGGAGGGGGCTCGCTTTGTAGGAGCGGGCTTGCTCGCGAATGGAGTTTCCAGGTGGGCTGGGTGTTTCGGTTTGGCGCCGTTCCCTCTCCCCAGCCCTCTCCCTGAAGGGAGAGGGGGCTTGTCCGTGCCGGCTGAAAGCAAGGTTTCAGCCGGAGGCCACGATGTCCAGCTGACTCTAGAGTATCCAGGCACTCCGAACGGTCCCCTCTCCCTTCAGGGAGAGGGTTAGGGAGAGGGCGCTCTTGAGGATGCACACCGCCCCCACCGGCAGAACACCATTCGCGAGCAAGCTCGCTCCTACGAAAAGCGACAGTCCGGAACACCAACAATAAAAAAGGCCTCCCGAAGGAGGCCTTGAGTTCGATGCTTCTTTATAGGTATTCGTGGATCAGACGCTGTAGTACAGGTCGTATTCCAGCGGGTGCACGAAGGTGCGCACCTTGATTTCTTCCTCGGACTTCAGCTCGATGTAGGCATCGATGAACTCGTCGGTGAACACGCCGCCCTTGGTCAGGAACGCGCGGCCCTTGTCGAGTTCTTCCAGCGCCTCTTTCAGGCTGCCGCAAACCTGCGGGATCTCTTTCGCCTCTTCCGGCGGCAGGTCGTACAGGTTCTTGTCGGCGGCGTCGCCGGGGTGAATCTTGTTCTGGATGCCGTCCAGGCCGGCCATCAGCAGCGCGGCGAAGGCCAGGTAGGGGTTGGCGGCCGGGTCCGGGAAGCGCGCTTCGATGCGGCGGGCTTTCGGGCTGGAGACGTAGGGGATACGGATCGAGGCGGAACGGTTGCGGGCCGAGTAGGCCAGCATGACCGGGGCTTCGAAGCCCGGGACCAGACGCTTGTAGGAGTTGGTCGACGGGTTGGTGAAGCCGTTCAGGGCCTTGCCGTGCTTGATGATGCCGCCGATGAAGTACAGGGCGGTGTCGGACAGGCCGGCATAGCCTTCGCCAGCGAAGGTGTTCTTGCCATCCTTGGAGATGGACATGTGCACGTGCATGCCCGAGCCGTTGTCGCCGTACAGCGGTTTCGGCATGAAGGTCACGGTCTTGCCGTAGGCGTCGGCGACGTTGTGCACGCAGTACTTCAGGGTCTGGACTTCGTCAGCCTTGGCGACCAGGGTGTTGAACTTCACACCGATTTCGTTCTGGCCGGCGGTGGCGACTTCGTGGTGGTGAACTTCGACCACCAGGCCCATTTCTTCCAGGGCGTTGCACATGGCGGTACGGATTTCGTGGTCGTGGTCGACCGGCGGTACCGGGAAGTAGCCGCCCTTCACGCCCGGGCGGTGGCCCTTGTTGCCGGTTTCGATGTCGGCGTCGGTGTTCCAGGAAGCCTGCTCGGAGAATATCTTGAACATCGAGCCGGAGATGTCGGACTTGAACTTCACTTCGTCGAAGATGAAGAACTCCGGCTCCGGGCCGACGAACACGGTGTCACCGATACCGGTGGACTTCAGGTATTCCTCGGCGCGCTTGGCGATGTTGCGCGGGTCGCGCTCGTAGCCTTGCATGGTGCTCGGCTCGATGATGTCGCACACCAGGATCAGGGTCGGCTCTTCGGTGAAGGGGTCGAGCACGGCGGTGCTGTCGTCCGGCAGCAGGATCATGTCGGAGGCTTCGATGCCTTTCCAGCCGGCGATGGAGGAACCGTCGAACATCTTGCCGGCTTCGAAGAAGTCATCGTCCAGCGCGTCGCGGGCCGGCATGGTGACGTGCTGCTGCTTGCCTTTGGTATCGGTGAAGCGCAGGTCTACCCACTTCACGTCATGGTCTTTGATCAGTTGGTGCGACTTGTACGACATGCTGTCCTCCAGGAGGGATTAGAGCTGGGAGCTTTCTGTGCCCCAGTATCGGGTGATGCCGGCCGGAATACTCCGCCAGGGCAACCTGCCTCACAAGAGAGCAAGTAGCGTGCCAGTGCCCGATTTTGGACAGAGCCCCGCGCTACAGGGCTTTGCGCAGGGTACCGGGCATGAATGGCGGAATTGTTGCACCGATTTGGTGCTGCATAATGGTGCGTGAGTCCATTTTGGTGCACTAAAAAGATTCTGCACGTGGTTGCTCAAGTCTTGAGCAATTTCGGGTATAATTCTGCCCCTTTTTTTCGTCCCTTCGGGCTTGCGCCTTTTCTCGCATGAAACTCATCGTCAAGGTCTTCCAGGAAATCACCATCAAGAGCCGGCCGGTGCGCAAGCGCTTCATCCGCCAGCTCGCGAAGAACATCCGCACCGTGCTGCGCGACCTGGACCCGGCGCTGCTGGTCGAGGGCGAGTGGGACAACCTGGAAGTGGAAACCCGGGTGACCGACGCCAAGGCGCTGCGCGAGATGATCGAGCGCCTGACCTGCGTGCCGGGCATCGGCCACTTCCTGGAAGTGCACGAATACCCGCTGGGCGACTTCGACGACATCCTCGAGAAGTGCAAGCAGCACTTCGGCCACCTGCTGCCCGGCAAGGTCTTCTCCATGCGCTGCAAGCGCGCCGGCAAGCACGCCTTCACCTCCATCGACGTGGAGCGCTACGTCGGCGGCGGCCTGCGCCAGCACTGCGGCGCGGCGGGCGTATCGCTGAAGAGCCCGGAAGTGCAGGTGCGCGTGGAAATCCGCCATGACCGCCTGTACGTCATCCACGCCCAGCACGAGGGCCTGGGCGGCTACCCGCTGGGCGCCCTGGAGCAGGTGTTGGTGCTGATGTCCGGCGGCTTCGACTCCACCGTGGCGGCCTACCAGATGATGCGCCGCGGCCTGATCAGCCACTTCGTGTTCTTCAACCTCGGCGGCCGCGCCCACGAGCTGGGCGTGATGGAAGTGGCCCACTACCTGTGGGAGAAGTTCGGCCGCTCGCAGCGCGTGCTGTTCGTCAGCGTGCCCTTCGAGGAAGTGGTCGGCGAGATCCTCACCAAGGTCGACGACAGCTACATGGGCGTGACCCTCAAGCGCATGATGCTGCGCGCCGCCAGCCGCGTGGCCGAGCGCCTGGAGCTGAACGCGCTGGTCACCGGCGAATCGATCTCCCAGGTGTCCAGCCAGACCCTGCCGAACCTCTCGGTGATCGACCGGGTGACCGACACCCTGGTGCTGCGCCCGCTGATCGTCAGCCACAAGCAGGACATCATCGACACCGCGACGAAGATCGGCACCGCCGAGTTCGCCAAGCACATGCCCGAGTACTGCGGCGTGATCTCGGTGAACCCGACCACCCAGGCCAAGCCCTACCGCGTCGATCACGAAGAGACCAAGTTCGACATGGCCGTGCTCGACCGCGCCCTGGAGCGCGCCACCCAGATGACCGTCGACCGCGTCATCGACGAGCTGGGCAAGGACCTGCCGGTGGAGATGGTCGACGAAGTGCTGCCCGGGCAGATCGTGGTCGACATCCGCCACCCCGACGCCCAGGAAGACGAACCCCTGGCGCTGGAAGGTATCGAAGTGCTGGCCATGCCGTTCTACGCGATCAACAGCAAGTTCAAGGAACTGGACCCCAACCGCCAGTACCTCCTGTTCTGCGACAAGGGCGTGATGAGCCGGCTGCACGCTCACCACCTGGTCAACGAAGGGCATACCAATGTGCGGGTCTACAGGCCCGTTGGGCAGCCGCAAGCTGTAAGCGGCAAGCTGCAAGAGCAGAGCGAACGGTCATGAGAACCTGCCATATTCGCCGCAGCGCGCGGCGCCGTCGGCATCCACCCGACCTCTGGCCTGCGCACCCTTTCCAACGCTTTTACTTGCAGCTTGCGGCCTGAAGCTTGCCGCTCTCTTTTAGGAAAACACCGTGATCGAAAAACTCCGCAACATCGCCATCATCGCCCACGTCGACCATGGCAAGACCACCCTGGTGGACAAGCTGCTGAAGCTGTCCGGCACCCTCGACCGCAAAGAAGCGGAATCCGAGCGCGTGATGGACTCCAACGACCAGGAAAAGGAACGCGGCATCACCATCCTGGCGAAGAACACCGCGATCAAGTGGAACGGCTACAACATCAACATCGTCGACACCCCCGGCCACGCCGACTTCGGTGGCGAGGTGGAGCGCGTGATGAGCATGGTCGACTCCGTGCTGCTGGTGGTCGACGCCCAGGACGGCCCCATGCCGCAGACCCGCTTCGTGACCCAGAAGGCCTTCAAGGCCGGCCTGCGCCCGATCGTCGTGGTCAACAAGATCGACCGTCCGGGCGCCCGTCCGGACTGGGTCATCGACCAGATCTTCGACCTGTTCGACAACCTCGGCGCCACCGATGAGCAGCTCGACTTCCCGATCGTCTACGCCAGCGCCCTGAACGGCATCGCCGGCATGGACCACGAGAAGATGGACGACAACATGGACGCCCTGTTCCAGGCGATCATCGACCACGTCCCGGCCCCGGTGGTGGACACCGAAGGCCCGTTCCAGATGCAGATCTCGCAGCTGGACTACAACAGCTTCCTCGGCGTGATCGGCATCGGCCGCATCACCCGCGGCAAGGTCAAGGCCAACACCCCGGTGGTGGCGGTCAGCGACGACGGCAGCAAGCGCAACGGCCGCATCCTGAAGATCATGGGCCACTCCGGCCTGCAGCGCGTGGAAGTACCGGAAGCCGAAGCCGGCGACATCGTCTGCGTCTCGGGCATGGAAGAGCTGTTCATCTCCGACACCCTGTGCGACCCGCAGAACGTCGAGGCCCTGCCGCCGCTGACCGTCGACCAGCCGACCGTGAGCATGACCTTCCAGGTCAACGACTCGCCGTTCGCCGGCAAGGAAGGCAAGTTCGTCACCAGCCGCAACATCAAGGAGCGCCTGGAGAAGGAACTGCTGCACAACGTGGCCCTGCGCGTCGAGCAAGGCGACAGCCCGGAGAAATTCAAGGTCTCCGGCCGTGGCGAGCTGCACCTCTCGGTACTGATCGAAACCATGCGCCGTGAAGGCTTCGAGATGGCCGTGGGCCGTCCGGAAGTGGTGATCATCGAGAACGAGGCCGGCGAGAAGCAGGAGCCCTACGAGAACGTCACCATCGACATCGAAGAGCAGCACCAGGGCTCGGTGATGGAACAGATGGGCCTGCGCAAGGGCGACCTGAGCAACATGATCCCCGACGGCAAGGGCCGCGTGCGCCTGGAATACACCATCCCGGCGCGTGGCCTGATCGGCTTCCGCAACAACTTCCTGACCCTGACCTCGGGCACCGGCATCCTGACCTCGACCTTCAGCCACTACGGCCCGATCAAGGCCGGCGAAGTCAGCAACCGCCAGAACGGCGTACTGGTCTCCATGGCCACCGGCACCGCGCTGACCTACTCGCTGGAAACCCTGCAAAGCCGCGGCAAGCTGTTCCTCGGCCCGGGCGACGAGATCTACGAAGGCCAGCTGGCCGGCATCAACAGCCGCGACAACGACCTGGTGATCAACCCCACCAAGGGCAAGAAGCTCGACAACATGCGCGCTTCGGGCAAGGACGAAGTCATCGCCCTGGTTCCGCCGATCCGCTTCACCCTGGAGCAGGCGCTGGAATTCATCGCCGACGACGAGCTGGTGGAAGTGACGCCGAAATCCATCCGCCTGCGCAAGAAGCTGCTGAACGAGAACGACCGCAAGCGTTACGAGCGTAGCAAGGTCTAAGTCCAAGAGCGGCTGCAGGCCTCAAGCGGCAAGCTGCAAGCGAAAGACAAAGGCCCCGTCGGAGCGATCCGGCGGGGCCTTTTGCCTTGTCTGTGGCTGGCGGCCCGGCGCTGGCGTCATATCCTGTGGAATCAGGGTGCCTGCGCCGTGTGGGGCTATATACTCGGAGCCTTGCGCGCCGCTGGATGGGGCGTTTCCCTTCAAGGATGTGAATGCATGCAATGGATTTTCATGCTGATCGGCCTGGTGCTGGGCGCTGCCTGGGACGAGTCGATCACCGATGGGTTGCTGGGGGCCGGGCTGGGGCTGCTGTTCGGCCAGGCGCTGGTGCTGCATGGGTTGCAGCGGCAGAACGCTGCGCTGCGCCGCCAGCTGGAGCAGTTTTCCGAGCGGTTCGAGGCGGGTACCGAGGCGTTGTACCAGCGCCTGTTGCGCCTGGAGCAGGGCGGGGGCGGGCCGGTTTCGCCGCCTGCCGAGGCCGTGGAGCCTGTCGTTGCGCCCGAGGCGCCGGCCGTCGCCGAGCCGGAGCTGGAATGGGAGATCGAGCTGCCCGAAGTGCCGGCTGCTAGCCCCGCTGCACCGGACTGGTCGTTGCAGCCCCGGGAGCCTCTGCCGGCCCCGGTCCCGCCTGTCGTCGAAGCCCCCGTCGTACGTGAAGTCTCGGCCTGGGAGGCCGAGCCGGCTGCGCCGTCCGGCCCGACCTGGTTCGACCGTGCCCTTGGCGCGGCGCGTGACCGGCTGTTCGGCGGCAATACCGTGCTGCGCGTTGGCGTGCTGCTGCTGTTCCTTGGCCTGGCCTTCCTGCTGCGCTATGCCTCCGAGCGCGTGGTGGTGCCCGTGGAGCTGCGCTACATGGGCGTGGCCGCCGCCGCCATCGCCCTGCTGGGCTTGGGCTGGTGGCTGCGGCATAAGCGCGCGACCTATGGCCTGCTGTTGCAGGGCACCGGCATCGCGGTGCTGTACCTGACGGTGTTCGCCGCCATGCGCCTGCATCCCTTGCTGACGCCCGGCCAGGCCCTCGGCCTGCTGGTGGCGGTGACGGTGTTCTCCGCCGTGCTGGCGGTGCTGCAGGATGCGCTCGGCCTTGCCGCCGCGGCGGCCCTGGGTGGTTTCGCCGCGCCCATCCTGACGTCCACCGGCGCCGGCAACCACGTCGCGCTGTTCAGCTACTTCGCCCTGCTCAACGCCGGCATCTTCGCCATCGCCTGGTTCCGTGCCTGGCGCCTGCTCAACCTGATCGGCTTCTTCGGCACCTTCGGCATCGGCTTCGCCTGGGGGCTGCGTTCCTACACGCCGGAGCTGTTCGCCAGCACCGAGCCCTTCCTGCTGCTGTTCTTCCTGATGTACGTGGCCATCGGCCTGCTCTTCGCCCGCCGCCGCCTGCGCGAGGCCGCCGGGCTGGAGGAGGGCGCCGGGCGCGACGAGACGCTGCGCTGGTCGCTGCGGCAGACCGACTACGTCGACGGCACCGTGCTGTTCGGCGCGCCGCTGATCGGCTTCGGCCTGCAGTACGCGCTGATCCGCCACCTGGCGTTCGGCCCGGCGTTCAGCGCGCTGGCGCTGGGGCTGTTCTACATGGGCCTGGCGCGCCTGCTGGCCGGGCGCACCGCCGGTCGCGCCCTGCTGCTGGTGGAAGCCTGCCTGGCGCTGGGCGTGGTGTTCGGCAGCCTGGCCATTCCCCTGGGCCTGGATGCGCGCTGGACCTCGGCGGCCTGGGCCGTGGAGGGCGCCGGCATCTACTGGCTGGGCCTGCGCCAGGGGCGGCGGCTGGCGCGGATGTTCGCCCTGCTGCTGCAGGTGGGCGCGGCCATCGCCTTCCTGATGGGCCTGCTCCCGGGTGTGGATAACCTGCTGGACGGCGCGCCGCTGGGCGCCCTGATGCTCGGCGTGGCGCTGCTGTTCAGCTACTGGCGGCTGCGCCGCCACGGCGACGCCGGCCTCTGGCCCTGGGAGCCGCGCTGCCAGCCGCTGCTGGCGGTCTGCGGCCTGGCCTTCCTGTACCTGATCGCGCCGCTGTGCTTCGCCGTGCCGGGTACCGCCATGGCCTGGGCCCTGGCCGGCCTGGCTACGGTGTTCGCCGGCCTGCGCCTGGGTTCGCGGACCTTCCTGTTCTGCGCCTTCGCCGTGCAGTTGCTGGGTGGCGCGCTGTTCCTCGCCGACCTGCAGGCGGCCGACGGCGGCGCCGGCGTGCTCGGCAGCGGCTGGACCGGCCTGTTCGGCGCCAGCCTGATCGGCCTGGCGCTGATCGCCGGGATGATCCTCGCCGCGCGCGACCCGCTGGTGCGCGACGACCGCCGGCTGATGCTCGGCCTGAGCGCCGTGCTGCTGGCCGGCCTGGCCTTCGTCAACCTGGCGGTGCTGTTCGTGCTGCCCTGGCGCAGCGCCGCGGCGGTGTGGGCCGGCAGCGGCCTGCTGATCCTCTGGCTGAGCCTGGCCCTGCAGCAGCGTGCCAGCTTCCTGTTCGGCCTGCTGCTGCAGGTGCTGGGCGGCGCGGCGCTGCTGTTCGGCGGTTCGACGCTGTTCGCCGGGCTGTCCGGCGAGGGCCTGACGCCCCTGGCCCATAGCGGCTTCTGGTGCCCGGCGGTGCTGGCCCTGGCGGCGCTGGTGGGCGCCTGGCGCCTGCACCGGGCGGGGCAGGGCGGGCAGGCGCTGCAACTGGGGGCGCTGACCCTGGAGCGGCTGTCGCAGCTGCTGCTGGCCTGGGGCGCCGGCTGGTGGGCGCTGACCGCGCTGTGCGAGATCGCCCGCTTCGTCCCGGCGCCGCGGCGCGAGCACGTCGCCCTGCTGGTGGCGGCGCTGAGCGTGATGCTCTGGGCCTTCGTCGCCCGCCGCGAGCCGTGGCGGGCCCTGGCGCTCGCCTGCCTGGCCCTGGCGCCGTCGGGCGTGCTGGCGCTGGCCAGTGCCTGGCACCTGGAATACCAGCCGCTGGGCGAACTGGGCTGGCTGGGCTGGGGCGCGCTGTTCGTGGTGCACTTCTGGTCGCTCCGGCGCCTGGAGCCGGTGCTGCCGGCGCTGCCCCTGCGCGGCGCCCACGTCCTCGGCTGCTGGCTGTTGCTCGCGGTGCTGGCGCTGCAGCTGCGCTACCTGTTCCTGGCCCTGGCCGAGCACTACAACGCCTGGCGCTGGCTGGGCTGGGCGCTGGTGCCGAGCGCCTACCTGATCCTCATGGGCTCGCGCCGTAGCTTGCCCTGGCCGGTGGCGGCCTTCCCCCGCGAGTACCGCGCCCTGGCCGCGGCGCCGGTGGCCGTGGCGCTGCTCGGCTGGTTCTGGCTGGTCAACCTGGTCAGCGACGGCGCCGCGCAGCCGTTGCCCTACCTGCCGCTGCTCAACCCGCTGGAGCTGGGCATGCTGATCGTGCTGGCGGCGATCTTCCTGTGGAGCCGCGAAGGGCTGCCGCCGCTGGGCCTGCCCGGCGAGCAGGTGCGCCTGCCGGCCCAGGCGCTGCTGGGCGCCTCGCTGTTCGCCCTGCTGACCATGGCGGTGTGCCGCACCGCGCACCACTGGGGCGGCGTGCCCTTCGCCCTGGAGCCGCTGCGCGAGTCGATGCTGGTGCAGGCCGGGCTGTCCATCGTCTGGACGCTGATCGCCCTGGGCCTGATGGTCGGCGGCCACCTGCGCGGGCGGCGCGACCTGTGGATGGTCGGCGCGGCGCTGATCGGCGTGGTGGTGGTCAAGCTGTTCTTCGTCGAACTGGGCAACAGCGGCAGCCTGGAACGCATCGTTTCCTTCATCGGCGTCGGCGTGCTGCTGCTGGTCGTCGGCTATTTCGCCCCGCTGCCGCCGCACCGCGGGCAGGGGCAACAGGAGCAACCCCCCGCATGAAGCTGGCTTCCCTCATCCTCTGCCTGGCCGCCGGGCTGGCCCAGGCCGCGGAAAACCCCGCCGACTACCCGCAGCAGGTACCCCTGCGGCTGCAGGGCGAAGGCCCCTGGTACCGCTTGCAGGTGCCGATGAGCGTGCAACTGGCCGCCGCCCATGCCGACCTGCGCGACCTGCGGGTATTCGACAAGGAAGGCGAGGCGCTGCCCTATGCCCTGAGTGCGGCAGCGGCGCAGGGCAGCAGCACCGCCCATGAGGCTGCGGCCCGGCTGTTCCCGCTGTACGGCGCCGAAGCCGACCCCGGCCAGCAGCCCGGCCTGCGTATCCAGCGCAGCACCACCGGCACCCTGGTGGAAGTGCTGCCCGACGCGGCCCCCACGCCAACGGGCGAGCGGCGAAGCGGCTGGCTGCTGGATGCCGGCAAGGCCGACTTCCCCTTCGAGCGCCTGGCCCTGGACTGGAGCAGCGAGGCCGAGGGCTTCCAGCACTTCCGCATCGAGGCCAGCGACGACCTGCTGCACTGGCGCAGCTGGGGCGACGGCCAGCTCGCCCGGCTGAGCTTCAACGGCGAGCGCATGGACGTCAGCGACGTGGCCCTGCCCGGGCAGAAGGCGCGCTACCTGCGCCTGTCCTGGCCGAGCGGCGGCACGGCGGTGACGCTCAAGGGCGCGCGCCTGCTGGGCCGCACCGACCAGGCCGCGAGCACGCCGCTGGTGTGGTCCGAGCCCATCGCCGGGCGCCGCGAGCAGGACGGCAGCTACCGCTGGGACCTACCCCTGGCCCTGCCGCTGGAACGGGTACGCTTCGAGCTGGACCCCGCGGCGCAGCGCCTGATGGCGCCGGTGGCGCTGTCCGCGCGCACTGCGACGGGGCAGGGCAGCCGGGACGACTGGTACCCGTTGGCCCGCGGGGTGCTCTACGACCTGCCGGTGGACGGCCGCCAGGTGCGCCAGGACGAACTCTTCCTCGCCGGCCAGCCGGTGCGCCAGCTGCGCCTGGTCACCGACGAGCGCGGTACTGGCCTGGGCAGCGCTGCACCGAACCTGCGCGTGGCTCTGCGCGCCCGCGAGCTGGTGTTCCTGGTGCGCGGCAGCGCGCCCTACCAACTGGCCCTGGGCAAGCGCGACGCCACCTCGGCCAGCCTGCCGCTGGGCGTGCTGATCCCCGGCTACCAGCCGGACAAGCCGGCGCGGATCGGCCAGGCCAGCCTGGATGGGGCTCTGCAGGCCGCCGCGGCGGAAGCGGCCGTGGCCGGCACCGGCGACTGGAAGCGCATCGGCCTGTGGGCCGTATTGCTGGGCGGGGTGCTGTTGCTGGGCGGGATGGCCTTCAGCCTGCTGCGCGGGCAGCGCGCTGGCCAGTGAGCAAATACCGGGAAATGGAGAAATTACGCCAGCTTATGTAGGGAAATGCGTCAAGAACGCTACTCTGCGCGATTGTTCTGATACTGTTATCGCCGTTGCACTCTACCTATAAGAACAAGCATGGAGTCAGCTGTATGATCAAACAGGTGCTTTCCCCTCTGGCCGCCGCCTGCCTGCTCGGCATCGCCGGCCAAGCCCTAGCGTCCCCCTCCCCGTATTCGACCATGGTGGTGTTCGGCGACAGCCTCAGCGACGCCGGCCAGTTCCCCGATGCCGACGGCCCCGCCGGCGCCTCCACCCGCTTCACCAACCGCGTGGGCCCGACCTACCTCGACGGCAGCGGCGAGGTCTTCGGGCCCACCGCGGCAATGATCCTCGGCGGCAAGCTGGGCGTCGCCGCCGGCGACCTCGGGCCTTCCACCTCGCTGGTGAACGCCGCCGAAGGCCTGCCGGACGGCAACAACTGGGCGGTGGGGGGCTACCGCACCGACCAGATCTACAACTCCATCACCGCCGCGGGCGGTTCGGTGGTCAGCGCCAACGGCCAGACGCGCACCCGCGACGGCTACCTGGTCGGCCGCGTCGCCGACCCCAACGCGCTCTACTACCTCACCGGCGGCGGCAACGACTTCCTGCAGTTCCGTATCACCGACGATCCTTCCGCCCGCGCCGCCGCCGGGCGCCTGGTGGACAGCGCCCAGGCCTTGAGCCAGGCCGGCGCGCGTTACATCGTGGTCTGGCTGCTGCCCGACCTGGGCCTGACCCCGGCCACCAACGGCACTGTCCTGCAGAGCTTCGGCACCCAGCTCAGCGGCATCTTCAACGAGGAACTGGTGAGCCAGCTGGCCAGCAGCGGCGCCAACGTCATCCCGCTGAACATCCCGCTGATGCTCCAGGAAGTGCTCGCCGACCCCGGCGCCTACGGCCTGGCCACCGGGCAGAACCTGGTGGGGACCTGCTTCAGCGGCAACAGCTGCCCGGAAAACCCGATCTATGGCCGCCACGGCAGCAACCCCGACCCGACCAAGCTGATCTTCAACGACGGTGTGCACCCGACCATCGCCGGCCAGACGCTGATCGCCGACTACGCCTACTCGGTGCTGTCCGCGCCCTGGGAGGCCACCCTACTGCCGGAAATGGCTCACGGCACCCTGCGCGCCTACCAGGACGAGCTGCGCAGCCAGTGGCTGGCCGACTGGGAGAACTGGCAGGGCGTCGGCCAGTGGCGCGGCTTCGTCACCGGCGGCGGCCAGCACCTGGACTACGACGACCAGGACAGCGCCGCCAGCGGCGATGGCTTCGGCTACAACCTGAGCCTGGGCGGCAGCTACCGCATCGACGACGCCTGGCGCGCCGGCATCGCCGCCGGCTTCTACCGGCAGAAGCTGGAGGCCGGCGCCGAGGATTCCGATTACAAGCTCAACAGCTACCTGGGCAGCCTCTTCGTGCAATACCAGCAGGACCGCTGGTGGGGCGACGCCGCGGTGACCGGTGGCTACCTCGACTACGACGAGGCCAACCGCAAGTTCGCCATCGGCC
This sequence comes from Pseudomonas sp. JH-2, assembly GCF_036231725.1. Classification (NCBI taxonomy): domain Bacteria; kingdom Pseudomonadati; phylum Pseudomonadota; class Gammaproteobacteria; order Pseudomonadales; family Pseudomonadaceae; genus Pseudomonas; species Pseudomonas sp. JH-2. Next base: position 170,071 of record NZ_JAZAQP010000008.1, on the reverse strand, counting down.
CGCGCACCGTCGAGGAGAAGGGCGACACCAACGGCAACCTGCTCGCCTTCAGTGGCCGGATCGGCTACGACATCGCCCAGGGCGGCGAGGCCTGGCACCTGTCGCCCTTCGTCAGCGCCGACTGGGCGCGGGTGAAGGTGGATGGCTACGACGAGGGCAACGCTTCCACCTCGCTGTCGTTCGACGAGCAGAAGCGCTATTCCCGCCGCCTCGGCGCCGGCCTGCAGGGCAAGTACGCGCTCAGCGAGCAGACCCAACTGTTCGGCGAAGTGGCGGTGGAGCGTGAATACGCCGACGACACCCAGAACATCGGGATGGCCTTCACCAGCCTGCCAGCCAACGGCTTCACCCTGCAGGGCTACACCCCGCAGAGCCACCTGCAGCGCGCGACCCTGGGCTTCGCCCAGAAGCTGACCCCGGAACTCTCGCTGCGTGGCGGCTACAGCGCGCACCGCAGCGACGACGACCTGCAGCAGGGCATCAGCCTGGCCCTGAGCCTCGATTTCTGAAGCGGCGTCCGGAGGCGCGACTGTCTTGCAGGCGAGGTGCTCTTCGTAGGATGGGTTGAGCGAAACCCATGCGGCCGTGGCGATGGGTATCGCTTCGCTCAACCCATCCTACGACGGCGTTCCTGCTCCTTGTATGGCTTGCTCGCGAACCTGCTCCGCTGCGGACCATTCGCGAGCAAGCTCGCGCCTACGAAAGCCCCCGTGGGCTGCCCTCGACCACCGGGGCGCCCATGGCAGCGACTGACGGCCGCAGCACAGAGGGAACCGACCACCGGCGGCGCGCTCCAAGCTCAGGACGGACGCGCCGCACGGGAGGCGGCGCGGTCGATTCCACGCTAGAATGCGCGCAGTTTTTTCCTACCTCTCCCCGGAGTCCTTCCATGTCCCGCGTTACCCTCAGCCGCTACCTCATCGAGCAGACCCGCAGCCACAACACTCCGGCCGACCTGCGCTTCCTCATCGAGGTGGTGGCGCGTGCATGCAAGGAGATCAGCCATGCCGTGTCCAAGGGCGCCCTGGGCGGCGTGCTGGGCAGCATGGGCACCGAGAACGTGCAGGGCGAGGTGCAGAAGAAGCTGGACGTGATGTCCAACGAAATCCTCCTGGAGGCCAACGAGTGGGGCGGCCACCTGGCCGGCATGGCCTCCGAGGAAATGGACAACGCCTACCAGATCCCCGGCAAGTACCCCAAGGGCGCGTACCTGCTGGTGTTCGACCCGCTGGACGGCTCCAGCAACATCGACGTCAACGTCTCGGTCGGCACCATCTTCTCGGTGCTGCGCTGCCCCGAGCAGCACCTGAGCCAGAACGACAGCCTCAACGAGCAGGCCTTCCTCCAGCCGGGCACCAGGCAGGTCGCCGCCGGCTACGCCATCTACGGCCCGCAGACCATGCTGATGCTGACCCTCGGCGACGGCGTCAAGGGCTTCACCCTGGACCGCGAGCTGGGCAGCTTCGTGCTCACCCACGACAACATCTGCGTGCCGGAAAGCACCGCCGAGTTCGCCATCAACATGTCCAACCAGCGCCACTGGGAAGCCCCGGTGCAGCGCTACGTCAGCGAACTGCTGGCCGGCAAGGAAGGCCCGCTGGGCAAGAACTACAACATGCGCTGGATCGCCTCCATGGTGGCCGACGTGCACCGCATCCTCACCCGCGGCGGCATCTTCATGTACCCGCGCGACGCCCGTGAGCCGGAGAAGCCCGGCAAGCTGCGGCTGATGTACGAGGCCAACCCGATGTCCTTCATCATCGAGCAGGCCGGCGGCGCCGCCACCAACGGCACCCAGCGCATCCTCGACATCCAGCCGGAGTCGCTGCACCAGCGCGTGGCCGTGTTCCTCGGTTCGAAGGAAGAGGTCGAACGCGTCACCGGCTACCACCAGGCCTGATGAGCGCGCTACCCGCCTGGCAGGCGTTGCTCGACTGGTGGTTCGGCGACGCCCTGCGCGCCAGCGACGTCGCCGCCCAGCGCAACGGCCTTTGGTTCGGCAAGAGCGCCTGCGAGGACACGGCCTCGGACAACCGTTTCGGCGGCCTGGTGCGCCAGGCCCTGGATGGCGCTCTGGCCGACTGGGCCGGCTCGGCCCAGGGCTGGCTGGCGCTGATCCTGCTGCTGGACCAGCTGCCGCGGATGATCTTCCGCGACACGCCGCGCGCCTATGCCGGCGATGCCCGCGCCCAGGCGCTGGTGCGCCGTGGCCTTGCAGCCGGGCTGGACCGCCAGCTGCAGCCGATCGAGCGGGTCTTCGTCTACCTGGTGCTGGAGCATGCCGAGGACCTGGCACAGCAGGAACAGGCCGTGGCTGCCTTCGCCGCGCTGCACGAACAGGCCGATGAGGTGGACAAGGCGCTGTTCGCCGACTTCCTGGACTACGCCGAGCGTCACCGCGAGGTGGTCGCGCGCTTCGGCCGCTTCCCCCACCGCAATGCCATCCTTGGCCGCGAGTCCAGCGCCGGGGAAGTCGCCTTCCTCAAGGAACCCGGCTCGCGTTTCTGACTCCAACGGTGCGTTTCGCGTGGCCTGTGCCACGCTTGTCCAACGGACCATCCGACAATGGAGTTGCCCATGTCCTTCCGCCGTATCGCCCTGATCGCCGTCTGCATCGCCATGGCCGCCTGCAGCAAGCTCAACCAGGAGAACTACTCCAAGCTCAAGCCCGGCATGGCCAAGGCGGAGGTGGAGGCCCTGCTCGGCAAGCCCACCGAGTGCTCCGGCGCGCTGGGCGTGTCCAGCTGCACCTGGGGCGACGACAAGACCTTCATCAGCGTGCAGTACGCCGGCGACAAGGTGCTGATGTTCTCCGGCCAGGGGCTCAAGTGAGATGAACGCCGCGCTGCGGGTGCTCGCGGCGCTGCTCGCGCTGGGCGGCGTTGCCGGGCATGCCGAGGAGCGGCCGCAGACCATGCAGGTCGACCCGCAGCGCTACGCGGGCACCTGGTACGAGCTGGCGCGCAAGCCGATGTTCTTCCAGCGCGCCTGCCTGCAGTCCGAGGCCCACTACCGCGTGCGCGCCGACGGCAGCATCGGCCTGCTCAACCGCTGCCGCACCGCCGATGGCAGCTGGAAGCAGGTGACCGGCACGGCCACCCCGCAGGTGCCGGGCAGCACCGATGCCTTCTGGGTGCACTTCGACAACTGGGCGTCGCGCCTGCTCCCCGGCGTGGTGCGCGGCGACTACCGGGTGATCTACGTCGACGCGGACTACCAGACCGCCCTGGTCGGCAACCGCGACCGCGACCACCTGTGGCTGCTGGCGCGGCAGACCAGCCTGTCCGAGGCGACGTTGCGCCGCCTGCTGGCCGAGGCCAACCGCAATGGCTACGACACCAGCGATCTGATCTGGCGGAGCAAGGATAGTGCGATAGCGGGGAATTGAGGGATGGATGTTTTGTGGGGGGTGGTGTCTGCCGGTAACGTAGGCGCGCTACTTGACCTCCGCTCCCTCTCCCCAGCCCTCTCCCTGAAGGGAGAGGGGGCTAGTCCGTGCCGAGAGAGATGAGGGTTTCAGCTGGAAACCGTTGGAGCTGCCGGCTAACGCCAGAATACCGGACCCTGCCCAACGGTCCCCTCTCCCTTCAGGGAGAGGGTTAGGGAGAGGGAAAAGGGGTTGCCCCGGAGATGAATCTGCCGGCAAACGCCATTCGCAATCAACAAAAGCCAGGCGTAGGGCGAATAACGCCCCGCGTTATCCGCCGTCTGGCCTATGCCAACAACTCCCGCAACACCCCCGCGAACTCCCCGGCACTGCGCTCTTCCAGCGCATGCCGGCGCTCCCGCACCACCCACTGCCCGTTGACCATTACGTCGCGCACCTGGCGGTCGCCGCCGGCGAACAGCCAGCGGTTGAGCAGGGTGTCGGGGGTGGCGGTGGCCAGGTAGGGGTCGTTGCCGTCGAGCACCAGCAGGTCGGCGCGGCGGCCCGCGGCCAGTTCGCCCACCGGTTGGCCCAGGGCCTGGGCGCCGCCTTTCAATGCCGCTTCGTAGAGCGTCTGGCCGACGTTGGGCTGGTCGCCGCGGTACAGGCGGTTGCGCTTCTGGTCGCGCAGGCGCTGGCCGTATTCCAGCCAGCGCAGTTCCTCCACCACGCTCAGCGACACGTGGCTGTCGGAGCCGATGCCCAGGCGCCCGCCGCGGGCCAGGTAGTCCACCGCCGGGAAGATGCCGTCGCCCAGGTTGGCCTCGGTGGTCAGGCACAGGCCGGCCACCGCGCCGCTGGCGGCCATGGCGGCGACCTCGTCGGGCTCGGCGTGGGTGGCGTGGACCAGGCACCAGCGGCCGTCTACCTCGATGTTGTCGTACAGCCACTGCAACGGCCGGCGCTTCGACCAGGCCAGGCAGTCGTCGACTTCCTTCCGCTGCTCGGCGATGTGGATGTGGATGGGGCTTTCGCTGCTGTCGGACTCCAGCACCTCGGTGATCTGCTGCGGCGTCACCGCGCGCAGCGAGTGGAAGCACAGGCCGACGCGCTGCGCCGGTTGCGCCGTCAGGCGTGGCTGCAGGCCGTGGATCAGTTCGAGGTAGGCGTCGGTGCCGTTGATGAAGCGGCGCTGGCCCTCGCTGGGCGCCTGGCCGCCGAAGCCGGAATGGCTGTAGAGCACCGGCAGCAGGGTCAGGCCGATGCCGGCCTCGCGCGCGGCCTGGCTGATGCGCAGCGCCAGCTCGGCCGGCTCGGCGTAGCGCTGGCCGCCCTGGTCATGGTGCACGTAGTGGAATTCGGCGACGCCGGTGTAGCCGGCCTTGAGCATCTCGATGTACAGCTGGCGGGCGACCACCTGCAGCTGTTCCGGGGTGATGCGGCCGACCAGGCGGTACATCAGCTCGCGCCAGGTCCAGAAGCTGTCGTTGGGGTTGCCGGCCACCTCGGCCAGCCCCGCCATGGCGCGCTGGAAGGCGTGCGAGTGCAGGTTGGGCATGCCCGGCAGCACCGGCCCGTGCAGGCGCTCGGCGCCCTCGCCGGTGGCGTTGGCCTCGACCCGGGCCAGCAGGCCGTCGGCGGAAACCTCGAAACGGACATCGCGCGCCCAGCCGCTGGGGAGCAGGGCGCGTTCGGCGAACAGGGCAGGCATGCTGGGGTCCTCGCAGGGCTCTTCGAATTTGTATATACATATACAGACGTTTAGGATGGCCGTAAACTACGAGACGCGCCCGGCGGTCGCCACGGGGCTTGTATGCACCGGTCGATTCCGGTACATGCCGGAGGACAAGAGCGCATCGCGCCGCTGCCTTCCCGCCACTGCCCACCGTCGCCACGACAAGGAGTACTCCCGTGCCCGCATCGTCCACGCCCACCCCGCCCGCGGAGGGCTCCTCGCTGGCCTCGCAGATGGGCGAGCTGCCCGCCCCGCTGTACGCGCGGGTGAAGCAGATGATCGTCCAGCAGATCCAGTCCGGCGCCTGGCCGCCGCACCACCGGGTACCCTCCGAAAGCGAACTGGTCAGCGAGCTGGGCGTCAGCCGCATGACCATCAACCGCGCGCTGCGCGAGCTGACCAACGACGGCCTGCTGGTGCGCATGCAGGGCGTGGGCACCTTCGTCGCCGAGCCCAAGGGCCAGTCGGCGCTGTTCCAGGTGCAGAACATAGCCGAGGAAATCGAAGCCCGCGGCCACCGCCACCATTGCGTGGTGGTGCGCCTGGAGGAGGAGAAGGCCAGCGCCGAGCGTGCCCTGGCGCTGGACGTGCGCGAGGGCCAGCGGGTGTTCCATTCGCTGATCGTGCACTACGAGAACGACGTGCCGGTGCAGATCGAGGACCGCTACGTCAACGCCGCGGTGGCCCCGGACTACCTCAGGCAGGATTTCTCCGGGCAGACGCCCTTCGCCTACCTCACCCAGGTGGCGCCGCTCAGCGAGGGCGAGCACGTGGTCGAGGCGGTGCTGCCCGGCCCCGAGGACTGCAGGCTGCTGAACATCGACCGCCACGAGCCCTGCCTGCTGATCCGCCGGCGCACCTGGTCGGGGCGCAACACCGTGACCAGCGCGCGCCTGCTCTACCCGGGCTCGCGCTACCGCCTGGAAGGACGCTTCTCGTCATGAACCACCGCCTGTTGCGGGCCGCCGACTACCCGGTGATGCCCTGGAAGAACGGCGCGGGCAGCACCCGCGAAATCCTCCGCGACGCCGGCGACGGCCTGGAGGGCTTCGGCTGGCGCCTGTCCATCGCCGACGTCGGCGCGCCGGGGCCATTCTCCGCCTTCGCCGGCTACCAGCGGGTGATCACCGTGCTGGAAGGCCAGGGCATGCGCCTGACCGTGGACGGCGTGCCGTCCCGCGAGCTGCGCGCCCTGGATGCCTTCGCCTTCGATGGCGCCAGCGCGGTGAACTGCGAGCTGCTCGGCGGCGCCATCCGCGACTTCAACCTGATCTACTCGCCCGCGCGCTACCGCGCGCGCCTGCAGTGGCTGCGGGTGCAGGGCGAGCTGGCGCTGTTCGGCAGTGCCGCCACGGTCCTGCTGTTCAATGCCGGTGAGGCTGCCGTGGCCCTGCGCCGCGATGGCCAGGCCCTGGGCAGCCTGGCGCGCCAGGACTGCCTGCAGGTGGAAAACGATGGCTGCCTGGCCGAGTACCGCCTGGCGTCCGCCGGCGCGGCGGACGTCTGCCTGATCGAGCTCGAGCCGCGCTGAAACCGGCGCCCGCCGTTGCGGCGGGCGCCTCCTTCTTCAGCCGTACAGGCGCGAGTAGTCCAGCCAGCGGCTGAGCGCGCCTTCCTCCACCCAGGCGCGGGCCGCGGCTATGTCCGGGGCGAAGTAGCGGTCCTGGTCGTAGGCCGGCACCTGGGCGCGGATCATCTTCAGCACTTCCTGCAACTGTGGCGAGCTCTGCAGCGGCGCGTGGAACTCCACGCCCTGGGCGGCGGCCAGCAGTTCGATGGCGACCACCGCGGAACTGTTGCCGGCCATGTCCTGCAGGCGGCGGGCGGCGAAGGTGGCCATGGACACGTGGTCTTCCTGGTTGGCCGAGGTCGGCAGGCTGTCCACCGAGGCCGGGTGGGCCAGGGTCTTGTTCTCCGAGGCCAGGGCCGCCGAGGTCACCTGGGCGATCATGAAGCCGGAGTTCAGGCCGCCTTCCTTGACCAGGAACGCCGGCAGGCCGGACAGCGCCGGGTCCACCAGCTGGGCGATGCGCCGTTCCGACAGCGCGCCGATCTCGGCGATGGCCAGGGCCAGCACGTCGGCGGCCATGGCCACCGGCTCGGCGTGGAAGTTGCCGCCGGAGAGCACGTCGCCGTCGGCGCTGAACACCAGCGGGTTGTCCGACACCGCGTTGGCCTCGCGCAGGAACACCCCGGCGGCGAAGCGCAGGTGGTCGAGGCAGGCGCCCATCACCTGGGGCTGGCAGCGCAGGGAGTAAGGGTCCTGCACGCGCTTGCAGTCGATGTGCGACTGGTTGATCGCGCTGTCGTGCAGCAGCTCGCGGTAGAAGGCCGCCACGTCGATCTGCCCGGGCTGGCCGCGGACCGCCTGGATGCGCGCGTCGAAGGGCACGTAGGAGCCCTTGAGCGCCTCCACCGTCAGGCTGCCGGCGACCACCGCCGAAACGAACAGCTTCTCCGCCGCGAACAGCCCGCGCAGGGCCAGGGCGGTGGACACCTGGGTGCCGTTGATCAGCGCCAGGCCTTCCTTGGGCCCCAGCACCAGCGGCTGGCAGCCGGCGATGGCCAGGCCCTCGCTGGCCTCCATGACGCGGCCCTGGTGGCGCACCTGGCCGACGCCGATGAGCGTCGAGGACATGTGCGCCAGCGGCGCCAGGTCGCCGGAGGCGCCCACCGAGCCCTGGGACGGGATGCACGGGTAGACGCGCGCCTGGTAGAGCTTGAGCAGGGTGTCGATCACCGCCATGCCCACGCCGGAGAAGCCGCGGGCCAGGGAGCCGATCTTCAGCGCCATGATCAGCGCCACGCTGGCGTCGTCCAGCAGCGGGCCGGTGCCGGTGCAATGCGAGAGGATCAGGTTGCGCTGCAGGGTGACCAGCGAATCCTCGGGGATGGAGGTGCGCGCCAGCAGGCCGAAGCCGGTGTTGATGCCATACACGGTGCGCTGGTTGGCGATGATCTGGCTGACCGTGCGGGCGCTGTTCTCGATGTTCGCGCGGCAGGCTTCATCCAGTTGCAGCGCGGGTTGCCGCTGGTGGATGGCGCGCAGTTGGTCGAGGGAAAACTGGCCGGGGGTGATCTGCAGGGTTTCGGACATGACGGCTCCCGTGTTCCGGAGTGTTACCGCGCTCGGCGGCGAGACTATCTATTCCTGTATATACAAGTATGAGCAATAAGCGAGCCAGCCCGCCCGGCCGACGGGCGGCGGCGCCAGCCTCTGCGAGAGGGCCGGGCGGAACGTCCTCGGCCGGGGAATAAGGAAGGGCGCCGGCAGCCCCCGGAAATGAGGCGAGCTGTAACGGCCAGGCGTTACCGAATGCTACGAAATGGAGCAGCCGATCACCGTTCTGGTGCAGTCGTTCGCCTGGCGCGGCGGCCTTGCCGGCCGTGCGCGATGCGCTGGGTTATTCGGTTAATTCTTTTTAAATCAATTGCTTGAGATTTTTTCTCGCCACGCCAAGAGCGCCCGGCGGGGGACTTGGCCTTTCCTTTGCTTATACTTGTATGTACAAGCATATACGTGATGGGAGGCGCCGCTTCCTGCACCGATGCCCACCCCGAATCCCGTTGCCGGAAGCCGAGCGCACCGGCTTTCGCATCCGAGCCCAAGACTGCCTTGAAGGAGCCTGCCGTGACCGAATCCAGTAAATTCCGCGACGTCGAAATCCGCGCCCCGCGCGGCACCCAGCTGAACGCCAAGAGCTGGCTGACCGAAGCGCCGCTGCGCATGCTGATGAACAACCTCGACCCGGAAGTCGCGGAGAACCCCAAGGAACTGGTGGTGTACGGCGGCATCGGCCGCGCCGCGCGCAACTGGGAGTGCTACGACAGGATCGTCGCCACCCTCAAGGAACTGAACGACGACGAGACCCTGCTGGTGCAGTCCGGCAAGCCGGTGGGCGTGTTCAAGACCCACGCCAACGCCCCGCGCGTGCTGATCGCCAACTCCAACCTGGTGCCGCACTGGGCCACCTGGGAACACTTCAACGAGCTGGACGCCAAGGGCCTGGCCATGTACGGCCAGATGACCGCCGGCTCGTGGATCTACATCGGCAGCCAGGGCATCGTCCAGGGCACCTACGAAACCTTCGTCGAGGCCGGCCGCCAGCACTACGCCGGCAACCTCAAGGGCCGCTGGGTGCTGACCGCGGGCCTGGGCGGCATGGGCGGCGCCCAGCCGCTGGCGGCCACCCTGGCCGGCGCCTGCTCGCTGAACATCGAGTGCCAGCAGAGCCGCATCGACTTCCGCCTGAAGACCCGCTACGTCGACGAACAGGCCAAGGACCTGGACGACGCCCTGGCGCGCATCGCCAGGTACACCGCCGAGGGCAAGGCCATCTCCATCGCCCTGCACGGCAACGCCGCCGAGATCCTTCCGGAGCTGGTGCGCCGCGGCGTGCGCCCGGACATGGTCACCGACCAGACCAGCGCCCACGACCCGCTCAACGGCTACCTGCCGATCGGCTGGACCTGGGAGCAGTACCGCGACCGCGCGCAGACCGAGCCGGCCGCGGTGGTGAAGGCCGCCAAGCAGTCCATGGCCGTGCACGTGGAGGCCATGCTGGCGTTCCAGAAGCAGGGCGTGCCGACCTTCGACTATGGCAACAACATCCGCCAGATGGCCAAGGAAGAGGGCGTGGCCAACGCCTTCGACTTCCCCGGCTTCGTCCCGGCCTACATCCGCCCGCTGTTCTGCCGCGGCATCGGCCCGTTCCGCTGGGCCGCGCTGTCGGGCGACGCCGAGGACATCTACAAGACCGACGCCAAGGTCAAGGAGCTGATCCCCGACGACGCCCACCTGCACCGCTGGCTGGACATGGCCAGGGAGCGCATCAGCTTCCAGGGCCTGCCGGCGCGCATCTGCTGGGTCGGCCTGGGCCAGCGCGCCAAGCTCGGCCTGGCGTTCAACGAGATGGTCCGCAGCGGCGAGCTGAAGGCGCCGATCGTGATCGGCCGCGACCACCTGGACTCCGGCTCGGTCTCCAGCCCCAACCGCGAGACCGAAGCCATGCAGGACGGTTCCGACGCCGTCTCCGACTGGCCGCTGCTCAACGCCCTGCTGAACACCGCCAGCGGCGCCACCTGGGTTTCGCTGCACCACGGCGGCGGCGTGGGCATGGGCTTCTCCCAGCACTCGGGGATGGTGATCGTCTGCGACGGCACCGACGAGGCCGCCGCGCGCATCGCCCGCGTGCTGACCAACGACCCGGGCACCGGCGTGATGCGCCATGCCGACGCTGGCTACCAGATCGCCATCGACTGCGCCAAGGAGCAGGGCCTGAACCTGCCGATGATCACCGGCAAGTGAGGAACGGGGGCGGCGCCGCCGCCCCGGGCCAGGGAGGAACCGCCGCGCGGGTGGGGGCGCGGCGGTCGGGCCGAGCGCAATCCGTCCTCTGACACTACAAGAACCCCGGCCCGGCGCCGGGGTGGAGAAGAAAAGCGATGTCCCAGGCCAGCGACAGTTCCAGCAAGCCGCTGATCGAGCGCCGCTCGATCAACTACATCCCCGAGGCCGAGCGCCACGGCAAGCTCTACAGCCAGTTCACCCTGTGGCTGGGCGCCAACCTGCAGATCACCGCCATCGTCACCGGGGCCCTGGCCGTGGTGCTGGGCGGCGACGTGTTCTGGTCGCTGGTCGGCCTGCTCATCGGCCAGCTGCTCGGTGGCACGGTCATGGCCCTGCACGCCGCCCAGGGGCCCAAGCTGGGCCTGCCGCAGATGATCTCCAGCCGCGTGCAGTTCGGCGTCTACGGCGCGGCCATCCCGATCGTGCTGGTGTGCCTGATGTACCTGGGCTTCACCGCCACCGGCACGGTGCTTTCCGGGCAGGCGCTGGGCCAGCTGTTCGGCGTCAGCGACAGCGTCGGCATCCTGATCTTCGCCAGCGTCATCGTCCTGGTCACCGTGCTCGGCTACCGGGTGATCCACTACATCGGCCGCATCGCCAGCGTCGTCGGGGTGATCGCCTTCTTCTACCTGTTCAGCCGCCTGATGAGCCAGACCGACGTCGGCGCGCTGCTGCAGATCCGCCACTTCAGCTGGAGCAGCTTCCTGCTCGCGGTGTCCCTGGCGGCCTCCTGGCAGATCGCCTTCGGCCCCTACGTGGCCGACTACTCGCGCTACCTGCCCGGCGCCACCTCGTCGGTGAAGACCTTCCTCGCCGTCGGCGCCGGCTCGGTGATCGGCTCGCAGGTGGCGATGACCCTCGGGGTGTTCGCCGCGGCCATGGCCGATGGCCAGTTCGCCGGCCGCGAAGTGGCCTACATCGTCGGCCTGAGCGGCAGCGGCGCCGCCGCCGCGCTGCTGTACTTCAGCATCGCCTTCGGCAAGGTGACCATCTCCACGCTGAACTCCTACGGCAGCTTCATGTGCATCGCCACCATCATCAGCGGCTTCCGTGGCCACCTGGAGGTGAGCCGCCTGCAGCGCCTGGTGTTCGTGCTGGTGATCGTCGGCACCGCCACCCTGATCGCGCTGCTGGGCCAGCATTCGTTCCTCGGCGCGTTCAAGTCCTTCATCCTGTTCCTGCTGGCCTTCTTCACCCCGTGGAGCGCGGTCAACCTGGTGGACTACTACCTGATCACCCGTGAGCGCTACGACGTGCCGGCCCTGGCCGACCCCGACGGCCGCTACGGCCGCTGGAACCTGCCGGGGATCAGCGTGTACGTGGTCGGCGTGCTGGTTCAGCTACCGTTCATCTCCACCAAGTTCTACACCGGCCCGCTGGTGGATTACCTGGGCGGCGTGGACATCTCCTGGATCATCGGCCTGGTGGTGCCCGCCGTCCTCTATTACCTGGTCGCCCGGCACAGCCGCCGGGCGGTGCCGGACCGGCTGATCCTGCCGGCCCGTACCTGAACCGGCCCGGCCGCGCCCGGCCAGCGGCGCGGCCCCTTGCACTGCCGAACCTCATTTTCCCGTTTAGGAGCATCAGATGAACAATTCCAAGAAGACGCTGCTGGGCCTGATCCTTTCCGCCGGCTTGCTGGGCTCGATGGCCCAGGCCCAGGCGGCGGGCTGGTGCGAGAGCGGCAAGCCGGTGAAGTTCGCCGGGCTGAACTGGGAGAGCGGCATGCTGCTCACCGACCTCATGCAGTTCATCCTCAAGAACGGCTACGGCTGCAGCACCGACAGCCTGCCGGGCAACTCCATCACCATGGAGCAGGCCCTGGCCAACAACGACATCCAGATCTTCAGCGAGGAATGGATCGGCCGCAGCGACGCCTGGAACAAGGCCGCCGCCGCCAACAAGGTGGTCGGCGTGGGCGCGCCCATCGTCGGCGCCACCGAGGGCTGGTACGTGCCGCGCTTCGTGATCGAGGGCGACAAGGCCCGCGGCATCGAGGCCAAGGCGCCGAACCTCAAGGCGGTCACCGACCTGGGCCAGTACGCCGAGCTGTTCCGCGACCCGGAGGAGCCGGGCAAGGGCCGCTTCTACAACTGCCCGGCCGGCTGGACCTGCGAGCTGGAGAACTCCGAGATGCTCAAGAAGTACGGCCTGGAGGACAAGTACACCAACTTCCGCCCCGGCACCGGCCCGGCGCTGGATGCCGCGGTGCTGTCCAGCTACAAGCGCAAGGAGCCGATCCTCTTCTACTACTGGTCGCCGACGCCGCTGATGGGCCAGGCCGACCTGGTCAAGCTGGACGAGCCGGGGGTGAACAAGGACGTGAAGATCCAGGTCGGCCTGTCGCGCAGCTTCCACGACGAGGCCCCGGAGCTGGTCGCGGTGCTGGAGAAGGTCAACCTGCCCATCGACCTGCTGAACCAGAACCTGGCGAAGATGGCCAAGGAGAAGCTGTCGTCCGAACAACTGGCCAAGGCTTTCCTCAAGGAGCACCCTGAGGTGTGGAGCGCCTGGGTCAGCGAGGACGCCGCGAAGAAGATCCAGGCCGCGCTCTGACGCCGCCGGGCCGGGGGAGCCCGCTCCCCCGGCGATGCCCAACCCTTGCGAGTAAGCGCCATGTTCCCTGAACGCTTCACCTTCTCCATCGCCGACGTGGTCAACGGCTGGGTCGACGCCCTGGTGACCAACTACGGCGACGTCTTCCGGCACATTTCCGACACCCTGCTGTGGGCCATCGTCAACCTCGAGAGCCTGCTGCGCGCCACGCCCTGGTGGCTGATGCTGGCGATCGTCGCCGGCATCGCCTGGCACGCCACGCGGCGCCTGGTGCCGACCCTGGTGATCACCGGCCTGCTGTTCCTGGTCGGCGCGGTGGGCCTGTGGGACAAGCTCATGCAGACCCTGGCGCTGATGATGGTGGCCACGATCATCTCGGTGCTGATCGGCATCCCCCTGGGCATCCTCGCCGCGCGCAGCGACCGCCTGCGCGCCATCCTGCTGCCGCTGCTGGACATCATGCAGACCATGCCCAGCTTCGTGTACCTGATCCCGGTGCTGATGCTGTTCGGCCTGGGCAAGGTGCCGGCGATCTTCGCCACCGTGATCTACGCCGCGCCGCCGCTGATCCGCCTCACCGACCTGGGCATCCGCCAGGTCGACCGCGAGGTCATGGAGGCGGTCACCGCCTTCGGCGCCAACCGCCGCCAGCAGCTGTTCGGCGTGCAGCTGCCGCTGGCCCTGCCGAGCATCATGGCCGGCATCAACCAGACCACCATGATGGCCCTGTCGATGGTGGTGATCGCCTCGATGATCGGCGCCCGCGGCCTGGGCGAGGACGTGCTGGTGGGCATCCAGACCCTCAACGTCGGCAAGGGCCTGGAGGCCGGCCTTGCGATCGTCATCCTCGCCGTGGTCATCGACCGCATCACCCAGGCCTACGGCCGCTCGCGTCACCACGAGGCCAGCAAATGAGCAAGATCCAGGTCAAGAACGTCTACAAGATCTTCGGTGCCCGCGCCGACGCCGCGCTGGCGATGATCCGCCAGGGCAAGAGCAAGGCCGAGGTGCTGGCCGCCACCGACTGCGTGGTCGGGGTGAACGACCTGTCGCTGTCCATCGAGGCCGGTGAAATCTTCGTCATCATGGGCCTGTCCGGCTCCGGAAAGTCGACCCTGGTGCGCCACTTCAACCGCCTGATCGACCCCACCAGCGGCGAGATACTGGTCGACGGCGAGGACATCCTGCGCTACGACGCGCGCCAGCTGGAGGACTTCCGCCGGCGCAAGATCAGCATGGTGTTCCAGAGCTTCGGCCTGCTGCCGCACAAGAGTGTGCTGGACAACGTCGCCTACGGCCTGAAGGTCCGTGGCGAGAACAAGGCGCTGTGCCAGGAGCGGGCGCTGCAATGGATCGCCACCGTGGGCCTGAAGGGCTACGAGAAGTCCTACCCGCACCAGCTCTCCGGCGGCATGCGCCAGCGCGTCGGCCTGGCCCGGGCGCTGGCCGCGGACACCGACATCATCCTCATGGACGAAGCCTTCAGCGCCCTCGACCCGCTGATCCGCGCGGACATGCAGGACCAGTTGCTGGAGCTGCAGAAGACCCTGCACAAGACCATCGTCTTCATCACCCACGACCTGGATGAAGCGGTGCGCATCGGCAACCGCATCGCCATCCTCAAGGACGGCCAGCTGATCCAGGTCGGCGCGCCGCGGGAAATCCTCCACCAGCCGGCCGACGAGTACGTCGACCGCTTCGTCCAGCGCCGCGTGGCCAACCTGTAGTCCGGGAGTTCCGATGTCCTCCGCTTCCATCATCACCTTCGGCGACGCGTCCCTGCACTGGCAGGACGTGGTCGCCGTGGCCCGCCACGGCGCCCGCCTGGAGCTGTCGGCGGCGGCCTGGGCGCGCATCGACAACGCCCGCGCCATCGTCGAGCGCATCGTCGAGCGCGGCGAACGCGCCTACGGCATCAGCACCGGCCTCGGCGCCCTGTGCAACGTGGTGCTCGAAGGCGAGCAACTGGCCCAGCTGTCGCGCAACACCCTGCTCAGCCACGCCTGCGGCGTCGGCGAGGCGCTGAAGGACGAGCAGACCCGGGCGATCATCTGCGTCGCCATCGCCAACTACAGCCTCGGCAAGTCCGGCCTGCACCGCCGCGTGGTGCAGGCGCTGCTGGAACTGCTCAACCGTGGCATCACCCCGCGCGTGCCGGCCCAAGGCTCGGTGGGCTACCTGACGCACATGGCCCACGTCGGGGTGGCCCTGCTGGGCGTCGGCGAGGTGAGCTACCAGGGGCGCATCGTCAGCGCCGCCGAAGCGCTGGACGCCGAAGGCCTGGCGCCGGTGGAGCTGGGCGCCAAGGACGGGCTCAGCCTGGTCAACGGCACGCCCTGCATGACCGGCCTGTGCTGCCTGGCCCTGGAAGACGCCACGCGCCTGGCGCACTGGGCCGACGTCATCGGCGCCATGAGCTTCGAAGCCCTGCGCGGGCAGACCGACGCCTTCGACGCGGAAATCCTCGCGCTCAAGCCGCACCCCGGCGCGCAGCTGGTGGGCGAGAACCTGCGGGCGCTGCTCGATGGCAGCGAAGTGCTCGCCAGCAGCCGCGGCATCCGCACCCAGGACGCCCTGAGCATGCGCTCCATGCCGCAGATCCACGGCGCCTGCCGCGACCAGCTGGCCCATGCCGCGCGCCAGGTGGAGATCGAACTGAATTCGGCCAACGACAACCCGCTGGTGCTGGGCACGCCCGAGCACTACCGGGTGGTGTCCCAGGCCAACCCCCACGGCGAATCCGTGGCCATGGCCGCCGACCTGCTGTGCATCGCCGTGGCCGAGCTGGGCGGCGTCGCCGAGCGCCGCCTGGACCGCCTGATCAACCCCCTGGTCAGCGGCCTGCCGGCATTCCTGGTGAGCCAGCCGGGGGTCAACTCGGGGATGATGATCGTGCAGTACGTCGCCGCTGCCCTGGCCGGCGAGAACCGCCAGCTGGCGCAGCCGGCGGTGGTGGACAACTACGTCACCTCGGGCCTGCAGGAAGACCACCTGAGCCTGGGCACCAGCGCCGCGCTCAAGCTCGGCCGCTGCATCGGCAACTGCCAGCAGATCCTCGCCATCGAGTACCTGCTGGCCGCCCAGGCTTTCGAGTTCCTCAAGGAACAACGCTTCGGCGCCGGCACCACGCGGGCCTGGGAGCTGCTGCGCGAACAGGTACCGGCCTACGACACCGACCGCTGGCTGGCCCCGGACATCGCCCGCGCCGCCGCGCTGCTGGCCGACCGCCGGGCGCTGCAGAACGTCGGCGCGAGCATCGGGAGACTGCAATGAAACAGCTCTGGCACAACTGCCATGCCGCCACCATGGCCGGCGGCAAGTACTCGATCATCGAGGACGCCGCCATCCTCACCGAGGGCGCGCGCATCCACTGGATCGGCCCCCATGCCGAATTGCCGCTGCACGAGGTGCAGCGCAGCCATGACCTGGGCGGCGCCTGGCTGACCCCGGGACTGATCGACTGCCACACCCACCTGGTGTTCGGCGGCGACCGCAGCGCCGAGTTCGAGCTGCGCCTGCAGGGCGCCAGCTACGCCGAGATCGCCGCCGCCGGCGGCGGCATCGCCAGCACCGTGCGTGCCACCCGCGAGGCCAGCGAGGAGGAGCTGCTGGCCAGCGCCATCAAGCGCGCGCGGCCATTGCTGGCCGACGGCGTGACCGTGCTGGAGGTGAAGTCCGGCTACGGCCTGGACCTGGCCAGCGAGCGCAAGATGCTGCGCGTGGCCCGGCGCCTGGGCGAGGTACTGCCGGTGACGGTGCGCGCCACCTGCCTGTCGGCCCACGCCCTGCCGCCGGAATACGCCGGCCGCGCGGACGACTACATCGAGCTGATCTGCTCGGAAATCCTCCCGGCGTTGGCGCAGGAAGGCCTGGTGGACGCGGTGGACGCCTTCTGCGAGCACCTGGCGTTCTCCCCGGCGCAGGTCGATCGGGTGTTCCAGGCCGCCAAGGCGCTGGGGCTGCCGGTGAAGCTGCATGCCGAGCAACTGTCGTCGCTGCATGGCTCCAGCCTGGCGGCGCGCTACCAGGCGCTGTCCGCCGACCACCTGGAATTCATGACCGAGGAAGACGCCATCGCCATGGCCAGGGCCGGCACCGTCGCGGTGCTGTTGCCGGGGGCCTTCTTCGTCCTGCGCGAAACCCAGTTGCCGCCGATGGAAGCCCTGCGCAAGCACGGCGTGGCCATCGCCCTGGCCAGCGACCTCAACCCCGGCACCTCGCCGGCGCTGTCGCTGCGCCTGATGCTCAACATGGGCTGCACCGCCTTCCGCCTCACCCCCGAGGAAGCCCTGGCCGGCGTCACCCTGCACGCCGCCCGCGCCCTGGGCCTGGAAGCCGACCACGGCAGCCTGGAGGCGGGCAAGCTCGCCGACTTCGTCGCCTGGGACATCCAGCGCCCGGCCGAGCTGGCCTACTGGCTCGGCGGCGACCTGCCCAAGCGCATCATCCGTCACGCAGAGGAAGTCTCCTGTGGATAACGTACTGAGCTTCAGCCGCGGCCGCGTGCCGCTGCTGGTGAGCATGCCGCACCCCGGCACCCGCCTGACCCCGGCGGTGGAGAACGGCCTGGTGGAGGAGGCGAAGGAGTTGGCCGACACCGACTGGCACATCCCGCGCCTGTACGACTTCGCCCGCGAGCTGGGCGCCAGCACCCTGGCCGCCAACTACTCGCGCTACGTCATCGACCTCAACCGCCCGGCCGACGACAAGCCGCTGTACTCCACGGCCACCACCGGCCTCTACCCGGACACCCTGTTCGACGGCCGCCCGCTGTTCCACGAAGGCCAGGCGCCCTCGGCCGAAGAGCGCGCGCGCTACCTGGCGGAGGTCTGGACGCCCTATCACCGAACGCTCGCCGAGGAGCTGGCGCGGCTGAAGGCCGAGTTCGGCTATGCCCTGCTGTGGGACGCCCACTCGATCCGCTCGCACATCCCGCACCTGTTCGACGGCCGCCTGCCGGACTTCAACATCGGCACCAACTCTGGCAACAGCTGCCCGGCCGACCTCGCCGAACGCCTGCAGGCGGTGTGCGCAGAAGCCGAAGGCTACAGCCACGTGCTCAACGGCCGCTTCAAGGGCGGCCACATCACCCGCCACTACGGCCAGCCGCAGCAGGACGTGCACGCGGTGCAGCTGGAACTCGCGCAGTGCAACTACATGGACGAGCAAGCGCCCTTCGCCTACCGCGAAGACCTGGCCGCCCCGACCGCCGCGGTGCTGCGGCGGATGCTGGAAACCTTCCTGGCCTGGGGCCGCGAGCGTTACGGCCGTTGACGCCGATGTAGGGCGAATAACCGTTTGCGATTATCCGCCGTTGCGCACTGTAGGAGCGGGCCCTGCCCGCGATTCGCGCGCAGGGCGCGCTCCTACAGGGGAATGGCGTGGGTGAGGCAGCGTAGGCGCGGATCTCATCCGCGAATCGCGCCGGAACCTCCGGCTATCGCGGACAAAGTCCGCTCCTACGACCGTGCCCAGCCGCTGGCCAATGAAAATGGCGGATAACGCCGTAGGCGTTATGCGCCCTACGGGTCAGGATGACGCCTGATTTTCCAGTCGCTCAGGACGGCCCCCTCCCCCGCTTGCGGGAGAGGGTTGGGGAGAGGGGCGGGGCCAACCTCAGGCACCGTGGCTGCCGGGAAACGCGATTCGCGCGCAGGGCGCGCTCCTACAGGGGAATGGCGTGGGTGAGGCAGCGTAGGCGCGGATCTCATCCGCGAATCGCGCCGGAACCTCCGGCTATCGCGGACAAAGTCCGCTCCTACGACCGTGCCCAGCAGCTGGCCAATGAAAACGGCGGATAACGCCGTAGGCGTTATGCGCCCTACGGGTCAGGATGACGCCTGATTTTCCAGCCGCTCGGGACGGCCCCCTCTCCCGCTTGCGGGAGAGGGTTGGGGGAGAGGGGCGAGGCCAACCCCAGGCACCGTGGCTGCCGGGAAACGCGATTCGCGCGCAGGGCGCGCTCCTACATCGGAATGGCGTGGGTGGGGTAGCGTAGGAGCGGATCTCATCCGCGAATCGCGCCGATACGTCCGGCTATCGCGGAAAAGTTCCGCTCCTACGGGTGGGAATGCCGTGCCTCAGGGCGACCTGTAGGAGCGGACTTCGTCCGCGATTCGCGCGCAGGGGACGGCGCGAGCGTCACTCCCAATCCAACCGCGCCAGCTTCCATTCGCCGTCTTCCAGCCACCATTCCAGCTTCACGTCGTACAGCCTTGCGCTGTCGGGGATCAGCCCCTCGGCGCCGGTCAGGCCGACCTTGGCCTCGGTGTAGCCGCGGCGCGACACCGCCGGGTCGATCCAGCTGTTCTTCGCCGGGGCCAGCACGCCTATGTTCTGGTGGCGGAGGAACAGGACCGCCATGGTGCGCCGGGCCCAGTCGCGGTCGTTGACCTGCTGGGCGCGGAAGTCGCCGGCCAGCTGGTCGAGCACGGCGCCGGTCTTCTTCGCTTCGATGTTCGCCTGCAATTGCTGCACGGCGGCTTCCAGAGCGGCCTGCGGGTCGTCCTTGCCGCAGCCGGCGAGCAGGGCGAGGCACAGCAGCAGGGGCAGGGCGAGGATCCTGGCCAGCATGTCGAACTCCTTTTCAGGGACGGGGAGCCCGGCACCGTAGCGCAGATGCTTGGCTTGCGGCCACGCCGGGAGTGTTTCCAAAGTTCGCCGCTCAGGGCGCCTGGAGGAACCGCCCGGGGTCGATGAAGAACATCTTCTTCCAGCCCTGGGTCTCGTCGGTCGCCGCCCAGGGCCGCGGCAGCAGCGACAGCACCGCGTAGTGCAGGTGCGGCGGCTTGCCGGCGGCATTGCCCGAGCTGCCCACCGCGCCGACCACCTGGCCGCGGCCCACCGGCTGCAGCGGCGCCACGTTCCAGGCCTGCAGGTGCGCCAGGTAATGCAGGCGCCATTTCGGCCCGAGGATCAGTACCACCTTGCCGCCCAGGCCGATCTCGCCGCGGTACAGCACCAGCCCCGGGACCGGCGACAGCGCCGGGGTGCCGGCCTCGGCGAAGATGTCGATGCCCTTGTGCACCCCGGAGATGCCCCAGGGCTCGTACCAGAAGGAGCGGCGGTTCCAGTCCCGCTGGCTGGCGCCCTGCACCGGGATGACCGGCCGCTCCGGCAGCAACATCGGCAGGGCCAGCAGCGCGGCGAGCGGCAGCAGCCAGCGGCGTTTCACACCTGCAGGCCCAGGTGGCGGATCAGCGGCGCCGGCGCGGCCAGGCGCTCCCAGACGTCGTCGAGCAGCTCGGCGGGGTAGAAGGAGGGCAGGGCGCCCAGGTCGGCACGTGGCACCCAGGCCACCTCGCGGATGTCGAATTCGTCGCCGCCCAGGCCCCGCAGGTTGTCCAGGCTCAGCTCGCCCCGCCAGGCGTCGATGCGGTAGAACAGCTCCATGTGGAAGCGCCCGGCCAGCGGCTCGGCGAATTCGCGGACGTACACCAGCGGCCCGACCTCCACTTCCAGCCCGGTTTCTTCACGGCATTCCCGCTTCACGGTGTCGCGCGTCGAGCGGTCGCACTGCGACTCGAAGCCGCCGCCCGGGGGGATCCAGTAGACGTCGCCGGCCACCTCGTGGCGCACCAGCAGGATGCTCTGCTCGCGGACCAGCAGGCCGGCGGCGCGGATGCGGTGTTGCAGTGGGTTCATCGCCAGTCGAGCCTCGCCAGCTTCCAGGTGTCGCCGTCGTGCCGCCATTCCAGGCTTACGCTGTAGGGGCGGTTGCGCCGGCGCTCGGGCAGCAGGCCGTCGCCGCCGGTCAGCGCCAGTTCCGCCCGGGAATGGCCGACGTCGGCGTAGTTGCGGTCGACGCGGCTGCTGCGGCCCAGGGTGATGAAGCGCACCCGCGGCTGCTGGACGAATACCTGCGCCAGGGTCCGGCGCACCCAGTCGCGGTCGTATTCGCCCTGGGCGCGGAAATCCTCGTGCAGCTGCGCCAGCACGGCGCTGGTGGCGCGCTCGTCGAGGTTGCGCTGCAACTGGCGCACCGCGTCGTTCAACTGGCCCTGGGGGGAGTCGCCGCTGCACCCGCCCAGCAGACAAATGACGCACAGCAGGCAAAGATACAACTTCCTCGGCATCCCGAGTGAACTCCTTTATCGGTTTTGCGCGGGCACAGGTATCATGCCCGACACGCAAGGGATGGTATCCGGTCGAGGGACGGACCGTACGTAAAGATTCAGGAGTGCGCCATGCAGCTTTTGTATCCGGAAATCAAGCCTTACGCCCGGCACCAGCTGGCCGTCGACGAACCGCACGTCCTCTACGTGGATGAGAGCGGCATACCGGACGGCTTGCCGGTGCTTTTCGTGCACGGCGGCCCGGGTGCCGGTTGCGACGCCCTGTCCAGGCGTTTCTTCGACCCCAACCTGTACCGCATCGTCACCTTCGACCAGCGCGGCTGCGGCCGTTCCACGCCCTTCGCCAGCCTGGACGAGAACACCACCTGGCACCTGGTGGCCGACATGGAACGCATCCGCCAGCACCTGGGCATCGAGAAGTGGGTGCTGTTCGGCGGCTCCTGGGGCTCGACGCTGTCGCTGGCCTATGCCCAGGCGCATCCCGAGCGCGTCCACGCGCTGATCCTGCGCGGCATCTTCCTGTGCCGCCCGCAGGACCTGCGCTGGTTCTACCAGGAGGGCGCCAGCCAGTTGTTCCCCGACTACTGGGAGGACTACCTGGCGCCGATCCCGGCGGACGAGCGCGGCGACCTCATGCAGGCCTTCCGCAAGCGCCTGGTGGGCAGCGACCAGATCGCCCAGATGCACGCCGCGCGCGCCTGGTCCACCTGGGAAGGGCGCACCGCGACGCTGCGGCCCAACCCGGCGGTGGTCGACCGCTTCAGCGACCCGCACCGCGCGCTGTCCATCGCCCGCATCGAGAACCACTACTTCGTCAACGCCGCCTTCCTCGAGCCGGACCAGTTGCTGCGCGACATGCACCGCATCGCCCACCTGCCCGGCGTCATCGTGCACGGCCGCTACGACGTGGTCTGCCCGCTGGACAACGCCTGGACGCTGCACAAGGCCTGGCCGAACAGCGAGCTGCAGATCGTCCGCGACGCCGGCCACGCGGCCAGCGAGCCGGGCATCGCCGATGCCCTGGTGCGCGCCACCAACGAGATCGGCCGGCGCCTGCTGAACCTGCCCCCGGAGGCCGAATGAAGGCGCTGATCCAGCGCGTGAGCGCCGCGCGGGTGGAAGTCGACGGGGAAATCGTCGGCGCCATCGACCAGGGCCTGCTGGCACTGGTCGGGGTCGAGCCGCAGGACGACGAGGCGAGCGCCCAGCGGTTGCTGCACAAGCTGCTTAACTATCGAGTGTTCGCCGATATTGAAGGTAAGATGAACCTTTCTCTGGGCGACACCGGCGGCGGCCTGCTGCTGGTCTCGCAGTTCACCCTGGTCGCCGATACCCGCAAGGGCCTGCGGCCGAGTTTTTCCAGCGCGGCGCCGCCGGCCCGGGGCGCCGAGCTGTTCGAACATCTCGTGGATCAGGCACGAGCCCGTCATCCGCTGGTCGCTACCGGCCGGTTCGGCGCCAACATGCAGGTCCACCTGGTCAACGACGGGCCGGTGACCTTTCTTCTGGAGGCGTGAACAGGCGGCAGTCCGTAATCGGGCCGCAGGATGATGGCAACTCGCATGCGACTAGAACAATGGCTCCCCGGAAGCCCAGGCCGCAAGGCCGGGCAAGGGTTCTTCGCGATCGCGGGGAATCATTCGGGCTCACCGGGGTCGGAATTCAATCGCCGGCACCTTGGCATTGCCAGGGCCGGCCTTGGTTTTTTCAAGTTCACGGACGAGGGGGACTCGTGATTTTTCGTTCCGTTCAACACACCGCTTCCCGTAATTTCCTGCGCGACCTGATGCTGGTCGGCTCCGCTTTCCTGGCTCTGGGCGCCAGTCACGCCTGGGCTTTCAACATCGATGACGTCGCCGGCGAGGCGAAGAAACTGGCAGGCGAGAAGTACAGCGCGCCGGCCAGCAACCTGCCGTCGGTATTCAGCGAAATGAAGTTCGCCGACTACCAGCAGATTCGCTTCCGCATGGACAAGGCCTACTGGGCCGACGAGAAGGAGCCGTTCAAGCTCAGCTTCTATCACCAGGGCATGCACTTCGACACCCCGGTGAAGATCAACGAGGTGACGGCCACCAGCGTCAAGGAGATCAAGTACGATCCTGCGCGTTTCGACTTCGGTTCGCTGCAGTTCGACGCCAATGCCACCAAGGACCTCGGCTACGCCGGGTTCCGCGTGCTCTACCCGATCAACAAGGCCGACAAGCTCGACGAGATCGCTACCTTCCTCGGCGCCAGCTACTTCCGCGTGGTCGGCAAGGGCCACGTCTACGGCCTGTCCGCCCGCGGCCTGGCGCTGGACACCGCGCTGCCGTCCGGCGAGGAGTTCCCGCGCTTCCGCGAGTTCTGGATCGAGAAGCCCAAGCCCCAGGACAAGCACCTGGTGATCTACGCCCTGCTGGATTCGCCGCGCGCCACCGGCGCCTACCGCCTGGTCCTGCGCCCCGGCAAGGACACCGTGGTCGACGTGCAGGCCAAGGTGTTCCTGCGCGACAAGGTCAACAAGCTCGGCATCGCGCCGCTGACCAGCATGTTCCTGTTCGGCTCCAACCAGCCCTCGGAGCAGCACAACTTCCGTCCGGAGCTGCATGACTCCACCGGCCTGCAGATCCATGCCGGCAACGACGAGTGGATCTGGCGCCCGCTGAACAACCCGAAACATCTCTCGGTGAGCAGCTACGCGGTGGAGAACCCGAAAGGCTTCGGCCTGCTCCAGCGCGGCCGCGAGTTCAGCCGCTACGAAGACCTGGACGATCGCTACGACCTGCGCCCGAGCCTGTGGATCGAGCCGCGCGGCGAGTGGGGCAAGGGCAGCGTCGAGCTGGTCGAGATCCCCACCCCGGACGAGACCAACGACAACATCGTCGCCTTCTTCAACCCGGAGAAGCGCCCGGAAGCCGGCCAGCCGCTGGAATACGCCTACCGCATGCACTGGACCATGGACGAGGACGCCCTGCATTCGCAGAAGGTCGCCCAGGTCAAGCAGACCCTGCGCTCGGTGGGTGACGTCAAGCAGGCCAACCTGATCCGCCAGCCCGACGGCAGCACCGCCCTGGTGGTGGACTTCGAGGGCGCCAACCTCAAGGTCCTGCCGGCCGACGCCGCGGTGACCACCCAGGTGAGCACCGACGACAATGCCGAGGTCAAGGAGAACAACCTGCGCTACAACCCGGTGACCCAGGGCTGGCGCCTGACCCTGCGGATCAAGGTGAAGGATCCGAAGAAGCCGACCGAAATGCGTGCGGCCCTGGTCAAAGATGGACAGACCCTGTCCGAAACCTGGAGCTACCAGCTGCCTGCCGATGAATAACACCACCACCCACAAGGCTTCGCTGGGCGAATACCTCGAGCACCTTCCGCTGACCGCGGAAGGGCGCGAGCGCCTGGCGCGCAGCGCTTCCTTCAGTGACCTGCACCAGCGCCTGGCGGAGGAGGCCGGCACCGCGCCGGCCGCCACCGACGACGTGGCGCTGGGCTCCATCGGCCCGCGCCTGCTGCTCGGCTACGGCCAGGAGCTGCAGGAAACCGGCATGCTCGGCCTGGACGACAACGGCCGCGCCTACCTGAGGGCGGCCCCGCCGATCCAGCGCACCAAGGTGCTGCCCGAACCCTGGCGGACCAACGTGCTGGTGCGCGGCTGGCGTCGCCTGCTCGGTCGCAGCAACCCGTCCAAACCCGCGCGCGACCTGCCCAAGGCGCGCTGGCAGCGGGTCGGCTCGCTGCGCCGGATGATCCTGCTGCTGCTGATGCTCGGCCAGACCAGCATCGCCACCTACTACATGAAGGGCATCCTGCCGTACCAGGGCTGGGCGCTGATCGACCTCGAGGAGATCAACCGCCAGACCTGGCTGCAGACCCTCCAGCAGGTGCTGCCGTACCTCATCCAGTTCGGCGTGCTGCTGCTCTTCGCCATCCTCTTCTGCTGGGTCTCGGCCGGTTTCTGGACCGCGCTGATGGGCTTCTGGGAGCTGCTCAGCGGCCGCGACCGCTACCGCATCTCCGGCAGCAGCGCCGGCAACGAGCCGATCGCGCCCGATGCGCGGACCGCCATCGTCATGCCGATCTGCAACGAGGACGTGCCGCGGGTCTTCGCCGGCCTGCGCGCCACCTTCGAGTCGGTGGCGGCCAGCGGCGAGCTGGACCACTTCGACTTCTTCGTCCTCAGCGACACCTACCAGGCCGACATCGCCGTGGCCGAGGAGCAGGCCTGGATCGAGCTGTGCCAGGAGACCAAGGGCTTCGGCAAGCTGTTCTACCGCCGGCGCCGGCGCCGGGTGAAGCGCAAGAGCGGCAACATCGACGACTTCTGCCGGCGCTGGGGCAGCCAGTACAGGTACATGGTGGTGATGGACGCCGACAGCGTGATGAGCGGCGACTGCCTGGCCAAGCTGGTGCGGCTGATGGAAGCCAACCCGGAGGCGGGGATCATCCAGACCGCGCCCAAGGCCTCGGGCATGGACACCCTCTATGCGCGCATGCAGCAGTTCGCCACCCGCGTCTACGGCCCGCTGTTCACCGCCGGCCTGCACTTCTGGCAGCTGGGCGAGTCGCACTACTGGGGGCACAACGCGATCATCCGCATGAAGCCCTTCATCGAGCACTGCGCCCTGGCGCCGCTGCCGGGCAAGGGCTCGTTCTCCGGGGCCATCCTCTCCCACGACTTCGTCGAGGCCGCGCTGATGCGCCGCGCCGGCTGGGGCGTGTGGATCGCCTACGACCTGGAGGGCAGCTACGAGGAACTGCCGCCGAACCTGCTGGACGAGCTCAAGCGCGACCGCCGCTGGTGCCACGGCAACCTGATGAACTTCCGCCTGTTCCTGGTCAAGGGCATGCACCCGGTGCACCGCGCGGTGTTCCTCACCGGGGTGATGTCCTACCTGTCGGCGCCGCTGTGGTTCTTCTTCCTGGTGCTGTCCACCGCGCTGCTGGCGGTGCACCAGCTGATGGAGCCGCAGTACTTCCTGGAGCCGCGCCAGCTGTTCCCGATCTGGCCGCAGTGGCACCCGGAGAAGGCCATCGCGCTGTTCTCCACCACCCTGACACTGCTGTTCCTGCCCAAGCTGCTCAGCGTCATGCTGATCTGGGCCAAGGGCGCCAGGGCCTACGGCGGCGTGGTCAAGGTCACCCTGAGCATGCTCCTGGAAATGCTCTTCTCGGTGCTGCTGGCGCCGGTGCGCATGCTCTTCCACACCCGCTTCGTGCTGGCCGCCTTCCTCGGCTGGGAAGCCCAGTGGAAGTCGCCGCAGCGTGACGATGACGCCACGCCGTGGAGCGAGGCGCTGCGCCGCCATGGCATGCAGACCCTGCTGGGCCTGGCCTGGGCGCTGCTGGTGGTGTGGCTGAACCCGCGCTTCCTGTGGTGGCTGTCGCCCATCGTCGGTTCGCTGATGCTGTCCATCCCGGTGTCGGTGATCACCAGTCGCGTCAACCTGGGCCTGGCCTCGCGCGACGAGAAGCTGTTCCTCATCCCCGAGGAATACGACACCCCGCGCGAGTTGCGTTCCACCGACGAGTACACCTACCAGAACCGCTGGCAGGCGCTGAAGGACGGCTTCGTCCGCAGCGTTTCCGACCCGCTGCTCAACGCCCTGGCCTGCGCCATGGGCACCGCCCGCCACGCCCGCTCCGAGGCCATCGAGGCGGCGCGCCAGCGGCGTGTGCAGCAGGCCCTGGAAGGCGGCCCGCAGGCCGTCGCCGGCGAGGCCCGCCTGGCCCTGCTGAGCGACCCGGTGGCGCTGTCGCGCCTGCACCTGCAGGTGTGGGAAGGCGGCCACGAGAACTGGCTGGAGCCCTGGCGCAAGTCGGTGCAGGCCGACGCGCACAGCCCGGCGCTGCCCCTGGCGCCGCCGGCCGGCGCCGGCGTGGGCATGCCGGCCGCGCAGTCCTGAGGGCGTGCCACTCCCCGCCGCCCGGCGGGGAGTGGCAGGTCGTCGCGACGGTTTTCCCGGCACCGGACTGCTGTTAACCTGCGCCATCGATCCAGAAAGTCTCCCGACGGACGGCGACAGAGGGTAGGATTCGCACCCTTCAGCGCCCGGCGAGGCTTTGCGCGGCAGAAAGACCGCCACTGGATGCCGTGCCGGAGTGCGCACGATTCAATTTCGACTGTCTGGGAGTGTGGGGAATGAAAAAGTATCTGGCATCGCTGCTGGCGGGCGTCTGCGCCCTGGTCGGCGTGACCGCGGCACAGGCCGGCGCCATCGACGAGGCGGTCAAGCGCGGCAGCCTGCGGGTAGGCATGGACCCGACCTACATGCCGTTCGAGATGACCAACAAGCGCGGCCAGATCGTCGGCTTCGAGGTCGACCTGCTCAAGGCCATGGCCAAGTCCATGGGCGTCAAGCTGGAGCTGGTCTCCACCGGCCTGGACGGCATCATCCCGGCGCTGCTGACCGACAAGTTCGACATGATCGGCTCGGGCCTGACCCTGACCCAGGAGCGCAACCTGCGCATCAACTTCACCGAGCCCTTCGCGGTGGTCGGCCAGACCCTGCTGATCCGCAAGGAACTGGAAGGCACCATCAAGTCCTACAAGGACCTGAACGATCCGAAGTACCGCATCACCTCCAAGGTCGGCACCACCGGCGAGTTCGTCGCCAAGAAGCAGTTGGCCAAGGCCCAGTACCACGGCTTCGACAACGAGCCCGAAGCGGTCATGGACGTGGTCAACGGCAAGGCCGACGCCTTCATCTACGACTCGCCCTACAACGTAGTCGCGGTCGGCAAGTTCGGCGCCGGCAAGCTGGTGTTCCTCGACCAGCCGTTCACCTACGAGCCGCTGGCCTTCGGCCTGAAGAAGGGCGACTACGACTCGATCAACTTCATCAACAACTTCCTCAAGCAGATCCACGAGGACGGAACCTACGATCGCCTGCACGACAAGTGGTTCAAGAGCACCGACTGGCTGAAGGACATGGAATAATCCGCGTCCCAAGCTGTTCGACCCGACGCGCAGGCCCCGGCCTGCGCGTTCGCATTTTCACGGTACAGATACGTGACTAGAAACAAACGCCCCACCTGGCCCTGGCATGGGCTGACCGCGCTGATCCTCCTGCTGATCGGCCTGGCCATCTGGTATTCCACCTCGCTGATCTCCTACGAGTGGCGCTGGAACCGCGTTCCCCAGTACTTCGCCTACCAGGCGGAGGAGCCGCAGCGCGCCGAGAGCGTGTCGCGGGTGGAGAAGATCGAGGACTCCGGCCGCGAGGCCCGCGTCACCCTGGTCGGCGACGACGGCCGGCAGCAGGTGCTGAACGTGGCCGGCGACAGCCTGCAGTTCTCCGAGAACGACGACGTCGACGAAGGCGACGTGGTCGGCGTGCAGCGCCACTGGGCCGCCGGCCCGCTGGCCTGGGGCCTGTGGACCACGCTGTGGATCTCCTTCGTGTCCGGCGCGATCGGCCTTGCCATCGGTCTGTTCACCGGCCTCTGCCGGCTGTCGAAGAACCCCACGCTGCACGACCTGTCGACGCTCTATGTCGAGCTGGTGCGCGGGACGCCGCTGCTGGTG
This sequence comes from Pseudomonas sp. JH-2, assembly GCF_036231725.1. Classification (NCBI taxonomy): domain Bacteria; kingdom Pseudomonadati; phylum Pseudomonadota; class Gammaproteobacteria; order Pseudomonadales; family Pseudomonadaceae; genus Pseudomonas; species Pseudomonas sp. JH-2. Next base: position 141,481 of record NZ_JAZAQP010000008.1, on the reverse strand, counting down.
CAGATCTTCATCTTCTACTTCTTCATCGGCACCGTGCTCAACCTGTCCCGCGAGTTCGCCGGGGTGGCGGCGCTGGCGCTGTTCACCGGCGCCTACGTGGCCGAGATCGTCCGCGCCGGCGTGCAGTCCATCGCCCGCGGGCAGAACGAGGCGGCGCGTTCCCTGGGCCTGAACGCGGCGCAGTCGATGCGCCACGTGATCCTGCCGCAGGCCTTCAAGCGCGTGCTGCCGCCGCTGGCCGGGCAGTTCATCAGCCTGGTCAAGGACACCTCGCTGGTCTCGGTGATCGCCATCACCGAGCTGACCAAGAGCGGCCGCGAGGCCATCACCACCTCGTTCTCCACCTTCGAGATCTGGTTCTGCGTGGCCGCGCTCTACCTCGTCATCAACCTGCCGCTGTCGCACCTGGCCGGGCGGCTGGAACGGAGGCTCGGGCAAAGTGATTGAAGTCCGCAACCTGACCAAGGTGTTCGACACCCGCGGCCACGTGGTGCGCGCGGTGGACGACGTGACCACCCGCGTGGACAAGGGCGAGGTGGTGGTGGTGATCGGGCCCTCGGGCTCGGGCAAGTCCACCTTCCTGCGCTGCCTCAACGGCCTGGAGGAGTTCGACTCCGGCTCGGTGAGCATCGACGGCCTCGACCTGGCCGACCCGAAGACCGACATCAACGCCTACCGCCGCGAGGTCGGCATGGTGTTCCAGCACTTCAACCTGTTCCCGCACATGACGGTGCTGGAGAACCTGTGCCTGGCGCAGAAGGTGGTGCGCAAGCGCGGCAAGGCCGAGCGCGAGGCGAAGGCCCGGGCGCTGCTGGAGAAGGTCGGCATCGGCCAGAAGGCCAACGAGTACCCCTCGCGCCTGTCCGGCGGCCAGCAGCAGCGCGTGGCCATCGCCCGCGCGCTGTGCATGGACCCCAAGGTGATGCTGTTCGACGAGCCGACCTCGGCGCTGGACCCGGAGATGGTCGGCGAGGTGCTGGACGTGATGAAGGCCCTGGCGGTGGAAGGCATGACCATGGTCTGCGTCACCCACGAGATGGGCTTCGCCCGCGAAGTGGCCGACCGCGTGCTGTTCTTCGACCACGGCAAGCTGCTGGAGGACGCGCCGCCCGCGCAGTTCTTCGAACAGCCGGCCGACCCGCGGGCGCAGAGCTTTTTGCGGCAGGTGCTTTGAGCGTTTGGTGAATGAAGAAGCCGCCTCTTGGGGCGGCTTTTTTATTGCCTGCAGGAGCGAGCTTGCTCGCGAACCGTGTTTCCCTTTGGCCACTGAGTGTCGGTTGAACGCCGCTCCCTCTCCCTAACCCTCTCCCTGAAGGGAGAGGGGACTGTTCGGCGTGAAGTGGTTCTTCAGTACTCGCCGGAAACAGCGGGCTTGCAGGATGACGCTGGACTTTTAAGCAACGCCAGACGGCTCCCTCTCCCTTCAGGGAGAGGGCTGGGGAGAGGGCGCTCTTCGCGAATGCCTGCCGCGAACCAATTCGCGAGCAAGCTCGCTCCTACAGGCCCTGCGCACGGGCAAGTTCCGTAGGATGGGTATCGCGAAGCGATACCCATCACCGCGGCCGCAGGGGGTTCGTGAACTCAACCCATCCTACGGAAGCATCCCGGCGCCACCTTTCCCGCCCACAAGAAAAAACCGCCCCAAGGGGCGGTTTCTTCAACGGCTGGCTATCAGCGGTTGCGCGTCAGCAGAGCCGGGCGTTCGCCCTTGTCGCGGCGCGGTTCCAGTTCTTCCAGCTGCTCGGCGGTAGGGAAGCGGTCGCCGCGAACCAGGTCGCGCTTGTTGATCACCACCGGCTGGCGGGTCGGCTTGGCGGCGCCGTACTCGCTCGGCTCGCGCAGCGGTGCATCGCTCATCAGCGAAGGTTGGCCCTTGCCGCCGCGCTTGCGGGCGGCGCGCTGCTTGCCCTGGGCGTTGCCACCCTGGCCGCCACGGGCCTGGCCGTTGGCGTTCTTGCCGCGGCCGGCCTGGCCACCCTGGCCGGTGCCTTTCTGGCCCTGCTTGCCCTGCTGCTTCTGGCCTTGGCCCTGACCTTGACCCTGGCCCTGGCCGCGGGCGCGCTGGCCTTGCGGGGCCTGCTGGCCCTGGCCCTGGCCGCCACGGCGGCGCTGGCCACGGACCACGTCCTTGTCCGGGAAGGGACTGACGTAGTCGGCGCGGTTGCCGAAGTTGTCGTAGTCGTCGTCGAGGAACTCCTCGGGGTCGCGGTCCGTGCCCTGGGCCTGCGGCTTGGGTTGCCTGGCTGGCTTGGGCTGGCTGTCGCCGCGCGGGGCCTGCTGGCCCTGCTGCTCGCCCTGGGCCTGGACGTCGCCCTTCTTCTTGCCGCGGCCGCCACGGCGGCGGCGCTTGCCAGCGGACTTCTCGCCCGGCTCGGCGCCGTCTTCGGCCTGGGCGGCCTCGGCGGCAGGTTGCGCCTGCTGCGGCTCCCTGTCCTTGGGCTTGCGCTCGCGCTTGGCCTTGTCCTTGCGCGGCTGGCGCTGGGGCTGTTCCCTGGGTTCGGGCAGGGCCACTTCCGGCAGCGTCGCCTCGGGGTCGAAGCCCTGGGTGTCGCCGGCGGGAATCTGCTGCCTGGTCAGGCGCTCGATGGCCTTGAGCAGCTTCTCTTCCTCGGGGGCCACCAGCGAGATGGCCTCGCCGCTGCGCCCGGCACGGCCGGTGCGGCCGATACGGTGGACGTAGTCTTCCTCGACGTTGGGCAGCTCGTAGTTGACCACGTGGGGCAGCTGGTCGATGTCCAGGCCGCGGGCGGCGATGTCGGTGGCCACCAGGATGCGCACGTCGTTGGCCTTGAAGTCGGCCAGGGCCTTGGTGCGCGCGTTCTGGCTCTTGTTGCCGTGGATCGCGGCGGCCGGCAGGCCGTGCTTGCTCAGGTATTCGGCGAGGCGGTTGGCGCCGTGCTTGGTGCGGGTGAAGACCAGCACCTGCTCCCAGGCGCCCAGTGTCACCAGGTGGGCCAGCAGGGCGCGCTTCTGCGCCGAGGGGATGCGGAACACGCGCTGCTCGATGCGCTCGACGGTGGTGTTCGGCGGGGTGACCTCGATGCGCTCGGGGTTGTGCAGCAGCTTGTTGGCGAGGTCGGTGATGTCTTTCGAGAAGGTCGCCGAGAACAGCAGGTTCTGGCGCTTGGGCGGCAGCTTGGCGAGGACCTTCTTGACGTCGTGGATGAAGCCCATGTCGAGCATGCGGTCGGCTTCGTCGAGGACCAGGATCTCCACGTGGGAGAGGTCGACGCTGCCCTGGCCGATGAGGTCGAGCAGGCGGCCGGGGCAGGCCACCAGCACGTCGACGCCCTTGGCCATGGCCTGGACCTGCGGGTTCATGCCGACGCCGCCGAAGATGCAGGCGCTCTTGAGCGGCAGGTCGCGGGCATAGACCTTGAAGCTGTCGTGCACCTGGGCGGCCAGCTCGCGGGTCGGGGTCAGCACCAGCACGCGCGCCTGGCGCGGGCCGTGGCGGTGTTCGCGGTCGGGGTGGCCTTCGGGGAACAGGCGCTCGAGCACCGGAAGGGCGAAGCCACCGGTCTTGCCGGTGCCGGTCTGGGCCGCGACCATCAGGTCGCGACCTTGCAATACGGCGGGAATCGCCCGCTCCTGGACAGGGGTGGGCTGGCTGTAGCCCGCCGCCTCTACTGCGCGGGCCAGCGCCTCGGAGAGACCGAGGGAGGAAAAGGACATGCGGGGTATTCCTATATGGGCCGGCGGCTGGCCGGCGAAAGTGAAGTCACCAAGTTCTTCGAACTCCTCTGTGCCCTCGTCCCCTGGCGGGGATGAGGGGCGGCGCGGGGCGCTGCGTATGCACCCAGGGCCGAGCTACTGGCAGGGGCCCTCGCGGGCTCCTCCGGGGGCCGGCGGCGAAGGCCGCCGGCCTGGGTTTGCGCCCGGCCCCGGAAGGCGAGAGGCGCTGCCAGCGCTGGCCTGCCGTTCAGAGCAGGTCCTGCTGGCGTAGGTGCCGGCGTATCGCCTCGAGCCTTGGGCCGAGGAGATGACGCAACACCTTGTGGTTCAGCCATTCACCGAGCTGTTCTTCCACCGGCTGGTCGGGGTGGCGCTCGATGACGTTGGTCGCGGCCTTTTCCCACCAGACGGGGCCGCAGGCCCGGTCGAACTCGTTGTCGTAATCATGGCACCCGTAGAACAGCTCCAGGCTGAACTGGCGCATCGGGGCCGGCAACGGCAGTGTTCTCAGCTTGTACAGCAGGCGCGCGGCCCGTGGTGGGCGCGGCAGGCGGTCGGTCACCAGTTGGGTGTCGTCGAGAGCCGGGCTGCTGAGAAGGGACGTTCGGTGCTTGTGCAGCCAGGCCTGGACTTTCGCCCGGAACAACTGCTTGCGGCTCCAATAATGGTGGATGAGGTCGGTACAACCGACAGGTTCCAGTTGTCTGTAGGCCGCAATCGCCAGAACGAACTCTTCAAGATTATAGGCTGCGCGGGCAATTGGGTAGAGGTCATCCATCAATTCCAACGAACGGTCGAGTACGCCGGCGTCTTCGCGGGCCAGCCCGATCACCCCGGAATTGATCATCGGCGTCCGTTCGTCGGCCAGCCCGCGGGCCTTCAGGGGCTCGGTCAGCTGCCGGTAGACGGCGGCCGGCGAGTCGCCCAGCAGGTGGCTGACGGCGTTGCACAGCAGGGCGCCGGGCCGCACGCGGGCGAACAGCCGGGCGGGCGATACGCGGAAGAAGGTGTCGGTGTCGATCAGCACGGCGGCGGGCCTTTCGTCGAGCACCTGGCGCAGGGCCACGTGCTTGGCGCGGAAGTGGTAGCGGTGCGGCCCGTACCAGCCGGCCAGGGTGCGCTCGTCGAGGCGGCGCACCCGCACCGGCAGCCCGGCATAGGGGGCGCCGTCATCGGTGATGACCTGGATGTCCAGGTGCAACTGCGGCGTTTCCCGCGCGCGGGCGATGGCGCTGGCGATGCTGAACAGGGCTTCCTGGTGGTAGGTCTGGCGACCGTACACCAGGTAGATCAGGGACGGGGCATGTGCCATGCCATGTGCAACCTCTAGCGTCCTGGCCGGTGAACCGCCGCCCGCTGCGGGCGGCGGAACGCCGTTGCGCTAGCGGGGCAGCTTCAGGTTTTTCCACAGTGCCAGGCTGGGGTCGGCCTGGTTCAGCGTATAGAAATGCAGACCAGGGGCGCCGCCGTCCAGCAGGCGTTCGCACATTTCGGTGATCACCTGCTCGCCGAAGGACTGGATGCTGGCGATGTCGTCGCCGTAGGCTTCCAGCTGCTTGCGGATCCAGCGGGGAATCTCGGCGCCACAGGCATCCGAGAAACGCGCCAGCTTGGAGTAGTTGGTGATCGGCATGATGCCCGGGACGATCGGGATGTCGACGCCCAACTTCTGTGCACGCTCGACGAAGTGGAAATAGCTGTCGGCGTTGAAGAAATACTGCGTGATTGCACTGTCGGCCCCGGCCTTGACCTTGCGTACGAAATTGGCCAGATCGTGCTCGGAATTGCGAGCCTGCGGATGAACTTCCGGGTAGGCAGCGACTTCGATGTGGAAGTGGTCGCCGCTCTCGGCGCGGATGAACTCCACCAGCTCGTTGGCGTAGCGCAGCTCGCCGCTGGCCATGCCCATGCCCGAGGGCAGGTCGCCGCGCAGGGCGACGATGCGCTGGATGCCGGCGTCCTTGTAGTGGGCCAGCAGGGCGCGCAGCTCGGCCTTGGTGTCGCCGACGCAGGACAGGTGCGGCGCGGTGGGGATGCCCACCTCGCCGTCCAGCTGCAGGACGGTGACCAGGGTACGGTCGCGGGTGGAGCCACCGGCGCCGTAGGTGCAGGAGAAGAAGTCCGGCTTGTAGCCGGCCAGCTGGCGCGCGGTGGCCAGCAGTTTTTCATGCCCGGCTTCGGTCTTGGCGGGGAAGAACTCGAAGCTGAAGCGGCGTTCTTGAGAAGACATAGGAGAAGGTTCCCTTCTCAGCGGCGAGCCTCAAGCCACAAGCTGCAAGCGGGACCGAGCCCTGCTTGCAGCCTGCAGCTTGCAGCTTGCAGCTGCTCTTAGTAGCGATAGGTATCCGGCTTGAACGGACCTTCGACGGTAACGCCGATGTACTCGGCCTGTTTCGGCGTCAGCTGGGTGACCACGCCGCCGAAGCCCTTGACCATCTCCAGGGCGACTTCCTCGTCGAGTTTCTTCGGCAGCACCTCGACGCTCAGGCGCTTGGCCTTTTCGCTGGCCGGCAGGTCGGCGAACTTGCGCTCGAACAGGTGGATCTGCGCCAGCACCTGGTTGGCGAAGGAGCCGTCCATGATCCGCGACGGGTGGCCGGTGGCGTTGCCCAGGTTCACCAGGCGGCCTTCGGCGAGCAGGATCAGGTAGTCGTCGTTGTGCGGGTCGAAGCCGTCCTTGCCGGTGCGGTGGATCTTGTGCACCTGCGGCTTGACCTCTTCCCAGGCCCAGGTCTTGCGCATGAAGGCGGTGTCGATCTCGTTGTCGAAGTGGCCGATGTTGCAGACCACGGCGCGCTTCTTCAGAGCCTTGAGCATGCCGGCGTCGCAGACGTTGACGTTGCCGGTGGTGGTGACGATCAGGTCGATCTTGCCCAGCAGGGCGGCGTCGACGCTGGCCTCGGTGCCGTCGTTCACGCCGTTCTTGTACGGGGAAACCACTTCGAAGCCGTCCATGCAGGCCTGCATGGCGCAGATCGGGTCGACTTCCGCGACCTTGACGATCATGCCTTCCTGGCGCAGCGACTGCGCCGAGCCCTTGCCCACGTCGCCGTAGCCGATCACCAGCGCCTGCTTGCCCGACAGCAGGTGGTCGGTGCCGCGCTTGATGGCGTCGTTGAGGCTGTGGCGGCAGCCGTACTTGTTGTCGTTCTTGCTCTTGGTCACCGAGTCGTTGACGTTGATCGCCGGGACTTTCAGGGTGCCGGCCTTGAGCATGTCGAGCAGGCGGTGCACGCCGGTGGTGGTCTCTTCGGTGATGCCGTGGATCTTCTCCAGCATCGCCGGGTACTTCTTGTGCAGGATCTCGGTCAGGTCACCGCCGTCGTCCAGCACCATGTTGGCGTCCCACGGCTGGCCGTCCTTGAGGATGGTCTGCTCGATGCACCATTCGTACTCCTGCTCGGTCTCGCCCTTCCAGGCGAATACCGGGATGCCGGCGGCGGCGATGGCGGCGGCGGCCTGGTCCTGGGTGGAGAAGATGTTGCAGGAGGACCAGCGCACTTCGGCGCCGAGGGCGACCAGGGTCTCGATGAGCACGCCGGTCTGGATGGTCATGTGGATGCAGCCGAGGATCTTCGCGCCTTTCAGCGGCTGGCTGGCGGCGTACTTGCGGCGCAGGCCCATCAGTGCCGGCATCTCGGACTCGGCGATGATCAGCTCGCGGCGGCCCCAGGCGGCCAGGGAAATGTCGGCGACCTTGTAGTCGGTGAAACCGGCAGGCGTCATGACAGCGCTCATGCGTAACTCTCCATTCGTTGTCTGCGAATGGGCGCCGTTGATGCGTTAACGGCCGGCGGACGCCGACCGGGACGCGCCCCGTCCGAGCCTGACAGGCTGAACCCGGTGCGGGTCCGGCCTGCTGCAGCGCCCCTCGGAACGGGTGGCGGGAACGGCCGGAGCGGAGCCGGCCGGTGAAGCCTGCGGATTATAGCGATGCCGGGCGGCAAGCCAAAGGTTTTCCGTCGTCCGCCGGGCCCGCCCGCGCCGCGCCAGGGGCCGTGAATACCCTGGCGCGGCGGCGTGCGGGTTCAGATCACGCCCTGCTCGCGCAGCTTGCCGATGGCGGCGGCGTCCAGGCCGAGCACGTCCTCGAGTATCTGCTCGGTGTGCTGGCCGAGGGTCGGCGGGGCGTTGCGGTACTCGACGGGGGTCTGCGACAGGCGGATCGGGCTGGCCACCTGCGGCACGGTCCCGGCCAGCGGGTGCGGCAGGTCCACGCGCAGGCCGCGGGCGATCACCTGCGGGTCGGCGAACACCTGGGCCAGGTCGTTGATCGGCCCGCAGGGCACGCCGGCCTGCTCCAGCGCGGCGATCCACTGCGCGGTGGTGCGCATCACCGTGGCCTGGCGGATCAGCGGGATGAGCACGTCGCGGTGGGCGACGCGGGCCTTGTTGCTGGCGAAACGTTCGTCGTCGGCCCATTCCGGGTGCCCGGCCAGTTCGCAGAACTTGCGGAACTGCCCGTCGTTGCCGACGGTGAGGATCATGTCGCCGTCGGCGGTGGGGAAGTCCTGGTAGGGCACGATGTTCGGGTGGGCGTTGCCCAGCCGGCGCGGCGGGATGCCGGTGGTCAGGTAGTTCAGCGTCTGGTTGGCCAGGCAGGCCACCTGCACGTCGAGCAGGGCCATGTCGATGTGCTGGCCGATGCCGCTGACGTCGCGGTGGGCGAGGGCGGCGAGGATCGCGGTGGAGGAGTACAGGCCGGTGAGGATGTCGGTCAGCGCCACGCCGACCTTCACCGGGCCGGCGCCTTCCTCGGCGTCGGAGCGCCCGGTGATGCTCATCAGCCCGCCCAGGCCCTGGATCATGAAGTCGTAGCCGGCGCGCTTGGCGTAGGGGCCGGTCTGGCCGAAGCCGGTGATGGAGCAGTAGATCAGCCGGGGGTTGAGCTGCTTCAGCGACGCGTAGTCCAGGCCATAGGCCTTGAGGCCGCCGACCTTGAAGTTCTCCAGCACGATGTCGGCCTTGGCCGCCAGCTCGCGCACCAGGCGCTGGCCCTCGGGCTGGGTGAAGTCGATGGTGAGGGATTTCTTGTTGCGGTTGGCCGACAGGTAGTAGGCCGCCTCGCTGGTGTCGCGGCCCTCGGCGTCCTTGAGGAACGGCGGGCCCCAGGCGCGGGTGTCGTCGCCGCTGCCGGGCCGTTCGATCTTGATCACTTCGGCGCCGAGGTCGGCGAGGATCTGCCCGGCCCAGGGGCCGGCCAGGACGCGGGAAAGGTCGAGAACGCGGATATGCGAGAGGGCGCCGGACATGAAAGCTCCTGGGGCTGCAGGCCACAGGCCGCAGGCTTCAGGCAGAGTCGCTCTTGCCTGCAGCCTGTCGCCTGAAGCCTGCCGCCGCTTCTTTTAGAAAAAGGCCTGGATTCCGGTCTGGGCGCGGCCGAGGATCAGCGCGTGGACGTCGTGGGTACCCTCGTAGGTGTTCACCACTTCCAGGTTGACCAGGTGGCGGGCCACGCCGAACTCGTCGGAGATGCCGTTGCCGCCGAGCATGTCGCGGGCCATGCGGGCGATGTCCAGGGCTTTGCCGCAGCTGTTGCGCTTCATGATCGAGGTGATTTCCACCGCGGCGGTGCCTTCGTCCTTCATCCGGCCCAGGCGCAGGCAGCCCTGCAGGGCGAGGGTGATCTCGGTCTGCATGTCGGCCAGCTTCTTCTGGATCAACTGGTTGGCGGCCAGCGGGCGGCCGAACTGCTTGCGGTCCAGGGTGTACTGGCGGGCAGTGTGCCAGCAGGCCTCGGCGGCGCCCAGGGCGCCCCAGGAGATGCCGTAGCGCGCCGAGTTCAGGCAGGTGAACGGGCCGCGCAGGCCGCGCACCTCGGGGAAGGCGTTCTCTTCGGGGACGAACACGTTGTCCATCACGATCTCGCCGGTGATGGAGGCGCGCAGGCCGACCTTGCCGTGGATGGCCGGGGCGGACAGGCCTTCCCAGCCTTTCTCCAGGACGAAGCCGCGGATCTGGCCTTCGTCGTCCTTGGCCCAGACCACGAAGACGTCGGCGATCGGGCTGTTGGTGATCCACATCTTGGCGCCGGACAGGCGGTAGCCGCCGTCGACCTTCCTGGCGCGGGTGATCATCGAGCCCGGGTCGGAGCCGTGGTTCGGCTCGGTCAGGCCGAAGCAGCCGATCCACTCGCCGCTGGCCAGCTTGGGCAGGTATTTCTGGCGGGTGGCCTCGTTGCCGAACTCGTAGATCGGCACCATGACCAGGGACGACTGCACGCTCATCATCGAGCGGTAGCCGGAGTCGACGCGCTCGACCTCGCGGGCGATCAGGCCGTAGCACACGTAGTTCAGACCGCTGCCACCGTACTCGGCGGGGATGGTCGCGCCGAGCAGGCCGGTCTCGCCCATCTCGCGGAAGATCGCCGGGTCGGTCTGCTCGTGGCGGAAGGCCTCCAGCACGCGCGGGGCCAGCTTGTCCTGGGCGAACTGCTGGGCGCTGTCGCGCACCATGCGCTCTTCTTCGGTGAGTTGCTGATCCAGCAGCAGCGGGTCTTCCCAGTTGAAGCTTGCTTTGGTGGCCATCGGGTTACCTCGGGGCAGTGACAGGGTGTCCGACCAGTTTAGGCGGACGCAGTGCGGTCGATCCTAGTCAGCCGCCGACCGGTGCGGCAACCGACTAATTCGCACGCTGTTGTGCTATTTTCTCACTCCGTGACTGCCCGGGCCCCATGAAACGAATGTTTGAATGGCCTTTTTCCCGGGCTTCGCGGATCACGAGATTCCCAAGAGGCATTCGATGCGGCGCAAGATCCCCACCACCGCGGCGCTGGTCAGCTTCGAGTCGGCGGCGCGCCATGAAAGCTTCACCAAGGCCGCCGAGGAACTGTCGCTGACGCAGAGCGCCATCTGCCGGCAGATCGCCGGGCTCGAGGCGTTCCTCGGCGTCGAGCTGTTCCGCCGTTCGCGGCGCGGCGTCAAGCTCACCGAGGCGGGGCTGGGCTACAGCCGGCGCATCGCCGCGCGGCTCGACGCGGTGGAGCGCGACACCCTGGCGGTGATGGGCCAGCAGGGCGGCGGCAGCATCGAGCTGGCCGTGGTGCCGACCTTCGCCACCCAGTGGCTGCTGCCGCGGCTGAAGGCCTTCAAGGGCCTGTACCCGGAGGTCACGGTCAATCTGACCAACCGCACCCGGCCCTTCCTTTTCGCCGACACCGATTTCGACTGCGCGCTGTACTTCGGCGACGGCGCCTGGTCCGGCACGGTGAAGCACTTCCTCATGCGCGAGAACCCGGTGCCGGTGTGCAGCCCCGAGCTGCTCGAAGGCCGCGCCAGCCTCGGCGCCGAGGAGATCGCCGCGCTGCCGCTGATGCAGCAGACCACCCGGCCCTACGCCTGGCGCCAGTGGTTCGGCTCCCTGGGCATGAGCGTCGCCCACGACATGAGCGGCACCCGCTACGAGCTGTTCTCCATGCTCGCCCAGGCGGCCATGCTGGGCATGGGCGTGGCGCTGATCCCGCCCATGCTGATCCAGCGCGAGCTGGCCGAGGGGCGGCTGATCGTGGCGATGCAACATGCCTATTTGAGCGAAAACGCCTATTACCTGATGATCCCCGAGCGCAAGGTGGAGTCCGCCATCGTCCGCGCCTTCCGCGACTGGCTGGTGGAACAGGCGCGCATCTACCGCGAAGAGGCCGGCCTGGGCTGACCCCGGGCGGGCGCGAAGCGGCGATCCGCGCGATAATCGCGCAGCCGGCGGGGCTCGACCCGTCATCTTGCCTACGAAGGCATCGCGCTCACGAGGCGCAACCAGCAAGGAGTCACCATGAATTTCCACACCCGCAAATGGGTCAAACCCGAAGACCTCAACCCCAACGGCTCGCTGTTCGGCGGCAGCCTGCTGAAGTGGATAGACGAGGAGGCGGCCATCTACGCCATCGTCCAGCTGGGCAACCAGCGCGTGGTCACCAAGTTCATCTCCGAGATCAACTTCGTCAGCTCGGCGCGCACCGGCGACATCATCGAGATGGGCATCACCGCCACCGACTTCGGCCGCACCTCGATCACCCTGACCTGCCACGTGCGCAACAAGATCACCCGCAAGAGCATCCTCACCATCGACAAGATGGTCTTCGTCAACATGGGCCCGGACGGCCTGCCGGCGCCCCACGGCAAGACCGAGATCACCTACATCAAGGACCAGTTCAAGGACGACGACATCGACGAGGCCTGAACCGGGCCCCGGCCTGGCGCCTGCCTCCGGGCCCGCAGCGACGCCGGAGGCTTTGCATCCGCGCGGTTTCGTGTGAGCCTGTGCCCGCCCACGGCGGGTGCGGGCCAACGCGCTCCCCTGCCGTACCACCACAGAAGAAGACCGGGGAGACACCATGCAAGCGCCCATCGCATCCACGCTGCGCCGCCTCGTCGCGGCCACCTGCTGCGCCGTCCTGCTGGGCGGCGCCGCCCAGGCCGCCGAGCCCAAGGCCGACCTCAAGCCCGAGGCCGGCACCTTCAAGATGGGCATGCAGCCCTGGCTGGGCTACGGCCAGTGGTACGTCGCCGAGCAGGCCGGGGCCTTCAAGGCCAACGGCCTGGACCAGGTCGAACTGGTCAACTTCACCGAAGACAAGGACATGAACGCCGCCCTGGCCAGCGGCCAGATCGATGGCGGCAACCTCGCCACCCACACCGCCATGGCCATGGTCGCCGCCGGCCTGCCGGTGAAGATCGTCCTGCTGCTGGACCAGAGCACCAGCGCCGACGCGCTCATCGTCGACCCCTCGATCAAGACGCTGAAAGACCTCAAGGGCAAGCAGGTCGCCTATGAAGAGGGCACCACCAGCGACATCCTCCTGCACAGCGCGCTGCGCAAGGCCGGCCTGAGCCTCGCCGACGTGCAGCCGGTGCCGATGCCGGCGGCCAACGCCGGTTCCGCGCTGATCGCAGGCCAGGTGCCGGCGGCGGTGACCTACGAGCCCTACCTGAGCGCGGCCAGGCAGCAGAACCCGAAAGTGAACCTGCTGTACAAGGGCTCCGACGACCCGGGCATCATCAGCGACGTGTTCGTGGTCCGCGACGAGGTGCTCAAGCAGCGCCCCGGCCAGGTGCTGGCCCTGCTCAAGAGCTGGGAAGCCGGCCTGAAGCACTACCAGGCCCACACCGCCGAAGGCCGCGCGGCCATCGCCAAGGGCGTCGGCGCCGAGCCGGCGGAGCTGCAGAGCGCCTTCGACGGCGTGCGCTTCTATTCCCTGGGCGAGAACAAGGCCGAGCTCAAGGGCGCCTTCGTCAAGGAGTCCTTCGGGCACATCCAGAAGGCCGCCACCGAGGCTGGCATCATCGAGCAGCCGGTGACCCCGGAGCAGGCCGTCGACGCGCGCTTCGCCGAGGCGCTCTGACGCACCCCGCGCGCCGGCCGCAGGGCCGGCGCGCGCTACCCCCGTTACCCTGAGCCTTGCATGAACGCCCGTAAACCTTCCCCGCTGTTCGTCATCGGCAAGCCGCTGGCGCGCCGCCACCTGCTGCTGATCGGCGGCGGCGTGTTCGTCCTGCTGGCCCTGGCCTGGTGGGCGGCCGGCGCCAGCGGCGCGGTGCCGAAGATCTTCCTGCCGGCCCCCGGCGACGTCTGGGCGCGCATGCTCAGGCTGGCCGCCGATGGCACCCTGTGGGCCGACCTGAAGGTCAGCGTCTACCGCATCCTGGTGGCCTTCGCGATTTCCTCGGCGATGTCCATCGTCATCGGCGTGTTCGCCGGCTGCTACGGCTTCTGGAAGGCCGCCACCGAGCCGCTGGTGGACTTCGTGCGCTACATGCCGGTGGTGGCCTTCGTGCCGCTGAGCATCCTCTGGGCCGGCACCAGCGACTTGCAGAAATTCCTCATCATCTGGATCGGCACCTTCTTCCAGCAGGTGCTGATGGTGATGGACGCCATCAAGCGCGTGCCGCCGGACTTCGTCGGCCTCGGCCGGACCCTGGGCATGCCGGACCGGCGCATCCTCCTGAAGATCGTCCTGCCCAGCGCCCTGCCGGGCATCTGGGACGCCCTGCGGATCAGCCTGGGCTGGGCCTGGACCTGGCTGGTGCTGGCCGAGCTGGTGGCCGCCACCTCGGGCCTGGGCTACCGCATCGTGGTGTCGCAGCGCTTCTTCCAGACCGACACCATCATCGGCTACATCCTGCTGCTCGGCCTGCTGGGGCTGGTCACCGACCAGGCCATGCGCGCCGCCGAGCGCGTCCTGTTCCGCTACAACCGGAGGCGCGGCTGATGGCGACCCTGGAGATTTCCGGCCTGAACAAGAGCTTCCAGGTTGGCAAGCAGCGCCGCGAGGTGCTGCGCAACATCGACCTGACCCTGGCGGACAACGAGTTCGTCTCCATCGTCGGCACCTCCGGCTGCGGCAAGAGCACCCTGCTGTCCATCGCCGCAGGGCTCGAGGACTTCGACAGCGGCAGCGTCAAGGTCGACGGCGTACCCATCGCCGGCCCCGGCCTGGACCGCGGCGTGGTGTTCCAGGCCTACACCCTGCTGCCCTGGCTGACCGCGCGGCAGAACGTGGAGTTCGCCCTCAAGGCCGCCGGCCGCTCGCGCGCCGAGTGCCGCGAGATCGCCGCCGAGCACCTGCAGCTGGTGAAGCTGGAGAAGTTCGCCGACGCCTACCCCACGGAGCTTTCCGGCGGCATGAAGCAGCGCGTGGCGATCGCCCGGGCGCTGTCCTACCGGCCGAAGATCCTGCTGATGGACGAGCCCTTCGGCGCGCTGGACGCCATGACCCGCCACCAGATGCAGGAGCTGCTCACGCGCATCTGGGAGACGCACCGGCTGACGGTGATGTTCGTCACCCACGACGTCGAGGAGGCGGTCTACCTGTCCGACCGCATCGTGGTCATGGGCCTGGGCCCGGGGCGGATCAAGACCACCTTCGACGTGGGCCTGCCCCGCCCGCGCCGCGAGGAGATGGCCGGCAGCGCCGAATTCATCGAGCTGCAGCGCCAGGTGCTGCGCTCGATCCGCGAGGAAGAGGCCGGCGTCGCCGTGCTCTGAGGCTCACCAGCGGCCGGAGGCCCCGCCGCCGCCGCTGGAACCGCCGCCACCGCCGAAGCCGCCACCACCCCGGCCACCGAAGCCGCCGCCGCCGAAACCGCCGCCGCGCCCGCCACGGAAGAAGCCGGCCGGCAGCAGGAAGAAGGGGTAGGCGATGAGGGCGAAGACGAAGGCGCTGACGCCGTTGTTGACCAGCGCGGCGAAGCTGAAGGTCAGTACCAGGCTGAGCAGCCCGGCCAGCATGCCGACCGCGACGCTGCACGCCACGTAGCGGCCGAAGCTGCGCTGGCGCATGAACGGCAGCGGCAGCAGGCGCCCCAGCAGCGGCACGCCGGCCAGCAGGGCGAACAGGGGCAGCAGGCTGCCGGCCGGCAGGCCCAGATCGTCGCCCTGGGTGGCCTGCTGCGGTTCGGGCAGCGCCTCGCCGTCGATCAGCTTTTCCAGGCTGTCCACCCCGGCCTGCACGCCGCCGGCGAAGTCGCCTTCGCGAAAGCGCGGCACCATCTGTTCACGGATGATGCGCCCGGCCAGGGCATCGGTGATGGCGCCCTCCAGGCCATAGCCGACCTCGATGCGCAGGGAGCGGTCGTCCTTGGCCACCACCAGCAGCACGCCGTCGTCCACGCCCTTGCGGCCCAGCTTCCACTGTTCGAAGGCGCGCACCGCGTACTGCTCGATGCTCTCCTCGCCGGTGCTGGGGATCATCAGCACCGCCAGCTGCGCGCCCTTGCGCTGCTCCAGGGCCGCCAGCCGCTGTTCCAGCCGGTCGCGCTGCTGGGCGTCGAGGGTGGCGGTGAGGTCGGTGACCCGCGCGCTCAGCGGCGGCACGGCCACCTCGGCCTGCGCCAGGCCCGCGCCGCACAGCAGGGCCAGCGCCAGCAGCCAGGCGCGCATGCTCATTGCGCCGGTTGTGGCTGCGGCGTGCCGAAGTCGACCTTGGGCGCGGTGGAGATGGCCGCCTCGTTCTCCACGCTGAAGTTGGCCTTGGGCTGGTAGCCGAAGAGCTTCGCGGTGATCACCTGCGGGAACTGGCGGATCAGCACGTTGTAGTCCTGCACCGCCTTGACGTAGCGGCCGCGGGCCACGGTGATGCGGTTCTCGGTGCCTTCCAGCTGCGTCAGCAGGTCCTTGAACAGGCCGTCGGCCTTGAGCTGTGGATAATTCTCGGTGACCACCAGCAGCCGCGAGAGCGCCGAGCTGAGTTCGCCCTGGGCCTGCTGGAAGCGCTGCATGGCCGCGGCATCGCCGAGCTGGTCGGCATTGAGGGTGGTGCTGCCGACCCTGGCCCGGGCCTCGGTGACCTGGGTGAGCACGGCGGCCTCGTGGGCGGCGTAGCCTTTCACCGTGTTGACCAGGTTGGGCACCAGGTCGGCGCGGCGCTGGTACTGGTTGAGCACCTCGGACCAGGCCGCCTTGACCTGTTCGTCGCCGGCCTGCATGGCGTTGTAGCCGCAGCCGGTGAGCAGGGAGACGAGGACGTAGCAGCACAGGAACTTGAGCATTCGGGGCATGGCAGGGGACTCTGGCGATCGCGAAACCCCCAGTCTAGACCAGCCACGCGCCCCGGTGCGGGGTCGCCTGCACGGTTCAGGGCTTTCCGAGGCTTGCCGGGCATGGGGGGCCAGGCGCTAGAATCGAAACTGGTCTATACCAGGAAGTCCCCGCCTTGTTCGCCACCGCCCTGGTGCTGCTGGCCGCCGTGCTCCACGCGGCCTGGAACACCCTCGTCAAGTTCAGCGCCGACCGCCTGCTGGTGGTGGCCTGCATGGATGTCGTCGGCCTGCTCGTGGCCCTCGCCCTGCTACCCTGGATCAGCTTGCCGCCGGCCGAGGTCTGGCCCTGGCTGGGCAGCGCCGTGGCCCTGCAGCTGGTCTACCGGGTGCTGCTGATCCAGGCCTACAAGGTCGGCGACCTCGGCCTGGTGTACCCGCTGATGCGCGGCCTGTCGCCGCTGGTGGTGCTGGCCCTGACCCTGCTGGTGGGCGGCGAGCAGCTCAGCGACCGGCAGGTCCTGGGCATCCTGCTGATCCCCGTGGGCATGCTGTTCCTGCTCAAGGGCGGCGGCGGCTCGCGGCTGCCCTGGGTGGCCTTTCCCATCGTGCTGCTGATGGGCCTGTGCATCGGCAGCTACACCTGGACCGACGGCCATGCCCTCAAGCGCTGGCCGCAGCCGCTGGACTACCTGGTGTGGCTGACGCTGCTCTCCGGCGTGCCTTTCCCGCTGATAGCCGTCGCCGCGCGCACCCGCGCCTTCGCGCGCTTCTGGCAGACGCAGTGGAAGCTCGGCCTGAGCGTCGGCCTCTGCGTGATGGCCAGCTACGGCCTGGTGCTCTGGGCCATGCAGCTGGGCTCGGTGGCCGAGGCCGCGGCGCTGCGCGAGACCAGCGTGGTGCTGGTGGTGCTGTTCGGCATGCGCTTCCTCAAGGAACCCTTCGGCCTGCCGCGTCTGCTGGCCTGCAGCCTGGTGCTGGCGGGGATGCTGGTGATGAAGTTGTGAGATTGGCCGCAATGGCGGGCATATCCGCCTGGCGGCCACTGACGCTCGCCTATGCTTGGCAGCAACCTGCCATCTTCCCAGCCGACGAGACCTCCGTTCATGCCCATCGCCTTCTGGTGCATCCTCATCGCCCTGTTCCTGCCCTACCTGGGCACCAGCATCGCCAAGTTCACCGGCGGCGGCTTCGGCCCCCGGCAGAACCACGACCCGCGCACCTTCCTGGCCAGCCTGGAGGGCTACCGCAAGCGCGCCAACGCCTTCCAGCTGAACAGCTTCGAGGTCACCCCGGCCTTCGCCATCGCCGTGCTGGTGGCCTACGTGGTGGGCAATGCGGAACCGGCGACCCTCGACACCCTGGCCATCGCCTGGCTCACCAGCCGCCTGCTCTACCTGATCTTCTACCTCGCCGACCTGGCGCTGCTGCGCTCGCTGGTGTGGTTCGTCGGCATGGCGCTGATCGCCGCCTTCTTCGTGGTCTCTGCATGAGCCGCGCCTGAACCGCGGCTGAACGGTTCGCGCATCGCTGCGGCGCATCGCCGCAGACGGGCGAGCGGGCTCTGGATCAATGCCGGGCAGCGGCGGATAATCCGCCGCTCCCGTGTCTGGCCCGTTCCTACAAGAGTCCGCTCATGAAGCTGAAGACCCTGCTCGTCCTGCTGTTGGCCGGTGCCGCCCTGGCCGGCTGCCACCGCCTCGACCCGAATTCCCCGCTGGCCAAGCGCCAGGCGATCTTCAAGCAGATGCTGCACGCCAGCGAGGACATGGGCGGCATGCTGCGCGGCCGCGTCGTCTTCGATGCCGAGAAGTTCCGCGCCAACTCGGTGAAGCTCAATGAACTGGCCAGCCAGCCCTGGCAGTACTTCCCCACCAGCAAACCGGCCGACGAGGGCGGCGACAGCCGCGCCAAGGATGACCTGTGGCAGCGCCAGCTGGAGTTCCAGGCCGACGCCAAGACCCTGCAGCAGGCCGCCGCCGCGCTGGAGACCAACACCCGCCAGGCCACCCCGACCGCCGACGGCGTGCGCAAGGATCTGGCCGCGGTGGAAGACGCCTGCGAGGCCTGCCACAAGAAATTCCGCGCGCTCTGACGGGCGCTTGGCTTTCGTGGGAGCGAGCTTGCTTGCGAATGGAGTTTTCCTGCCGCACTGTCGCTTCAGGTCGACTCCGCCCCCTCTCCCCAGCCCTCTCCCTGAAGGGAGAGGGGGCTTGTCCGTGCCGAGAGAGGTGATGGTGTCAGCCGGAAACCGCTGGCGCTGCCGGTTGACTCAGGAATACCCGAGCACTCCGAACGGTCCCCTCTCCCTTCAGGGAGAGGGTTAGGGAGAGGGGCGGACTTATCCCCGGCGCCATTGCCGCCGGGAGGCACCATTCGCGAGCAAGCTCGCTCCTACAGGTAGCCGCTACTCCTCCAGCTCCCGCTTGGCCTGCTCCAGCTCGGCGCGGGCCTCGGCCAGCTTGTCCTTGCGCTTCTCGATCTTCTCCGCGTCGCCCTTGGCCATGGCCTTGCGCAGGTCGTTCTCGCGCTGGCTGACCTCGCGCTCGGCGTCCAGCACACGCTGGGTGCGCTTCTGCGCCAGGCTGCCGTCGGTGCAGTAGGTCCTCGCCTGCTCGAGGGCCGTCTCCAGGCCGGCGATGGCGCCCTTGTCGCCGCGTGCGCGGGCTTCCTCCAGCTTGCCGGCGATGGCCGCCTGCTTGGCGGCGCAGCCGGTCAGGGGTTGCGCGGACTCTGCGGCGAAGGCGCTGGCGGCGAACAGTGCGGCGAGGGTCAGGGTAATGGTTCGGAACATTCTCGGGTCCTGCGTTACCAAAAGGGATATCGATGCTGGCGAACGTCTAGAGTTTGCCATTAAGTGCGCGCGTGGGGGTTGCCCCACGGCAGTCCGCGGCCTGGTCGATCCGTTGAGCACGCTCCGTCGGGCGGAGCGGGGGAGGCTGGATGCGTATCGCGATTCGCCTGGTTCAGGCGCTGATCCTGCTGTTGCTGGCGGCCTTGCTGGTGGGCGCCTGGTACCTGCTGCCCGGCGAGCAGCTGCGCCCGCCGATGCTCACCGGGGTGAGCGAGGACAGCTCCCTGCGCGCCGGCGGCATGCGCCGCGGCTACGTGCTCTACGTGCCGCCCAACCTGGCGCCGAACCCGGCGCTGCTGGTGGTGCTGCATGCCTCGCGCAGCAATGGCCAGCTGATGCGCCGCGACAGCGGCTTCGGCTTCGACGCCCTGGCCGACCGCGACGGCTTCCTGGTGCTCTACCCGGACGGTTTCGAGGGCCACTGGAACGACTGCCGCAAGGCCGCCAGCTACAGCGCGCGCACCCGCGACATCGACGACGTGGCCTTCCTCACCCGGCTGGTGCGCCGGGTGCAGCGCGAGCGCCAGGTGGACCCGCAGCGGGTGTTCTTCGCCGGCTACTCCAACGGCGGGCAGATGGCCCTGCGCATGGCCGCGGAATCCAAGCTGCCCCTGGCCGGCATCGCCCTGGTGGCGGCCAGCCTGCCGAGCGTGGAAAACGACGCCTGCGCGGCGCAGCAGCGGGCCGTGGCGGCACTGCTGATGAACGGCACGCGCGACCCGATCAACCCCTACGACGGCGGGCGGGTGAAGCTGTTCGGCTTCGGCGACCGCGGCGAGGTGCTCTCCAGCGAGGCCTCGGCCGGCGAGCTGGCGCGGCGCAACGGCATCGGCGCGGCGGCGCAGCGCGAGCCGCTGACGCGCCCCGGCCCGGTCTGGTCGGAGCGCTGGCTGTGGCAGGGCGAAGGGCTGCCGCCGGTGGAACTGGTGAGCGTGCACGGCGGCGGCCACCTATTGTCGCAGCCGGGCTACCGGCCGCCGCGCCTGCTCGGCATCGCCGACCCCGAGCTGGACGGGCCGGCGGAGATCTGGCGCTTCTTCAACCAGTTGCCGGTGGTTCAGACGTCCACGGTGCCGTAGGGGTCGAAGCCGCCCCTTTCGCCCGGGTAGCCGCCCGGGTTGGCCACCACCCGGGCACGGCCGATGCGGTAGTCCAGGGCATCGTGCACGTGGCCGTGCAGCCACAGGTCGCACTGCTGCACCAGCTGTTCCAGGTCCGAGGCGAAGGCCGGCGACAGGCTGTCGCCGACGTATTGCGGCGGGATGGAGCGGGCGCTGGGCGCGTGGTGGGTGACCACCACGCTCGGCCCGGCGAAGGGCTCGGCCAACTGCGCCGCCAGCCAGTCCCGCGAGGCCTGGAACAGCTGCTGGCTGAGCGCCGGGGTGAAGGGCGCGGTGAACCAGTCGATGCAGCTGAAGTCAGGCATCAGGCGCAGCGCGCGCTGCAGCGTCAGGGGCAGGGTTTCCTCGCCGTAGAGCAGGAAGTCCGTCCACAGGGTGGCGCCGAGGATGCGTACGCCATCGATGACCACGGCGTCGTTCTCCAGGAAGTGGATGTCCAGGGCGCGGGCCAGGTTGCGCATGGCCTGGGTCAGTTCGGGCAGGTCCGAGTCGTAGAACTCGTGGTTGCCGGCGACGTAGACCACCGGGGTGTCGGGAAAGGCCTCGCGGGCCCAGTGCAGGCCCTGCAGGTGCTCGTGGATGTCGCCGGCCAGCACCACCAGGTCGGCGTCCACCGCGGGCAGCTCGCGGCGGCCGCCGAAGTGTTCGTGGTGCAGGTCGGAGAGGACGCGGATACGCATGGCGGGGGCTCCTGGCTCGATCCGGCATTGTGCGGCAGGCCCGCGGACTTGCCCAGCGCTTGACCTGGGTCATGGCAAGCCCGATCGACGGATAATTCCCACACTATATTCAGGGATGATTAAGGCCTCGCCGCCAGCTTCGAGCCAGCAAGGCAATCCACGGGAGGCCCCATGAAATTCGTCTGGATCGTCCTCGCCGCCGTGCTGGCGGCGTTCGGGCTGGCGCTGGTGCTCGATCCGCCCGCCACCTTCGATGTCTGGGTACTGCGCAAGCAGGCCATCCTGCTGAGCGGCGTCGCCGCCTTCGCGCTGATGTCGGCGATCATGCTCCTGGCGGTGCGCCCGGCCTGGCTGGAACGGCCGCTGGGCGGGCTCGACCGCATGTACCGCGCGCACAGGTGGGCGGGCATCCTGGCCATCGTCCTGGGCCTGCTGCACTACCTGATGGAGCTGGGCGGGCCGCTGCTGGCGGCGTTCGTCGCCAAGCCGGCGAAGGGGCCGCGGGTGGAGACCTTCCTCGACGTCTTCCGTGGCTCGGCCAAGGAGCTGGGCGAGTGGTCGGCCTGGCTGCTCGCCGCCATGCTGGTGCTGACGCTCTGGCAGCGTTTCCCGTATCACCTGTGGCGCTACGTGCACAAGGTGCTGGCGCTGGTGTACCTGGTGCTGGCCTTCCATGGCGTGGTGCTGGCGCCGGCCGGCTACTGGACGCAGCCGCTCGGCTGGCTGGTGGCGCTGTGCGCGGCGCTGGGCTCGGTGTGCGCGCTGATCGCCCTGAGCGGGCGCATCGGCCGGCGGCGCACGCACCAGGGCGTGGTGGTGGCGGTGGAGCGGCCCGGCGAGCGCATGCTGGAGGTCACCTGCCGGCTCGGCCGCGACTGGCGGCACAAGGCCGGGCAGTTCGCCTTCCTCACCTGCGACCGCCTGGAGGGCCAGCACCCCTTCAGCATTTCCAGCGCCGACCGCGGCAACGGCGAGGTGCGCTTCAGCATCAAGGCCCTGGGCGACTACACCCGGCGCCTGCAGGACGCCCTGGCGGTGGGCGATGCGGTGAAGGTCGAGGGACCCTACGGCTGCTTCGACTTCCGCCGTGGCGGCGAGCGCCAGGTGTGGATCGCCGGCGGCATCGGCATCACGCCCTTCCTGGCCTGGCTGGAGGCGCTGCAGCAGCACCCGGCCGATGCGCCGGAGGTGGAACTGCACTACTGCGTGCGCAGCCCCGCCGACGCCATCTACGCCGGGCGCCTGCGCGAGCTGTGCGACGGCCTGCCCAGCGTCGCGCTGAAGGTCCACTACAGCGCCGAGGAGGGCTACCTGCGCGGTGACGACCTGGCCATGGCGCCGGATGCCGACGGCCGCTGGCCGAGCCTGTGGTTCTGCGGCCCCCAGGGCCTGGCCGACCTGCTGCGCCGCGACCTCGGCCGGCGCGGCATGCCGGCGCGCAATTTCCACCAGGAAGCCTTCCGCATGCGCTGAGGGCTCAGAAGCCTTCCACCCCGGCGGCGGCGAGCTGCTCGCCCAGGCGTCGCACCTCGCCGTCGGCGAAAAAAGCCTGCAGCTGCCGGGCGCGGACCGCTCCGATGCCCGGCAGCTGGCGCCAGTCGCCCGCCTGCCGGGCGGCCAGTTCGGCCCAGCGCTCGTTCGCCGGCAGCTCGTCGGCCTGGGGCGCGCCGAGGGCCCGCAGCCAGCGCGCGAAGGGCCGCTGCCTTGCGGCACGGAACTGGCCGTGGAGGGCCTCGCCGCCGGGGACCTGCCGCAGGCTCTGCGCGGAGAGCTCCAGCCAGTCCAGCAGCCCTTCCAGGTGGCCCGCCTGCAGCAAGGTTCGCCAGGTTCCGGGGCCGACGCCTTCCAGGGCCAGCCCCTGCTCGCCGCCCAGCCAGGCGAGGCGGGCGAGGAACTGTTCCTCGCAGCCGGGCGTCGCCCGCCAGCAACTGAGGGCGTGGTAGCGCCCGGGCTTCGGCGGCTCCACCGCAAGGCGCCGGGGCGAGCGCCAGACCACGCTTTCCAGACGCGGGATGGTCAGGCCGGCCAGGGCGATGGCCACCTGGTCGCCGGGGCGGATGTCCAGGGCCTGCCAGCGCCGCGTCGAGCCGAGGCTGACCTGGGCGATGCGGCGGTCGTCCAGCATCACCGGCTGCAGTTCCAGCAGCGGCGTCACCCGCCCGGTGCGGCCGATGCGGAAATGCACCCGGCGCACCTCGGCCAGGGCCTGGCGGTAAGGGTATTTCCAGGCCAGCGCCCAGCTGGCGCCCCCGGCCTGCCAGGCATTCGCGGCGGGGCGCGAGCCCTGGCGGACGACGATGCCGTCGCTGGCGAAGGGCAGGGGGCTGCGGTACCAGTGTTCGCGCTGGCGGCGGATCGTCTCGAAGTCCGGTGCCGGCAGGGTGAGGGCGGCGCTCTCGGCGAAGCCCAGTTTTCGCATCAGCGCCAGGCGGGCCGGCATGTCCGTCGGGCCGAACGGCAGTTCCCAGACGAACAGCCCGACCTGCGCGACTTCCGCGCCCGGCTCGCTGCGCGCCATCAGCCCGGCCACCTTGCCGCGGGCGCCCAGGCCGCCCCGTTGCGCCTGCACGTGGCCCGGCAGGCGCCAGTAGAGTTCGCCCTGCAGCACCCGCCGGCCCGCGCCGGGCAGGCGCTGCGGCACGGCCGGCAGGCGGCGGGCATTGGCGGTCCAGTCCTGGCCGCGCAGGCCGTCGCCGCGGCTGATGGCCTGGCGCAGTTCGCCGTCCTGGTAGACCAGTGTCACGGCCACGCCGTCGACCTTGGGCTGCACCCAGAGGTCCTCGCGCCCCGCCACCCAGCGGCGGACGCCAGTGGCGTCGGCGGCCTTGTCCAGGCCGGTATGGGCCGCGGGGTGGCGCAGCTTGCCGCGGTTGGTCGTAAGTGGTGGGGGCGGCTCGATGGCGAGTTGTGGATAACAGCCGCGCCAAAGGCTGAAGCGTTGCCGGGCCTGGTCGTAGAGTTCATCAGCGATCGGGCTTGCGCCGCGCTGGTGGTAGGCCTGGTCCCAGGCTTCCAGTTGCTGGCGCAGGCCCAGCAGTTCTTCGCGGGCGCGCTGTTCGGGCCAGTCGGGGCAGGCCATGGAGAGGGTAGGGACGAGCAGCAGGGCTGAGGCGAGCAGGGCTTTCATCGGCGGGCTTCCTTGCGCCTGGAGGGGGTTCCAGGCTAGGCGCGCCGCTGCCGCGAAGGGGCCGGGTGGGACGTGGGAGGTTTCCGGGATGCGGCGTCATCGCGACCAGCGCTTTGTGGATGGATTCAGGGAGCGTCGTGATTCCACTTCACGCCGAACGGTCCCCTCTCCCGCTTGCGGGGGAGGGTTAGGGTGGGGGAGCGGAGTACAGGATTGGCAATGGAGTGTCGGCGAAGTCCATTGCCCTCACCCCAGCCCTCTCCCAGAGGGAGAGGGGGCCGTTCGGAGTGGGTGGATAACGCAGCGTTAGCCGGCAGGTTCGTAGGGCGTATAACCGTTCGCGGTTATACGCCGTTGGCCGGTGCGCCGATGCCCTTCATGGAACTGTAGGAGCGAGCTTGCTCGCGAACGGGGTTTGCCGGGGGTGTAGGTGGGGTTGAGAGCGCCCTCTCCCCAGCCCTCTCCCTGAAGGGAGAGGGGGCTGTTCGGAGTGGCCGGAGAATTCGAAGTCATCCTGAAGCGCCTAACCCCACCCCATACGAAAAATGCCGTTTCCCCTAACCAGAGAAACGGCACTCTTCCTTACAGCGAACAGCCCGCCGGAGCAGGCTGTTCTGTCGGGCGGACCTTACAGGCCGGCCGCGTCACGCAGGGCGGCGGCCTTGTCGGTGCGCTCCCAGGTGAAGGCGGTGAAGGTGTCGTCGCCGTAGGTCAGCTCGTACGGGTTGCGGCCGAAGTGACCGTAGGCCGCGGTGGGCTGGTACATCGGGTGTAGCAGGTCGAGCATCTTGGTGATGGCGTACGGGCGCAGGTCGAAGTGCTCGCGGACCAGCTGGACGATCTTGTCGTCGCTGATCTTGCCGGTGCCGAAGGTGTTCACCGAGATGGAGGTCGGCTGAGCCACGCCGATGGCGTAGGACACCTGGATTTCGCAGCGCTCGGCCAGGCCCGCGGCGACGATGTTCTTGGCCACGTAGCGGCCGGCGTAGGCGGCGCTGCGGTCGACCTTGGACGGGTCCTTGCCGGAGAAGGCGCCGCCGCCGTGGCGGGCCATGCCGCCGTAGGAGTCGACGATGATCTTGCGCCCGGTCAGGCCGCAGTCGCCCACCGGGCCGCCGATGACGAAGTTGCCGGTCGGGTTGATGTGGAACTGGGTGTCCTTGTGCAGCAGCTCGGCCGGCAGCACGTGCTTGATGATCAGCTCCATCACGCCTTCGCGCAGGTCGGCGTAGGAGACGTCCGGGTTGTGCTGGGTGGACAGCACGATGGCGTCGATGCCGACTACCTTGCCACCTTCGTAGCGGCAGGTGACCTGGCTCTTGGCGTCCGGGCGCAGCCACGGCAGCAGGCCGGACTTGCGCGCCTCGGCCTGGCGCTCGACCAGGCGGTGGGAGAAGCAGATCGGCGCCGGCATCAGCACGTCGGTCTCGTTGCTGGCGTAGCCGAACATCAGGCCCTGGTCACCCGCGCCCTGGTCTTCCGGCTTGGCGCGGTCGACGCCCTGGTTGATGTCCACGGACTGCTTGCCGATGATGTTCAGCACGCCGCAGGTGGCGCCGTCGAAGCCGACGTCGGAGCTGTTGTAGCCGATGTCGATGATGACCTTGCGCACCAGGTCTTCGAGGTCGACCCAGGCCGAGGTGGTGACTTCGCCGGCGATGATGGCGACGCCGGTCTTCACCAGGGTCTCGCAGGCCACGCGGGCGTACTTGTCCTTGGCGATGATGGCGTCGAGCACCGCGTCGGAGATCTGGTCGGCGATCTTGTCCGGATGGCCTTCGGATACGGATTCGGAGGTGAAAATCGAGTATTCGCTCATCTAACGGTTCCTGTCTTTACCGGTGGGTGAGGACGCTTCGCGAATCCGGCTTGGCGAAATGCCGCACCTGGATCTGAAAGCCATTACGTAAACCAATGTACAAGCTCTCGCCGGGGGCGAGCCCCGCGGCATCGGCCCAAAGGGCCAGGTCTTCCTGTTCGAACCCCAGCCAGAGGTCCCCGCAGGCTTCGCGGGCCCAGCTCTGGTCGTGGCTGCACAGTTCGGTCACCAGCAGGCTGCCGCCCGGCTTCACCAGGCGCGCCAGCTGGCGCAGGGCCTCGGCGGGCGCCGCGAAATGGTGCAGCACCATGTTCAGCACCACGCAGTCGGCCGGTTCGGCGGCGTCGCGCAGGGCGTCGGCCAGGTCCAGCCGCACGTTCGTCAGCCCTGCCTCCAGGCAGCGCCGGCGGGCCAGGTCGAGCATGGCCACGCTGTTGTCCAGCGCGGTCACCCGCGCGAAACGCCGGGCCAGCTCGGGGAGGAACCCGCCGTCGCCGGGGCCGACTTCCAGCGCCGTGGCGCCGGGGGCGAAGCTCAGTGCGTCGAGCAGCGCCAGAACGCTTTCGCGGTATTGCGGCAGCCCCGCGATCAGGTCCTGCGTGGCCTGGAACTTCTCCGCGCTGCGGGCGAAGTAGTCGCGGCTGACCGCCGCACGCTGGGCATGCACCGCGGCGACGCGGGCGTCCACCTCGGCCGGCAGCGCCAGCTCGTCCACTTCCGCCAGCAGCGCCCCGTGCAGCTTGCCGCCGAGTCTGTCGGCCTGGGGCAGGGCGCGGCGGTAGAAGATCGCGTTGCCTTCGCGGCGCGTCGCCACCAGGCCGGCCTGGGCCAGCACCTTGAGGTGGTGGCTCATGCCCGACTGGCGGATGGCGAAGATCTGCGCCAGCTCCAGCACGCCGAACGAATCGTTGGCCAGCACCCGCAGCACGTTCAGCCGCAGCGGGTCGCCGCCGGCCTTGCACAGCGCGGCCAGCTCGTCGCAGGCATCGTGGCGGATCAGGGGCATGCGCAGGCTCATAGGGGGCGGAGTCTAGAGGCCCGCGGCGATGGTGGCAACGGCTGTATCAAAAAGTTTTGATATTGGAGACGGAAGGTAGCTGCAAGCGGCAAGCGGCAAGCGGCAAGCCGCAAGCCGCAAGCAAGGGCGGGGAGGGCGCGCGGGCCAAACGCAGGAGTTTGCAGTTTGCAGTTTGCAGTTTGCAGTTTGCAGTTTGCAGTTTGGAGCTTTGAGCTTTGAGCTTTGAGCTTGTGGCTTGTGGCTTGTGGCTTGCCGCTTCCGAACCGGCCGCCCGATTGTCATTGCCCCGCGATGGCCGGCTGGGCGAAAATGGCCGCCTTTTTTCATCCCTTCGATCAATCGAAGCAGCCCCCGCAGGAGATTCAGCGATGCCCAGCCGTCGTGAGCGAGCCAATGCCATCCGCGCACTGAGCATGGATGCCGTGCAGAAAGCCAACAGCGGCCACCCCGGTGCCCCCATGGGCATGGCGGACATCGCCGAAGTGCTCTGGCGCGACTACCTCAAGCACAACCCGGTGAACCCGCAGTGGGCCGACCGCGACCGCTTCGTGCTGTCCAACGGCCACGGCTCGATGCTGATCTACTCGCTGCTGCACCTGACCGGCTACGACCTGGGCATCGAGGACCTGAAGAACTTCCGCCAGCTCAACTCGCGCACCCCGGGCCACCCGGAGTACGGCTACACCGCGGGCGTGGAGACCACCACCGGCCCGCTCGGCCAGGGCATCGCCAACGCCGTGGGCATGGCCCTGGCGGAGAAGGTGCTGGCCGCGCAGTTCAACCGCGAAGGCCACGCCATCGTCGACCACTACACCTACGCCTTCCTCGGCGACGGCTGCATGATGGAAGGCATTTCCCATGAAGTCGCCTCCCTGGCCGGCACCCTGCGCCTGAACAAGCTGGTCGCCTTCTACGACGACAACGGCATCTCCATCGACGGCGAGGTCCACGGCTGGTTCACCGACGACACCCCGAAGCGCTTCGAGGCCTACGGCTGGCAGGTGATCCGCAACGTCGACGGCCACGACGCCGACGAGATCAAGACCGCCATCGAGACCGCGCGCAAGAGCGACGCGCCGACGCTGATCTGCTGCAAGACCGTGATCGGCTTCGGCTCGCCGAACAAGCAGGGCAAGGAAGAGTGCCACGGCGCGCCGCTGGGCAACGACGAGATCGCCGCCACCCGCGCCGCCCTGGGCTGGAACCATGGCCCGTTCGAAGTCCCCGCCGAGATCTACGCCGAGTGGGACGCCAAGGAAGCCGGCGCCGCCCGCGAAGCCGAGTGGAACCAGCGCTTCGCCGCCTACCAGGCCGCCCACCCGGAACTGGCCGCCGAGTTCCAGCGCCGCATCAAGGGTGAACTGCCGGCCGACTTCGCCGAGCAGGCCGCCGCCTACGTCGCCGAGGTCGCCGCCAAGGGCGAGACCATCGCCAGCCGCAAGGCCAGCCAGAACGCGCTGAACGCCTTCGGCCCGCTGCTGCCGGAACTGCTGGGCGGCTCCGCTGACCTGGCCGGCTCCAACCTGACCCTGTGGAAGGGCTGCAAGGGCGTGACCCCGGCCGACGCTTCCGGCAACTACGTGTTCTACGGCGTGCGCGAGTTCGGCATGAGCGCCATCATGAACGGCGTGGCCCTGCACGGTGGCTTCATTCCCTACGGCGCGACCTTCCTGATCTTCATGGAATACGCCCGCAACGCGGTGCGCATGTCCGCGCTGATGAAGCAGCGCGTGCTCTACGTGTTCACCCACGATTCCATCGGCCTGGGCGAGGACGGCCCGACCCACCAGCCCATCGAGCAGCTGGCCAGCCTGCGCCTGACGCCGAACCTGGACACCTGGCGCCCGGCCGACGCGGTCGAGTCCGCGGTGGCCTGGAAGTACGCCATCGAGCGCAACGACGGCCCCTCGGCGCTGATCTTCAGCCGCCAGAACCTGCCGCACCAGGCGCGCGACGCCGAGCAACTGGCCAACGTCGCCCGCGGCGGCTACGTGCTCAAGGACTGCGCCGGCGAGCCGGAACTGATCCTGATCGCCACCGGTTCGGAAATCGGCCTGGCCGTGCAGGCCTACGACAAGCTCAGCGCCGAAGGCCGCAAGGTGCGCGTGGTCTCCATGCCCTCCACCAGCGTCTTCGAGCAGCAGGATGCCGGCTACAAGCAGGCCGTGCTGCCGGTGCAGGTCGGTGCGCGCATCGCCATCGAGGCCGCCCATGCCGACTACTGGTACAAGTACGTGGGCCTGGAAGGCCGCGTGATCGGCATGACCACCTTCGGCGAGTCGGCCCCGGCCCCGGCGCTGTTCGAGCACTTCGGCTTCACCGTCGACAACGTGCTGGAAGTGGCCGCCGAGCTGCTCGACGCCTGATGCCGTGAACGCCGGGGCGCCACGCGCGCCCCGGCGAACCAAGGGATAACAATGTCCAAGCGCCCTTACCGTGTCGCCCTCAATGGCTACGGCCGCATCGGCCGTTGCGTGTTCCGCGCCCTCCACGAGCGCGGCGCGAAGGCCGGCTTCTCCGTGGTCGCGCTGAACGACCTGGCCGACCTGGCGAGCCTGGAATACCTGACCCGCTTCGACTCCACCCACGGCCGCTTCCCCGGCGAGGTGAGCGTGGCCGACGGCTGCCTGCACGTCGGCGGCGACTGCGTGAAGGTGCTGCGCCAGGCCGAGCCCGAGGCCATCGACTGGGCCGCGCTGGACGTCGACCTGGTGCTGGAGTGCTCCGGCGTCTACCACAGCCGCGCCGATGGCGAGCGCTTCCTCGCCGCCGGCGCGCCGCGGGTGCTGTTCTCCCAGCCCATGGCCAGCGAGGCCGACGTCGACGCCACCGTGGTCTTCGGCATCAACCAGCAGCAGCTGTCCGGCGCCGAGAGGCTGGTGTCCAACGCCTCCTGCACCACCAACTGCAGCGTGCCGCTGCTCAAGCTGCTGAACGAGGCGGTGGGCATCGAGTACGTGTCGATCACCACCATCCACTCGGCGATGAACGACCAGCCGGTGATCGACGCCTACCACCACGAGGACCTGCGCCGCACGCGCTCGGCGTTCCAGTCGGTGATTCCCGTTTCGACGGGGCTCGCGCGGGGCATCGAGCGCCTGCTTCCGGAACTTGCCGGGCGTATCCAGGCCAAAGCCATCCGGGTGCCGACGGTGAACGTCTCGGCGCTGGACATCACCCTGCAGGTTTCCCGCGACACCAGTGCCGCGGAAATCAACCGGGTGCTGCGCGAGGCCGCCAGCAGCGGGCCGCTCAAGGGCCTGCTGGACTACACCGAACTGCCCCACGCCAGTTGCGACTTCAACCACGACCCGCACTCGGCGATCGTCGACGGCAGCCAGACCCGCGTCTCCGGGCCGCGCCTGGTGAACCTGCTGGCCTGGTTCGACAACGAGTGGGGCTTCGCCAACCGCATGCTCGACACCGCGGGGCACTTCCTGCGGGTCGCCGCCAGTGAACGTTAAACACACAGCCCATACAGGACTGACGTCATGACCGTTTTGAAGATGACCGACCTCGACCTCCAAGGTAAGCGCGTGCTGATCCGCGAGGACCTCAACGTGCCGGTGAAGGACGGCGTGGTGAAGAGCGACGCCCGCATCCTGGCCGCGCTGCCCACCCTCAAGCTGGCCCTGGAGAAGGGCGCGGCGGTGATGGTCTGCTCGCACCTGGGCCGCCCCACCGAAGGCGAGTTCTCCGAGGAGAACAGCCTCAAGCCGGTCGCTGATTACCTGAGCAAGGCCCTGGGCCGCGACGTGCCGCTGGTGCGTGACTACCTCGACGGCGTCGAGGTCAAGCCGGGCGAGCTGGTGCTGTTCGAGAACGTGCGCTTCAACAAGGGCGAGAAGAAGAACGCCGACGAGCTGGCGCAGAAGTACGCCGCGCTGTGCGACGTCTTCGTCATGGATGCCTTCGGCACCGCCCACCGCGCCGAGGGCTCGACCCACGGCGTGGCCAAGTTCGCCAGGGTCGCCGCGGCCGGCCCGCTGCTGGCTGCCGAGCTGGACGCCCTGGGCAAGGCCCTGGGCAACCCGGCCCGGCCGATGGCCGCCATCGTCGCCGGCTCCAAGGTGTCCACCAAGCTCGACGTGCTCAACAGCCTGGCGCAGATCTGCGACCAGCTGATCGTCGGCGGCGGCATCGCCAACACCTTCCTCGCCGCGGCCGGCTACAAGGTCGGCAAGTCGCTGTACGAAGCCGACCTGGTCGACACCGCCAAGGCCATCGCGGCCAAGGTCAGCGTGCCGCTGCCGGTGGACGTGGTGGTGGCCAAGGAATTCGCCGAAAGCGCCGTTGCGACCGTCAAGGCCATCGCCGACGTCGCCGACGACGACATGATCCTCGACATCGGCCCGCAGACCGCCGCGCAATTCGCCGAGCTGCTGAAGTCGTCGAAGACCATCCTGTGGAACGGCCCGGTGGGCGTCTTCGAGTTCGACCAGTTCGGCGAGGGCACCAAGACCCTGGCCCTGGCCATCGCCGAGAGCCCGGCCTTCTCCATCGCCGGTGGCGGCGACACCCTGGCGGCCATCGACAAATATGGCGTGGCCGAGCGGATCTCCTACATTTCCACTGGCGGCGGCGCCTTCCTCGAGTTCGTCGAGGGCAAGGTCCTGCCGGCCGTGGAGGTGCTGGAGCAGCGCGCCAAGCCGTAAGCGCACGAGCGATTCGGGGCAACCTTGCGGCGTCCCCGGGGGTCACAACCTTCGAGGACGGGACAAAGGAGAGCAATCATGCCCCACGTCGCCCTTGGCTTCGCGTTTTGCCTGATACTGGCCGGCTGCAGCGGCTCTGGCGGTAAACCCGCCACCTGCGAGCTGGTCAGCCCGCCCGAGGTGATGGTCCCCAGCGACCAGAACCGCGAGCGGGTGGAGAGCCTGAGTACCGGCGATCCGACCCCGGCCGGGAAACCGGTGAACTGCCCCTGAACGGGGGCGCCGGTGCGGCGCGGGGCTGAATGGACATACGGCATCGCCGTGAGAGGGAGAATTGCCCGATGAAGCGTTACCTCGCCGCCCTGGCCCTGGGCGCCCTGCTGGCCGGTTGCTCCAGCCACCCCGCGGGGAGCGGCGCCGGCGCCGCCAAGGGGGGCGGGTGGAACCACTGGACCTGCGACAGCGGCGCCGTGGTGATCTGGCGCTACGTCGAGGGTACCCGCTCGTCGGTGGTGGACCTGCGCCTGGGTGAGGACGACGTCGTCCATCACCTGGAGGAGGAACCCGGCGGCTCCGGTGCTTTCTATAGCGACGGACTGGTCGGTTTCAGCGTTACCGGCGACCAGGGGCTGATCTACTGGGTGGAGAGCAACGACCTGATCGGCCGCGGCTGCCACGCACGCTAGCTCCGGTATGGCGCCGTGCGGCGCAACAGACTTGAATGCAGCCTGCCCCTACGGCAGGCTGTCGAACCATAGAACGAGCCCAACTTCCTGGGAGAAGTGAAAACATGGCACTCATCAGCATGCGCCAAATGCTGGACCACGCCGCCGAGTTCGGCTACGGCGTCCCGGCTTTCAACGTCAACAACCTCGAGCAGATGCGCGCCATCATGGAAGCGGCCGACAAGACCGATTCCCCGGTGATCGTGCAGGCCTCGGCCGGCGCCCGCAAATACGCCGGCGCGCCCTTCCTGCGCCACCTGATCCTGGCGGCCATCGAGGAATTCCCGCACATCCCGGTGTGCATGCACCAGGACCACGGCACCAGCCCGGACGTCTGCCAGCGTTCGATCCAGCTGGGCTTTTCCTCGGTGATGATGGACGGCTCGCTGAAGGAAGACGGCAAGACCCCGGCCGACTACGACTACAACGTCCGCGTAACCCAGCAGACCGTGGCCTTCGCCCATGCCTGCGGCGTGTCCGTGGAAGGTGAGCTGGGCTGCCTGGGCTCCCTGGAAACCGGCATGGCCGGCGAGGAAGACGGCGTCGGCGCCGAAGGCGTGCTGGACCACAGCCAACTGCTGACCGACCCGGAAGAAGCCGCCGACTTCGTCAAGAAAACCAAGGTCGACGCCCTGGCCATCGCCATCGGCACCAGCCACGGCGCCTACAAGTTCACCAAGCCGCCGACCGGCGACATCCTCGCCATCGACCGCATCAAGGCGATCCACGCGCGCATCCCCGGCACCCACCTGGTGATGCACGGCTCCTCCTCGGTGCCGCAGGACTGGCTGGCGATCATCAACGAGTTCGGCGGCGAAATCCCGGAAACCTACGGCGTTCCGGTCGAGGAAATCGTCGAAGGCATCAAGTACGGCGTCCGCAAGGTGAACATCGACACCGACCTGCGCCTGGCTTCCACCGGCGCCATCCGTCGCTTCCTGGCGAAGAACCCGAGCGAATTCGACCCGCGCAAGTACTTCGCCAAGACCATCGAAGCCATGCGCGATGTCTGCATCGCCCGCTACGAAGCCTTCGGCACCGCCGGTCACGCCTCCAAGATCAAGCCGATCTCCCTGGAAGGCATGTTCCAGCGCTACGCCAAGGGCGAGCTGGAGCCGAAGATCAACTGATCCGGCCCCGCCCCCGAAGAGCCCCGCCCCGGCGGGGCTCTTTCGTATCCACGCCCCCGGAGGCCGCCATGCGTTGGCTCGTTCCCCTGCTGATGCTCCTGCTCGCCGGTTGCGCTGCGCAGCCGCCCGGCCCGCCTGCGCCCGCCGAAGCCCCCGCGCCGCGAGCGCCCACGCTCGATTTGCCGATGGATGCGCAGAACTGCCTGAGCCATACCGAGTGCACGCTGAAGACCTCGCGCTCGCTGCTGTTCGTCTTCGACTACGCCGCGGCCGGCGCGCCGCTGGTGGTCAGCGAAGGGCGCCTGCTGAGCACTCCGGAGAAGGTGCCGAACCGGGGCTGGCCGGCGCTGCGCATCCAGCTCGCCGAGCCCGATGGCGGGCGCTTCGAGTTCCACAGCCAGTGCCGGCAGAAGCGCTGCCGGATCAGCGAGGCCAGGCTGCTCGCCTGCTACCGCGACTACCTCGAAGGCCAGGCCTGCCGGCTGCGCTGAGTGTGCTATACCGGAGGGCGATCCCCTACAGGAGAGCCGTTCCATGGACAGCGTTCACGCCAGCGCCCAGCAGGGCTTCGGCCAGGAGGCCGAGACCTACGCCCACGGGCGCCCCGAATACCCCGACGAACTGCTCGGCTGGCTCGACGGCAGCCTCGGCATCCATGCCGCCAGCAAGGTGGCCGACCTGGGGGCCGGCACCGGCAAGTTCACCCGCCTGCTGCTGCGCACCGGCGCCGAAGTGACCGCCATCGAGCCGATGGCGGCCATGCGCGAGCGCCTGCACCAGGAGCTGCCCGACGTGCGCGTGCTGGAAGGCACCGCCCAGGGCATGCCGCTGGCCGACGCCAGCCTGGACGCGGTGCTCTGCGCCCAGGCCTTCCACTGGTTCGCCAAGCCCGAGGCGCTGCGCGAGATCCATCGCGTGCTGCGCCCGCGCGGCCACCTGGGCCTGGTGTGGAACGTGCGCGACGAGCGGGTGGACTGGGTCGCCGAACTGGCCCACATAGTCGCGCCCTACGAGGGCAGCACCCCGCGCTTCCACACCGGCGAATGGCGCCGCGCCTTCGCCGGCGCGCCCTTCGGCCCGATGCAGCTGCGCGAGTTCAGCTACCGCCACGTCGGCCCGCCGGAGCAGGTGATAGTGGCGCGGACCCTGTCGATCAGCTTCATCGCCGCGCTGCCGGCGGAGCAGAAGGCGCGGGTCGAGCAGCGCCTGCGCGAGCTGATCGCCAGCCACCCGGCGCTCAAGGACCAGGCCGAGGTGGCCTTCCCCTACCGTACCGAAGCCTATTCGGCGGTGGTGCTGGACTGAGACTGCGAAGGGGCGCGCGGATCGGCTAGACTGCGCGCCCGTCACCACGACCCGACCTCCATGCAACCGCTCCGCTACCTCCAGGCCTACCCGCAACAGCTGCAGGACCAGGTCCGCCAGCTGATCGCCGAGGACCGCCTGGGCGAGTACCTGCAGCGCCGCTATCCCGCTCGCCACGAAGTGCAGAGCGACAAGGCGCTGTACGCCTACGCCATGCAGCTCAAGCAGGAGCACATGCGCAACGCGCCGGCGGTGGACAAGGTGCTCTACGACAGCAAGCTGGACGTGGTGCAGCGCGCCCTGGGGCTGAACACCGCGATCTCGCGGGTGCAGGGCGGCAAGCTGAAGGCGAAGAAGGAGATCCGCGTGGCCTCGCTGTTCAAGGACGCGGCGCCGGAGTTCCTGAAGATGATCCTGGTGCACGAGCTGGCGCACCTGCGCGAGCGCGACCACAACAAGGCCTTCTACCAGCTCTGCGAATACATGCTGCCGGGCTACCACCAGCTGGAATTCGACCTGCGCGTCTACCTGACCTGGCGCGAACTGGGCTGAGGCCCCGACGCCTGGCGCGCCGGGATGCCGCGGGAAGCTCCCGGCGATCGGATGGGGGTCGACCGCACAGGAGCCTTCCCCCGCCGCACCCGGAGAGTAATCAAAACGCTTGGCACATTGCCATCAGTCTTTTCGGAATTTTTTCCCATTCGGGGCAAAAAACGTTTCCGAGCCACCGGGGCGGCCGGCGTGGCCGGTGAGCCAATCGCGGACGGAGTCCGCTCCTACACCGGTGCTTCCTGGAACTGTAGGAGCGGACCTTGTCCGCGATAGCCGAGGGTTCCGGCGTGTTTCGCGGATGAGATCCGCTCCTACGCCGCCCCACCCGCGCCATTCCGATGTAGGAGCGCGCCCTGCGCGCGAATCGCGGGCAGGGCCCGCTCCTACAGGCTAGCGGGAGGCATGATATTCCTCCTGTAGGAGCGGACCTTGTCCGCGATAGCCGGATGTATCGGCGCGGTTCGCGGATGAGATCCGCTCCTACGCCGCCCCACCCGCGCCATTCCGATGTAGGAGCGCGCCCTGCGCGCGAATCGCGGGCAGGGCCCGCTCCTACAGGCTGCCGGGAGGCATGATATTCCTCCTGTAGGAGCGGACCTTGTCCGCGATAGCCGGATGTATCGGCGCGGTTCGCGGATAAGATCCGCTCCTACGCCGCCCCACCCACGCCATTCCGATGTAGGAGCGCGCCCTGCGCGCGAATGGCGGGCAAGGCCCGCTTCCAACGTCAGCCCACAAAAAACGCCGTTCCCCTCGTCAGGAGAACGGCGTTCCCGCAAAGCCAGCGTGCGCGATCAGAACAGGTCCATCGGCGCGCCTTCGTCGGCCGGCAGCGGCGTGCCCGGCGCACCGCTGCCCAGTTCGCTCATGGGCGGCGGGGTGTCTTCGCTCTTGAACAGCTCGAAGTAGGCGCCCGGTGTGCCCGGCGGCGCGGCGCGGCCGCTGAGCGGGTCGATGCGCAGGCTGACCAGGCCGGAGGGCTCGGGCAGCGTGTGCGAGGGCTTGTCCTTGAGCGCCGCGCCCATGTAGCGCATCCAGATCGGCAGCGCCACGTTGCCGCCGAACTCGCGGCGGCCGAGGCTTTCCGGCTGGTCGAAGCCGACCCATACGGTGGTCATGTAGTCGGCGTTGAAGCCGGAGAACCAGGCATCCTTGGAGTCGTTGGTGGTGCCGGTCTTGCCGGCCAGGTCGTCGCGCTTGAGCGCCAGGGCACGGCGGCCGGTACCGCGCTTGATCACGTCCTGCAGCATGCTGGTCATGATGTAGGCGGTGCGGGCGTCGATGATGCGCTCGGCCGGGGCCGGTTCGAGGGTGGTTTTCGCATGGGCCGGGTCATCGTCCTGCGCCGGCGCGGCGACGGGCTGCGCGGCCTCCTTGTCGGCGACCTGCGGGTTGTCCTCCACCGGCACGCTGGGCGGGTTGGCCTGGTACAGCACCTGGCCGTCGCGGCTTTCGATGCGTTCGACCACGTAGGGGCTGATCTTGTAGCCGCCGTTGGCGAAGGTGCTCCAGGCGCCGGCGATCTCCAGGGGCGTCAGGGTCGCGGTGCCCAGCGCCATGGACAGGTTCGGCGGCAGTTCCTGGGCGTCGAAGCCGAAGCGGCTGATGTACTGGCGCGCGCGCGCCACGCCCAGGGCCTGCAGGGTGCGGATCGAGACCATGTTGCGCGACTTGTACAGTGCCTCGCGCAGGGGGATGGGGCCGAGGAAGGTGTTGGTGTCGTTCTTCGGCCGCCAGACCTTGTCCAGGTACTCGTCGACGAACACGATGGGCGCATCGTTGACCAGGCTGGCGGCGGTGAAGCCATTGTCCAGCGCGCAGCTGTAGATGAACGGCTTGAAGCTGGAGCCGGGCTGGCGCTTGGCCTGGACGGCGCGGTTGTAGCTGCTCTGCTCGAAGGAGAAGCCGCCGACCAGGGCCATGATGGCGCCGTTGTCCGGGTTCAGCGATACCAGCGCGCTCTGCGCCGCCGGCACCTGGGTCAGGCGCAGGGCGCCGTCGTCCTTGCGCTGCACGCGGATCACGTCGCCGGGCTGCAGCACGTCGCCGGGCTGGCGCGGCGCCGGGCCCATGCTGTTGCTGCTGAGGAAGGGGCGGGCCCACTTCATGTTGTCCCAGCTGATGGTGTCGTCCTTGCCGTCGCGGGTGACGACCATCACGCCGCTCTTCTCCACGCGGGTGACGATGGCCGGCTCCAGGCCGCCGATCGGGCGCTGCTGGGCCACGGCCAGGCGCCAGGCGTCCAGCGACTTGCCCGGCAGGCGCGCCTCGGGGCCGCGGTAGCCGTGGCGCTGGTCGTATTCCTGCAGGCCTTCGCGCAGGGCGTCGTTGGCGTATTGCTGCAGGTCGCTGTGCACCGTGGTGTAGACCCGGTAGCCCTCGGTATAGGCGTTGCCGCCGTAGCGGCCGACCATCTCGGCGCGGGCCATCTCGGCGATGTAGGGGGCCGCCAGCTCCGGGCTCGCCACGTGGTAGGAGGCGCCCACCGGCTCGGCGACGGCCTCCTGGTAGCGGGCCTGGTCGATGAAGCCGAGCTTGTTCATCCGCTCGAGGATCCAGTTGCGCCGCTCGAGGCTGCGGCTGGCGTTGGCCAGCGGGTTGTAGCGCGAAGGCGCCTTGGGCAGGCCGGCGATCATCGCCATCTGCGCCAGGCTCAACTCCTTGATCGACTTGCCGTAGTACACCTGGGCGGCGGCCTCGATGCCGTAGGCGCGGTTGCCGAGGTAGATCTTGTTGACGTACAGCTCGAGGATCTCGTCCTTGGTCAGCTCGCGCTCGATCTGCAGGGCCAGGAGGATTTCGGTGATCTTGCGCGAGAAGCTGCGCTCGTTGGTGAGGAAGTAGTTCTTCGCCACCTGCATGGTGATGGTGCTACCGCCGGTCTGGATGTGACCGGTCGACAATAATTGCGCGGCAGCGCGCATCAGGCTCTTCACGTCCACGCCATAATGGTTGGCGAAATTGTCGTCCTCTGCCGACAGAAGGGCGTGGATGAAATCCGGGGGGATGTCAGCGAAACGGATAGGCGTGCGGCGCATCTCGCCGAACTCTGCTATCAATTTGTTATCACTGCTGTAAACCCGCAGCGGAATCTGCAGCTGCACGTTGCGCAGGGCGTCGACCGAAGGCAGGCTGGGGCTCAGGTACAGGTAGGCGCCACTTAAACCGAGCAGCACTCCACAAAAAAGGGTGACGCAAGTCCACCACAGAAACTTCAGCAGGCGCATTGGCAGGTCTTGGATTTCCAGGGAAAAGAGAGAGTTAAGCGAAAGGCGCGGCGAAAAGGGAAAAGCTGATCACATTATAAGCAGTTTTTTTGCCGGCGAGCTATTTGCGCGGGTGTCAAGTCTGGTATCTAATGTCAAAAAACATAAATCGTCCGTAAGTCTCGGATGCTGATAGGAAATCAGTCGTGCTAGGGCTCTTCACTAAGAAAGCGAACACACTGCTGGGGATCGACATCAGTTCGACTTCGGTCAAACTCCTCGAGTTGAGCCGTTCGGGCGGGCGCTACAAGGTAGAGGCCTACGCCGTCGAGCCGCTTCCGCCGAACTCGGTGGTCGAGAAAAACATCGCCGAACTGGAGGGGGTCGGCCAGGCGCTGTCGCGGGTGGTCGCCAAGGCGCGCGCCGGCGTGAAGACGGCTGCCGTGGCGGTCGCCGGCTCGGCGGTCATCACCAAGACCATCGAGATGGACGGCGGCCTTTCCGAAGACGAGCTGGAGAACCAGCTCAAGATCGAGGCCGACCAGTACATTCCCTACCCCCTGGAGGAGGTCGCCATCGACTTCGAGGTCCAGGGCGTCTCCGCGCGCAATGCCGAACGCGTCGACGTGCTGCTGGCGGCCTGCCGCAAGGAGAACGTCGAGGTGCGCGAGGCCGCGCTGGCCCTGGCCGGGCTCACCGCCAAGGTGGTGGACGTCGAGGCCTATGCGCTGGAGCGCGCCTTCGGCCTGCTCGGCGACCAGCTGGGCGGCAACGCCGACGAGCTGACCGTCGCGGTGGTCGACATCGGCGCCACCATGACCACCCTCAGCGTCCTGCACCACGGCCGCACCATCTATACCCGCGAGCAGCTGTTCGGTGGCCGCCAGCTCACCGAGGAGATCCAGCGCCGCTACGGCCTGTCGGTGGAGGAAGCCGGCCTGGCCAAGAAGCAGGGTGGTCTTCCGGATGACTACGACAGCGAAGTGCTGCAACCGTTCAAGGATGCGGTGGTGCAGCAGGTCTCGCGCTCCCTGCAGTTCTTCTTCGCCGCGGGCCAGTTCAACGACGTCGACTACATCCTGCTCGCCGGCGGCACGGCCTCGATTCCCGACCTGGACCGGCTCATCCAGCAGAAGATCGGCACCCCGACGCTGGTGGCCAACCCCTTCGCCGACATGGTGCTGAGCGGCAAGGTGAATGCCGGGGCGCTGGCCAGTGACGCGCCGGCGCTGATGATTGCCTGCGGTCTGGCGATGAGGAGTTTCGACTGATGGCGCGCATCAACCTACTGCCATGGCGGGAGCAGCTGCGCGAGGAGCGCAAGCAGCGCTTCCTGATCGCCCTGGGCGGCGTGCTGCTGGTGTCCGGCGGCCTGGTCTTCCTCGGTGACCAGTACTTCAGCTCGGCGATCGAGAACCAGAGTGCGCGCAACGACTTCCTGCGCAAGGAAATCGCCGTGCTGGACGCGCGCATCAAGGAGATCAGCGAGCTGAAGACGCGCCGCCAGCAACTGCTGGAACGGATGAAGATCATCCAGGACCTGCAGGGCAACCGGCCGATCATCGGGCGCGTCTTCGACCAGCTGGTGCGGACCCTGCCCGATGGCGTGTACTACACCGGCCTGAAGATGAACGGCCACACCATCGCCATCGCCGGCGCCGCCGAGTCCAACAATCGCGTGTCCAACCTGATGCGCAACCTGGACGCCTCCGACTGGCTGACCTCGCCCAACCTCACCGAGGTCAAGGCGATCACCCAGGGCGCCGTCGACCAGGCCAACACCTTCCAGCTCACCGTGCAGCAGACGCAGCCCGGCGAGAAGGTCAAGGAGCAGGAGAAGAAGACAGTCGCGCAAGGAGCCAAGAAATGAGTCTGGCCGATTCCCTGCAAAGCCTGCGCAAGATCGACATCAACGAGCTGGACTTCAACAACGTCGGTTCCTGGCCCGCCGCGGTCAAGGTGATCGCCGGCGCGCTGCTGATGGTGCTGGTGCTGGTGCTCGGCTACCAGTTCCACCTCAAGGACCTGCAAGGCGAGCTGGACCAGCGCCGGGCCGAGGAAGAGACGCTCAAGCAGCAGTTCGGCACCAAGGCCTTCCAGGCGGCCAACCTGGAAGCCTACAAGAACCAGATGAAGGAGATGGAAGAGTCCTTCGGCGCCCTGCTGCGCCAGCTGCCCAGCGACACCGAGGTGCCCGGGCTGCTCGAGGACATCACCCGTACCGGCCTGGGTAGCGGCCTGGAGTTCGAAGAGATCAAGCTGCTGCCGGAAGTCACCCAGCAGTTCTACATCGAGCTGCCGATACAGATCAGCGTGGTCGGCGGCTACCACGACCTGGCGACCTTCGTCAGCGGCGTGGCCAGCCTGCCGCGGATCGTCACCCTGCACGACTTCGAGATCAAACCCGTGAGTGCGGACAGTACCACCAAGCTGCGCATGACCATCGTGGCCAAGACATACCGCTACAACGACAAGGGCGTGCAGGCCAAGCCGGCGGCCAACAAGGCGGGGGCGAAGAAATGAACAAGCGCCTGATGCTCTGTGGTCTGTTGCTGCTCAGCCTGAACGGCTGCGGCGCGGGCGGCGATTTCGCCGACCTGCAGGCGTACATGGACGAGGTCCGTGCACGGCCCAAGGGCGCCATCGAGCCCCTGCCCAAGTTCCAGCCCTACGAGGCCTTCACCTACAACGCCTCGTCCCTGCGCAGCCCGTTCCAGCCGCCGGTGAAGATCGACCTGGCGATCAAGCAGAAGGGCTCCAAGGTGGTCAAGCCCGACGAAACGCGGGTCAAGCAGTTCCTCGAGGGTTTCAACATCGAGACCTTCGAGATGGTGGGTACGCTGTCCAATCAGGAGGGTACGTTCGCCCTGGTCCGCGGTGCAGGAGGGGTGCACCGGGTCAAGGTCGGCGATTACCTGGGGCGCAACGATGGAAAGATCGTTTCCATCAGCGAAGGCAAGATCGATGTAGTCGAGATCGTTCCTGACGGTGAGGGTGGCTGGCTCGAACGTCCGCGCAGCCTGACTCTCAAGGAGCGCTCCTAAGGGCGGGGATGACCATGGATAACAAACTGCTGTCTGCACGACGGATACAGACGACGATGAACAGAACTATGACCCGCCTGGGCCTCGCCCTGTTGGCCGGCCTTTTCGCGCCGAGCCTGCTCGCCGCCAACCTGCAGAGCGTCGACGTGGCGTCGCTGCCGGGGGATCGCGTGGAGCTCAAGCTGGGCTTCGACGAGCCGGTGACCGCGCCGCGTGGCTACACCATCGAGCAGCCGGCGCGCATCGCGCTGGACCTGCCGGGCGTGCAGAACAAGCTGGGCAGCAAGAACCGCGAGCTGGGCGTGGGCAACGCGCGCAGCCTGACCGTGGTCGAGGCCAAGGACCGCACCCGCCTGATCATCAACCTGACCAGCCTGGTGCCGTACTCCACCCGTACCCAGGGCAACAACCTGATCATCCTGGTCGGCCAGGGCGGCGGTGCGCCGGTCGCGGCGGCCAGCTCCGCGCCAGCCGCGGCCCCGGCCTATGCCGCGGCGCCCCGCCCGGTGCAGCCCAAGCCCTACGTGCCGGTGGGCAAGGCGATCCGCAACATCGACTTCCAGCGCGGCGAGCAGGGCGAGGGCAACGTGGTCATCGACCTGTCCGACCCGAGCGTCAGCCCCGACATCCAGGAGCAGGGCGGCAAGATCCGCCTGGACTTCCCGCGCACCCAGCTGCCCGACAGCCTGCGCGTGCGCCTGGACGTGAAGGACTTCGCCACCCCGGTGCAGTTCGTCAACGCCTCGGCGGCCGGCGACAAGGCCAGCATCGTCATCGAGCCCAGCGGCCTGTACGACTACCTGGTGTTCCAGACCGACAACCGCATGACCGTCAGCATCAAGCCGATGACCGCCGGCGATGCCGAGAAGCGCAAGAAGGACAGCTTCGCCTACACCGGCGAGAAACTGTCGCTGAACTTCCAGGACATCGACGTGCGCTCGGTGCTGCAGCTGATCGCCGACTTCACCGACCTCAACCTGGTGGCCTCGGACACCGTGCAGGGCAACATCACCCTGCGCCTGCAGAACGTGCCCTGGGACCAGGCGCTGGACCTGGTGCTCAAGACCAAGGGCCTGGACAAGCGCAAGGTCGGCAACGTGCTGCTGGTGGCGCCGGCCGACGAGATCGCCGCGCGCGAGCGCC
Organism: Pseudomonas sp. JH-2; assembly: GCF_036231725.1. Taxonomy (NCBI): domain Bacteria; kingdom Pseudomonadati; phylum Pseudomonadota; class Gammaproteobacteria; order Pseudomonadales; family Pseudomonadaceae; genus Pseudomonas; species Pseudomonas sp. JH-2. The sequence goes on along the minus strand of NZ_JAZAQP010000008.1, from coordinate 98,957 downwards.
AGGAGCTGGAAGCGCAGAAGCAGATCGCCGAACTTGCGCCCCTGCGCCGCGAGCTGATCCAGGTGAACTACGCCAAGGCCTCCGACATCGCCAAGCTGTTCCAGTCCGTCACCGGCACCAGCTCCGGTCCGGGCGCCCAGCCTGCCGCCGGTAGCGACAACCGTGGCTCCATCACCGTCGACGACCGCACCAACGCGATCATCGCCTACCAGACCCAGGACCGCCTGGACGAGCTGCGCCGCATCGTCTCGCAGCTGGACATCCCGGTACGCCAGGTGATGATCGAGGCGCGCATCGTCGAGGCCAGCGTCGACTACACCAAGGAGCTGGGGGTGCAGTGGGGCGGTTCGCTGAACAACCGCGGCAACTTCAACATCAGCGGCGGCACCAACAGCGCGACCAACACCTTCGTCGACCTGGGCGTGACCACCGCGACGCCGACCTCCGGCATCGGCATCGGCTTCGTCACCGACAACACCACCCTGGACCTGCAGCTCAACGCCATGGAGAAGACCGGCAACGGCGAAGTGGTGTCGCAGCCCAAGGTGGTCACCTCGGACAAGGAAACCGCGAAGATCCTCAAGGGCTCGGAGATTCCCTACCAGGAAGCCAGCTCCAGCGGCGCCACCTCGGTGTCGTTCAAGGAGGCCGCGCTGTCCCTGGAGGTCACCCCGCAGATCACCCCGGACAACCGCATCATCATGCAGGTCAAGGTGAACAAGGACGAGCCCGACTACCAGAACGCGCTGCTCGGCGTACCGCCGATCAAGAAGAACGAGGTCAACGCCAAGGTGCTGGTCAACGACGGTGAAACCATCGTCATCGGCGGGGTGTTCTCCAACACCCAGACCAAGACCACCTCCAAGGTACCGTTCCTCGGCGACGTACCGGTCGTCGGCCGCCTGTTCAAGAACGACTACGTGCAGGACACCAAGAACGAGCTTCTGGTTTTCCTCACTCCCCGGATCATGAATAATCAGGCCATTGCCATCGATCGTTGATCAATGCCGTGCCCAATTTGATTCTGGTAGGCCCGATGGGTGCTGGAAAGAGCACCATCGGGCGTCTTCTTGCCAAAGAGCTGCACCTCGACTTCAAGGACTCCGACAAGGAGATCGAACAGCGCTGCGGAGCCAACATCCCCTGGATCTTCGACGTCGAGGGGGAGGCCGGCTTCCGTGAGCGGGAAACCGCCATGCTCGCCGAGCTCTGCGACGGCGATGGCGTGGTGATCGCCACCGGCGGCGGCGCCGTGCTGCGCGAGGCCAACCGCGCCGCGCTCAAGGCCGGCGGCAAGGTGGTCTACCTGCACGCCTCGGTCGACCAGCAGATCGCCCGCACCGCCCGCGACAAGAACCGGCCGCTGCTGCAGAAGCCCAACCCGGGGCAGATCCTGCGCGACCTCATGGCCCTGCGCGATCCGCTCTACCGGGAAGTCGCCGACGTGGTGGTGGAAACCGACGAGCGGCCGCCGCGCCTGGTGGTGCTGGAGATACTCGATCGCCTGCGCAGGCTGGAGCGCCATTAAAGGGCGCCCGGTTCTGCGTTATCCTAGTGCCCTTTCCTGTCTGGGGGCTTCATGCGCACACTCACTGTCGATCTCGGCGACCGCAGCTACCCGATCCACATCGGCGAAGGGCTGCTGGACGACCCGCGCCATTTCGCGCCCTACATCCGTGGGCGGCAGGTCGCCATCGTCACCAACGAGACCATCGCCCCGCTGTACCTGGCGCGCCTGCAGAAGACGCTGGCCGACTACGCGCAGATCGCCGTGGTCCTGCCCGATGGCGAGGCCTACAAGCAGTGGGAAACCCTGCAGTTGATCTTCGATGCCCTGCTGCAGGCGCGGCATGACCGCAAGACCACCCTGATCGCCCTCGGCGGCGGCGTGGTCGGCGACATGACCGGCTTCGCCGCCGCCTGCTACCAGCGCGGCGTCGACTTCATCCAGGTGCCGACCACCCTGTTGTCCCAGGTGGACTCCTCGGTGGGCGGCAAGACCGGCATCAACCACCCGCTGGGCAAGAACATGATCGGCGCCTTCTACCAGCCGCAGGCGGTGGTCATCGATGCCGCCTCGCTGCGTACGCTGCCGGCCCGCGAGCTGTCCGCCGGCCTGGCGGAAGTCATCAAGTACGGCCTGATCTGCGACGAGCCCTTCCTCGCCTGGCTGGAAGACAACGTCGATGCGCTGCTGGCGCTCGACTCCGCCGCCCTGGCCGAAGCCATCGAGCGTTCCTGCGCGGCCAAGGCCCGCGTGGTGGGCGCCGACGAACGGGAGTCCGGGGTGCGCGCTACCCTGAACCTGGGCCACACCTTCGGCCACGCCATCGAGACCCACATGGGCTACGGCGTCTGGCTGCACGGCGAAGCCGTGGCTGCGGGAACCGTGATGGCACTGCAGATGTCGCATCTGTTGGGCTGGCTGACCGCCGCCGAGCGCGATCGTGGCGTGCGCCTGCTGCAGCGGGCGAAACTGCCGGTAGTGCCGCCGAAGGAAATGAGCGCCGGGGACTTCCTCGAGCACATGGCGGTGGACAAGAAGGTGCTCGACGGCCGTCTGCGCCTCGTATTGCTGAAAGGGCTGGGGGATGCGGTGGTCACTGCGGACTTCCCTCGTGAGATTCTGGAAGAAACCCTGCGTACTGATTACCAGGCCCTGGTCGATCAGTTAGGAGAACATTGAGGTCCCATGTCCAGCTTGCATGCCGATGAGGCCTTCCTGGCCCACTACCAGTTCAGCCACGACCCCTTCGCTCCGCGGGTTCCTGGCTTCAAGTTCTTCCCGGCACAGCGCAAGCCGGTGCTGGGCCAACTGCACCACCTGGCGCGCTACAGCCACCTGCTGCTGGCGGTGACCGGCCCCCTGGGCAGCGGCAAGACCCTGCTGCGCCAGGCCCTGGTGGCCAGCACCAACAAGGACGCGGTGTCCAGCGTGGTGATCTCCGGCCGCTCGGCGGCCGACGAGGCCACCCTGATGCGCCAGCTGGCCCAGGGCCTGGGCATCACCCAGGTGAGCATCGAGGCCATCCTGGCCAAGGTCGCCCAGCTGGCGATCACCGGGCAGGACGTCTACCTGCTGGTGGACGATGCCGAGCAGCTGCGCGACGGCGCCCTCGAAGTGCTGCTGTTGCTGGCCGCCGGTAACAGCGAGGCGCGCCTGCACGTGTTCCTGTTCGGCGAGCCCGAGCTGCTGTCGCGGCTGGAGGCGCTGTCCGAGGGCGAGGAACGCTTCCACGCCATCGAGCTGCAGCCCTACAGCGAGGAAGAGACCCGCGAATACCTGGCGCAACGCCTGGAAGGCGCCGGCCAGGGCGCGGAACTGATTTCCGACGACCTGCTGGCCGACATCCACGAGCAATCCGGCGGCTGGCCGGGCTCGATCAACCAGGTGGCCCGCGATGCCCTGATCGAGGCGATGCTGGCCGACCGTGGCGGTGCCCGCAAGGCCGCTCCCGGCGCCGGCCTGCGCCTGCCGAAGAAGCATCTGCTGATCCTCGGCGTGGTCGCCATCGGCGTGGTCGCCGCCTGGTTCATGCAGGGCCGCACCAGCAAGCCGGATAGCGCCGCCACCCAGGCTTCCGCGCAACTGCCGATGGGCTCCGCCGCGCAACCGGGCGCCGCCCAGGCGCCGGCCTCGGGTTCCGGCCCCTCGGTGGAATTCGCCGGCTCCAACCAGCCGGTGCCGCTGCCGCTGGTGGGCGAGGCCCAGCCGGTGATCCGCGAGCCCATGGCCCAGGCCGGTGGCCAGGAAGATGCCGACGAGGGCGCCATGCCCGCGCCAGGCGTGCCGCCGACCGTGACCACCTCCGCACCGCCGCTCGCGCCGCTGGCCGGCAAGAGCGCGGCGCAACCGCTGAACCCGGTGCCGCCGGCGCCGAGCGTGGCGAGCGCTCCGGCGCAGCCGGTGGTTTCGGCGCCGGCTCCCGTGCCGGCGCCGGCCAGCAAGCCGGTGGCCAAGGCCGAGCCGGTCAAGCCGGTCGCCAAGCCCGCGGCCAAGTCGGCCGAGCCCAAGGCCGTGGCCAAGGCGGCGCCGAGCAAGCCCGCCGCCGCCCCGGCCAAGGCCAGCGCCGCCGCCGGTGGTGCCGGCAGCCAGTGGTATCGCTCGCAGCCCGCGGGGAATTATGCTGTGCAGGTACTGGGCACCGGCTCCGAGGCCAGCGCCAAGGCCTACATCAGCAAGCAGGGTGGCGGCGAGTACCGCTACTTCCGCAAGACCCTGCAGGGCAAGCCGTTCTACGTGGTGACCTACGGCAGCTTCCCCAGCCGCGCCGCCGCCCAGGCCGCGGTGAAGAGCCTGTCGGCCAAGGCCCAGGGCGGCAAACCCTGGCCGCGCACCTTCGCCAGCATCCAGCAGGAAATCGCCGGCGCCCACTGACGGCACTGTCGCAAAAATGAAAACCCGCCAGTCACAAGCACGACTGGCGGGTTTTTTCTTTCAGGAATGCGACATTCAGTTTCAGCCCCTCGCCAAAAATTTGTGACGCGCCTTTTACCTATGTACAATGGCCTCCCTTTGCCTGTCGGAAACTTGCCGCTTGAGCGAGAAGACAGGCGAAGTCGCTGAATTAAAAAAGTTTTGCCGGTGAGAGTTCCCTATGAAAGCAGGTCTGTACCATCCTGAGACGTTCAAGGATAACTGCGGATTCGGCCTGATCGCCCATATGCAGGGCGAGCCAAGCCATGAACTTCTGCAAACCGCCATCGAAGCACTGACCTGCATGACCCACCGAGGTGGGATCAACGCGGACGGGAAGACCGGGGACGGCTGTGGGCTGCTGATCCAGAAGCCCGACGAGTTCCTGCGTGCGGTGGCCAAGGCCGAATTCGCGACCGACCTGCCCGCCCAGTATGCGGTGGGCATGGTCTTCTTCAACCAGGACCCGGTGAAGGCCGAGGCCGCTCGCGCGAACATGAACCGCGAGATCGAGGCCGAAGGCCTGCAACTGGTCGGCTGGCGCAAGGTGCCGATCGACACCAGCGTGCTCGGCCGCCTGGCCCTGGAGCGCCTGCCGCAGATCGAGCAGGTGTTCGTCGGCGGCGAAGGCCTGTCCGACCAGGACTTCGCCGTGAAGCTGTTCTGCGCCCGCCGCCGTTCCTCGGTGGCCAACGCCGCGGATGCCGACCACTACGTCTGCAGCTTCTCGCACAAGACCATCATCTATAAGGGCCTGATGATGCCGGCGGACCTCGCCGCCTTCTATCCGGACCTCTCGGACGAGCGCCTGAAGACCGCCATCTGCGTCTTCCACCAGCGCTTCTCCACCAACACCCTGCCGAAGTGGCCGCTGGCCCAGCCGTTCCGCCTGCTGGCGCACAACGGCGAGATCAACACCATCACCGGCAACCGCAACTGGGCCCAGGCCCGGCGCAGCAAGTTCACCAACGAGTTCATGCCGAACCTCGACGAGCTGGGCCCGCTGGTCAACCGCGTGGGTTCGGACTCCTCCAGCATGGACAACATGCTCGAGCTGATGGTCACCGGCGGCATGGACATGTTCCGCGGCCTGCGCATGATCATTCCGCCGGCCTGGCAGAACGTCGAGACCATGGACGCCGACCTGCGCGCGTTCTATGAATTCAACTCGCTGCACATGGAGCCGTGGGACGGCCCCGCCGGCGTGGTGCTGACCGACGGCCGCTATGCCGTGTGCCTGCTCGACCGCAACGGCCTGCGCCCGGCGCGCTGGGTCACCACCAGGAACGGCTACATCACCCTGGCCTCGGAAATCGGCGTGTGGGACTACAAGGCCGAGGACGTGCTGGCCAAGGGCCGCGTCGGCCCGGGGCAGATCCTCGCGGTGGACACCGAGACCGGCCAGCTGCTGCAGACCGAGGACATCGACAACCGCCTGAAGTCGCGCCACCCCTACAAGCAGTGGTTGCGCCAGAGCGCGCTGCGCATCCAGGCGACCCTGGAAGACGACCAGGGCGTGGCCAGCTACGACAGCGACCAGCTCAAGCAGTACATGAAGATGTTCCAGGTCACCTTCGAGGAGCGTGACCAGGTGCTGCGCCCGCTGGCCGAGCAGGGCCAGGAAGCGGTCGGCTCGATGGGCGACGACACCCCGATGGCGGTGCTGTCCAAGCGCATCCGCTCGCCCTACGACTACTTCCGCCAGGTCTTCGCCCAGGTCACCAACCCGCCGATCGACCCGCTGCGCGAGGCGATCGTGATGTCCCTGGAAACCTGCCTGGGCGTCGAGCAGAACATCTTCGAAGAGTCGCCGCACCACGCCAACCAGGCCATCCTGACCACCCCGGTGATCTCCCCGGCGAAGTGGCGCAGCCTGATGAACCTGGAGCGCCCGGGCTTCGACCGTCACCACATCGACCTGAACTACGACGAGACCGTCGGCCTGGAAGCGGCCGTGCGCAACATCGCCGACCAGGCCGAGGAAGCCGTGCGCGCCGGCAAGGTGCTGCTGGTGCTGTCCGACCGCCACATCGCCCCCGGCAAGCTGCCGGTGCATGCGGCCCTGGCCGTGGGCGCCGTGCACCATCGCCTGGTGCAGACCGGCCTGCGCTGCGACTCCAACATCCTGGTGGAGACCGCCACCGCCCGTGACCCGCACCACTTCGCGGTGCTGGTGGGCTTCGGCGCCTCCGCGGTCTACCCGTTCCTCGCCTACGAGGTGCTGGCCGACCTGATCCGCACCGGTGAAGTGCTGGGCGACCTCTACGAGGTGTTCAAGTACTACCGCAAGGGCATCTCCAAGGGCCTGATGAAGATCCTCTCGAAGATGGGCATCTCCACCGTGGCTTCGTACCGCGGCGCCCAGCTGTTCGAGGCGATCGGCCTGTCCGACGAGGTCACCGGCCTGTGCTTCCCGGGCGTGCCCAGCCGCATCCAGGGCGCGCGCTTCCTCGACATCGAGAACGAGCAGAAACTGCTGGCCGGCGAGGCCTGGAACAACCGCAAGGCGATCCAGCAGGGCGGCCTGCTGAAGTTCGTCTACGGCGGCGAGTACCACGCCTACAACCCGGACGTGGTCAACACCCTGCAGGCCGCCGTGCAACAGGGCGACTACGAGAAGTTCAAGGAATACACCGCGCTGGTGGACAAGCGCCCGGTGTCGATGCTCCGCGACCTGCTGCAGGTGAAGCCCGTCGAGCAGCCGCTGAGCCTCGACGAGATCGAGCCGCTGGAGTCGATCTTCAAGCGCTTCGACGCCGCCGGCATCTCCCTCGGCGCGCTGTCGCCGGAGGCCCACGAGGCCCTGGCCGAGGCGATGAACCGCCTTGGCGGTCGCTCCAACTCCGGTGAGGGCGGCGAGGACCCGGCGCGCTACGGCACGCTGAAGAGCTCGAAGATCAAGCAGGTGGCCACCGGCCGCTTCGGCGTGACCCCGGAATACCTGGTCAACGCCGAGGTCCTGCAGATCAAGGTGGCCCAGGGCGCCAAGCCCGGCGAGGGCGGCCAGCTGCCCGGCGGCAAGGTCAACGGCCTGATCGCCCGCCTGCGCTATGCGGTGCCCGGCGTGACCCTGATCTCTCCGCCGCCGCACCACGACATCTACTCCATCGAGGACCTGGCGCAACTGATCTTCGACCTCAAGCAGGTCAACCCGCAGGCGCTGGTGTCGGTGAAGCTGGTCTCCGAGCCGGGCGTGGGCACCATCGCCGCCGGCGTGGCCAAGGCCTATGCCGACCTGATCACCATCTCCGGCTACGACGGCGGTACCGGCGCCTCGCCCATCACCTCCATCAAGTACGCCGGCAGCCCGTGGGAACTGGGCCTGGCCGAGGCGCACCAGACCCTGCGCGGCAACGACCTGCGCGGCAAGGTCCGCGTGCAGACCGACGGTGGCCTGAAGACCGGCCTGGACGTGATCAAGGCGGCCATCCTCGGCGCCGAGAGCTTCGGCTTCGGCACCGCGCCGATGATCGCCCTGGGCTGCAAGTACCTGCGCATCTGCCACCTGAACAACTGCGCCACCGGCGTGGCCACCCAGAACGACAAGCTGCGCAAGGACCACTTCATCGGCACCGTCGAGATGGTGACGAACTTCTTCACCTTCATCGCCAGCGAGACCCGCGAGTGGCTGGCCAGGCTGGGCGTGCGCAGCCTCGCCGAGCTGATCGGGCGTACCGACCTGCTGGAAATCCTGCCCGGCGAAACCGCCAAGCAGGGCAACCTCGACCTCACGCCGCTGCTGGGCAGCGACCTGATCCCGGCCGAGAAGCCGCAGTTCTGCGAAGTGGAGAAGAACCCGCCGTTCGACCAGGGCCTGCTGGCCGAGAAGATGGTCGAGCTGGCCCGCGGTGCCATCGAAGGCGCCAAGGGCGGCGAGTACGCGCTGGACATCTGCAACTGCGACCGTTCCATCGGCGCGCGCGTGTCCGGCGAGATCGCCAAGGTCCACGGCAACCAGGGCATGGCCAAGGCGCCGATCACCTTCCGCTTCAAGGGCACCGCGGGGCAGAGCTTCGGCGTGTGGAACGCCGGCGGCCTGCACCTGTACCTGGAAGGCGACGCCAACGACTACGTGGGCAAGGGCATGACCGGCGGCAAGCTGGTGGTCACCCCGCCCAAGGGCAGCCCGTTCAAGACCCAGGAGTCGGCCATCCTCGGCAACACCTGCCTGTACGGCGCCACCGGCGGCAAGCTGTTCGCCGCCGGCACCGCGGGCGAGCGTTTCGGCGTGCGCAACTCCGGCGCCCACGCGGTGGTGGAAGGCACCGGCGACCACTGCTGCGAATACATGACCGGCGGTTTCGTCTGCGTACTGGGCAAGACCGGCTACAACTTCGGCTCCGGCATGACCGGGGGCTTCGCCTATGTCCTGGACATGGACAACACCTTCGTCGACCGCGTGAACCATGAGCTGGTGGAAATCCAGCGGATCAGCGGCGAGTCGATGGAGGCCCAGCGCAGTCACCTGCGCAAGGTCCTGGTGGAATATGTCGAGGAAACGGCGAGCGAGTGGGGTGCGAACCTGCTGGAGAATCTCGACGACTACCTGCGTCGGTTCTGGCTGGTGAAACCGAAGGCCGCCAGCCTCGGTTCCCTGCTGACCAGCACCCGTGCCAACCCGCAGTGAAGCCGCTATAGGCGCCAGGCCACAGGCTGCAGGCCGGCCTGGCCCTTACCGTGTAGTTTGCCTGCGGCCCGCAGCCTGAAGCCTGCGGCCGCTGTAAATGAGGTCTTGAAATGTCTGAACGTCTCAACAATGACTTCCAGTTCATCGAAGTCGGGCGCAAGGATCCGAAGAAGAAACTGCTGCGCCAGCGCAAGCGCGAGTTCGTGGAAATCTACGACCTGTTCAAGCCGCAGCAGGCGGCCGACCAGGCTCACCGCTGCCTCGGCTGCGGCAACCCGTACTGCGAGTGGAAGTGCCCGGTACACAACTTCATCCCCAACTGGCTGAAGCTGGTTTCCGAAGGCAACATCCTGGCCGCCGCCGAGCTGTCGCACCAGACCAACACCCTGCCGGAAGTCTGCGGCCGGGTGTGCCCGCAGGACCGCCTCTGCGAGGGTGCCTGCACCCTCAACGACGGCTTCGGCGCGGTGACCATCGGTTCGGTGGAGAAGTACATCACCGACACCGCCTTCGCCATGGGCTGGCGCCCGGACATGTCCAAGGTCAAGCCCACCGGCAAGCGTGTTGCGGTGATCGGCGCGGGCCCGGCCGGCCTGGGCTGCGCCGACGTGCTGGTGCGCAACGGCGTGACCCCGGTGGTGTTCGACAAGAACCCGGAGATCGGCGGCCTGCTGACCTTCGGCATCCCCGAGTTCAAGCTGGAAAAGACCGTGCTCAGCCGCCGCCGTGAAGTCTTCACCGGCATGGGCATCGAGTTCCGCCTGAACACCGAGATCGGCAAGGACGTGACCATGCAGCAACTGCTCGACGAGTTCGACGCGGTGTTCATGGGCATGGGTACCTACACCTACATGAAAGGCGGCTTCCCCGGCGAGGACCTGCCCGGCGTGCACGACGCGCTGGACTTCCTGATCGCCAACGTGAACCGCAACCTGGGCTTCGAGAAGTCCCCCGAGGACTTCGTCGACATGAAGGGCAAGCGCGTGGTGGTCCTGGGTGGTGGCGACACCGCGATGGACTGCAACCGCACCTCGATCCGCCAGGGCGCCAAGGCCGTGACCTGCGCCTACCGCCGCGACGAGGCGAACATGCCCGGCTCGCGCAAAGAGGTGAAGAACGCCAAGGAGGAGGGCGTGAAGTTCCTCTTCAACCGCCAGCCCATCGCCATCGTCGGCGAGGACAAGGTGGAAGGCGTGAAGGTGGTCGAGACCCGTCTGGGCGAACCGGACGCCCGCGGCCGCCGCAGCCCCGAGCCGATCCCGGGCTCCGAGGAGATCATCCCGGCCGAAGCCGTGCTGATCGCCTTCGGCTTCCGCCCGAGCCCGGCCCCCTGGTTCGACGAGCACCAGGTCGAGATCGACAACCAGGGCCGCGTCATCGCCCCGGCCGCCGCGCAGTTCAAGCACCAGACCAGCAACCCGAAGATCTTCGCCGGTGGCGACATGGTCCGCGGTTCCGACCTGGTGGTGACGGCGATCTTCGAAGGGCGCACTGCGGCGGAAGGCATCCTCGATTACCTCGGCGTCTGACACCTGCTTTTGTAGGAGCGAGCTTGCTCGCGAACAAACCCCGCAGCGGGGCCAGGGTTCGCGAGCAAGCTCGCTCCTACGAAAAGCAAAGGCACATGGCGCTGCGGCAGAATGCCGCGATGGACAAAAGGCACGGCCCCCGCCGTGCCTTTTGCTTTGGGCTTTGCGAAAATGCCCGCACTTTTTTGCCGGATGCCGCCATGACTGCCCTGAAGAACGATCGCTTCCTCCGTGCCCTGCTCAAGCAGCCCGTCGACGTCACCCCTGTGTGGATGATGCGCCAGGCCGGCCGCTATCTCCCGGAATACCGCGCCACCCGCGCCAAGGCCGGGGACTTCATGAGCCTGTGCATGAACCCGCAGCTGGCCTGCGAGGTGACCCTGCAGCCGCTGGACCGCTACCCGCAGCTGGACGCGGCGATCCTCTTCTCCGACATCCTCACCATCCCCGACGCCATGGGCCAGGGCCTGTACTTCGAGACCGGCGAAGGTCCGCGCTTCAGGAAGGTGGTCTCCAGCCTGGCGGACATCGAGGCGCTGCCTATCCCCGATCCGGAGAAGGACCTGGGCTACGTCATGGACGCAGTGCGCACCATCCGCCGCGAGCTGAACGGCCGGGTACCGCTGATCGGCTTCTCCGGCAGCCCCTGGACCCTGGCCACCTACATGGTGGAAGGCGGTTCCAGCAAGGACTTCCGCAAGTCCAAGGCGATGCTCTACGACAACCCGCAGGCCATGCACGCGCTGCTCGACAAGCTGGCGCAGTCGGTGACCAGCTACCTCAACGGGCAGATCCGCGCCGGCGCCCAGGCCGTGCAGATCTTCGACTCCTGGGGCGGCAGCCTGTCGTCGGCGGCCTACCAGGAGTTCTCCCTAGCCTACATGAAGAAGATCGTCGACGGCCTGGTCCGCGAGCACGACGGCCGCCAGGTGCCGGTGATCCTCTTCACCAAGGGTGGCGGCCTGTGGCTGGAGTCCATGGCCGAGGTCGGCGCCGAGGCCCTGGGGCTGGACTGGACCTGCGACATCGGCAGCGCCCGCGCCCGCGTCGGTGATAAGGTGGCGCTGCAGGGCAACATGGACCCGTCGGTGCTCTACGCCAACCCGGAAGCCATCCGCCGCGAAGTGGCGCGCATCCTCGGCGCCTACGGCCAGGGCAGCGGCCACGTGTTCAACCTCGGCCACGGCATTACCCCGGAAGTCGACCCGGCCCATGCCGGCGCCTTCTTCGAGGCAGTGCACGAACTGTCGGCGCAGTATCACTGACGCGTAGGGCGAATAACCGTTCGCGGTTATCCGCCGCCGGCCGGAGCATCGGTGCCCGGGGATGGCGGCGGATAACGCCGTAGGCGTTATGCGCCCTACGGGCCGGGCGGGAATTCGCTGCCAATCTGTAGGAGCGGGCCCTGCCCGCGATTCGCGCGCAGGGCGCGCTCCTACGAAACATGCACCCAACGAAAAGGCCCCGCCATCGGCGGGGCTTTTTCATGGGCGCGATGGCTCAGGCGGCGTCGGCGACGATACCGGCGGCGCGCTGGGCCTTGCGGCGGTTCGACACCAGCAGGCCGGAGCACACCACCACTATGGTCAGCAGGGCGGTGGCGACCACCTCCATGCGGTGGTCCGGGCGGATCATCATGATCACCAGGGCGGCGCCGATGAACAGGATCACCGCCCAGGTCAGCCAGGGGAACAGCCACATCTTCAGCGTCAGCTGGTGGCCCTGGGCGAGCAGCTTCTTGCGCATGTTCAGCTGCGAGATGGCGATCACCAGGTACACCAGCAGGGCGATGGCGCCGGAGCTGGCCAGCAGGAAGTTGAACACTTCGGCCGGGGCCAGGTAGTTGGCGAAGGTGCACAGGAAGGCCATGGCGGTGGACAGCAGTACCGCGTACACCGGGGTGCGGCTGGCGCTGGTCACCTGGGCGATGCGCGGGGCGTCGCCGCGCTTGCTCAGCGAGTACATCATGCGCGAGGCGGTGTAGAGCGCCGAGTTCAGGCAGCTGGTCACCGAGACCAGGACGATGATGTCGACGATCAGCTTGGCGTAGGGCACGTGCAGCTGGTCCAGTACGGTCTGGTAGGAGCCCATGCTCACCAGGCGCGGGTCGTTCCACGGCACCAGGCAGACCACGATCAGGATCGACAGCAGGTAGAACAGGGCGATACGCCAGATCACCGAGTTGGTGGCGCGGGTGATCTGCTGCGCCGGGTCCTTGGACTCGGTGGCGGCGATGGTGACGATCTCCGAGCCCATGAACGAGAACATGGTGGTCAGCAGGGCGGCCAGCACGGCGCCCCAGCCCTTGGGAATGAAGCCGCCCTCGGCGTACAGGTGGCTGATGCCGCTGACCTCGGTGTTCAGCGAGAAGCCGAAGATGGCCGCGCAGCCCAGGACCAGGAAGGCGATGATCGAGCCGACCTTGATCAGCGCCAGCCAGAACTCGAATTCGCCGTAGTTCTTCACGCTGAACAGGTTGGTCACGGTCAGTGCCGAGGTGATCACGAAGGCCAGCACCCAGACCGGCGCGCCGGGGAACCAGGCGTGGATGATGGCCGCGGCGGCGTTGGCTTCCAGCGGGATCACCAGCACCCAGAACCACCAGTACAGCCAGCCGATGGTGAAACCGGCCCAGTGGCCGATGGCGCGGTCGGCATAGGTGGAGAAGGAGCCGCTGTCCGGCTGCGCGACGGCCATTTCGGCCAGCATGCGCATGACCAGGACCACCAGCAGGCCGGCGACCAGGTAGGAGACCATGACGCCCGGGCCGGCTTCGGCGATGGCGTGGCCGGAGCCGACGAAGAGGCCGGCGCCGATGGCCCCGGCGATGGACAGCATGGTGACGTGACGGTTCTTCAGGCCCTGGGCCAGACCGGCGGATGGGGTACTGCTCATGCGTTACCTACAGCGAGAAAAGGAAGGAAATGCGTCCTGCGCAGCCGAAGCCGTTTTGATAATCCAACGAGGTGTTCCTTTTCCTGAACGCAAGATGTGCGCCATATTTTGTTACGACCTTGGTCGTAGACGCGAAATTTCTGGGTAGAAGCGCCACGACACCCCAGGCTAGGGGCATTGCGTTCATGGGCATGTCATATCTGGAGGCGACACTGGCATATCCGTCGCCGACAGACTTTCAATAAAGTGTGTAGAAACTACTCAGTTGTGCGAAGTGCTCAAGGCGGGAAGGGTGCGCGGTAACACTGCCAGGCGCGCCAGGTGCAGGGCCACCAGCACGGCGACCGCCAGCAGCGCGGCGATGAACAGGCCCACGCCGGTCCAGCCGAAGTGGTGCCAGAACACCCCGCCGGTGGTGCCGGCCACGCTGGAGCCCAGGTAGTAGCTGAACAGGTACAGCGACGAGGCCTGGCCCTTGGCCTTCAGCGCGCGGCGGCCGATCCAGCTGCTGGCCACCGAGTGCGCGGCGAAGAAGCCGAAGGTGAACAGCAGCATGCCCGCGACTATCAGCGGCAGCGCCGGCAGCAGGGTCAGCAGCAGGCCGCTGAGCATCAGCACTATCACCGCCCAGAGCACCTTGCGCCGGCCCAGGCGGTCGGCCAGCGAGCCGACCCAGGCGGAGCTGTAGATGCCCACCAGGTACACCAGCGAGAGTACGCCGACCACGGCCTGGCTCAGGTTGTAGGGGGCGGCCAGCAGGCGGTAGCCGATGTAGTTGAACAGGGTGACGAAGGCGCCCATCAGCAGGAAGCCTTCGAGGAACAGCCAGGGCAGGCCGGCATCGCGCAGGTGCGAGGCGAAGCCGTCGGCCAGTTGCCGGAGGTTCAGCGGCGTGGGGCGGAAGTTGCGCGACTCCGGGAGGATGCGCCAGAACACCACGGCGGCGAGCAGCGCCAGGCCGCCGAGGATGGCGATGGCGGCGTGCCAGGACACGAAGTCCACCAGCACCCCGGTGATCAGCCGGCCGCTCATGCCGCCAATGGCGTTGCCGCCGATGTACAGGCCCATGGACAGGCCGATGTGCTGCGGGTGGATTTCCTCGCTCAGGTAGGTCATGCCCACCGCGGCCAGGCCGCTGAGCGACAGCCCGACCAGCGCGCGCATGGCCAGCACCCCGTGCCAGGTGGGCATCACCGCGCTGGCCAGGGTGAAGAGGGCGGCGAAGGCCAGCGAGGCGACCATGATCGGCTTGCGCCCGATGGCGTCGGAAATCGGCCCGGTGACCAGCAGGCCGAGGGCCATCATGATGGTCGCGATGGACAGCACCAGGCTGCTCTGGGCGGCGGACAGGGCGAAGGTCTGCGACAGCACCGGCATCATCGGCTGCACGCAGTAGAGCAGGGCGAAGGTGGCGAAGCCGCCGGAGAACAGCGCAAGCGAGGTGCGCATGAAGGCCGGGGTGCCTTTCTCGATGTAGCTCTCGATGTCGTTCACGGCGCCGGCCAGCGCCTGGTTGGCCGCTTCGGCGGCCTGCAGCAAGGCGGGTTCGGAATCCGACGAAGCCCGCACGGCAGAGTGACTCACAACTCACCTCGATTCTGGGAAGGGGTGCGCCTCGCGGCGAGCGAATGCGGCCCGCGCAGCCAGGCTGGCAGAAAGTGGAAAGTCGTTATTGGGCTTATGTGACAAGGATAGGGAAGGGCTTTTATTATTTCCAATATATTGATCGACACATTTGATATGTAATTCGAATCATTGAGGTGCCCCATGGAGCTGCGCCACCTGCGTTACTTCATCGCCGTCGCCGAAGAACTGCATTTCGGCCGCGCCGCCGAGGCCCTGGGCATCTCCCAGCCGCCGCTGAGCCAGCAGATCCAGGCGCTGGAGGCGGAGATAGGCGCGCGCCTGCTGGAGCGCACCAACCGCCGGGTGGCGCTGACCGAGGCGGGCCGGCTGTTCCTCGACGAAGCCCGCCAGGTGCTCGCCCAGGTCGACCGCGCGGTGCTGCTGGCGCGCCGTGCGCACCAGGGCGAACTGGGCGAGCTGCGCATCGGCTTCACCGCCTCGGCGCCCTTCACCTCGGCCATCCCGCGCAGCATCCACGCCTTCCGCCAGGCCTACCCCGAGGTGCACCTGGACCTGCAGGAGATGAGCAGCCGGCAGATCGTCGAGGCGCTGCAGGAAGAGCGCCTGCAGGTCGGGGTGATCCGCTCCTTCCAGCTGCCGGCCTCGCTGGAGGCGGTGGAGCTGTTCAGCGAGCCGCTGGTGGCGGTGCTGCGCGCCGACCACCCGCTGGCCCGCGAATCGCTGGAAGGCCTGGAGCTGGCGGCGCTGGCCGACGAGCCCTTCGTGTTCTTCCCGCGCAGCTACGGCACCGGCCTCTACGACCAGTTGCAGGCGCTGGCGCGGCAGGCCGGCTTCACCCCGCGCATCAGCCAGGAGGCCGGCGAGGCCATGACCATCATCGGCCTGGTGGCGGCGGGCCTGGGCGTGTCCATGCTGCCCGGCTCGTTCCGCCGCACGCGGGTGGACGGGGTGGTCTACCGCACCCTGCTGGACCCCGGCGCGACCAGTTCGGTGTGGCTGGTGCGGCGGCGCAGCGAAAGCTCGCCGGCGGCGCTCGCCTTCATCGAGCTGGTCACCCGCGGCGCGGCGGCCTAGCCGCCCGGCGGCATGCGCAAGTGCTCGCCCTCGTCATGGGCATTGCATAGAATCCGGTGTCACTTGAACGGCTTGGAGGGGTGCTCATGCGTCGCGTGGTTTTCAATCAGAAGGGCGGGGTCGGCAAGTCGAGCATTGCCTGCAACCTGGCCGCCGTGAGCGCCGCCGAGGGCTACCGCACGCTGCTGGTGGACCTGGACGCCCAGGGCAACTCCACCCACTACCTCACCGGCCTGACCGGCGAGGACGTGCCCATGGGCATCGCCGACTTCTTCAAGCAGACGCTGGCCAGCGGCCCCTTCGCCCGCAAGGGCAAGGTGGACATCTACGAGACGCCGTTCGACAACCTCCACGTGGTCACCGCCACCGCCGAGCTGGCCGACCTGCAGCCCAAGCTCGAGGCCAAGCACAAGATCAACAAGCTGCGCAAACTGCTCGACGAGCTGGCCGAGGACTACGACCGCATCTACCTGGACACCCCGCCGGCGCTGAACTTCTACACCGTTTCCGCGCTGATCGCCGCCGACCGCTGCCTGATCCCCTTCGATTGCGACAGCTTCTCCCGCCAGGCGCTGTACGGCCTGCTGCGCGAGATCGAGGAGCTGAAGGAAGACCATAACGAGGATCTGGAGGTGGAAGGCATAGTGGTCAACCAGTTCCAGCCGCGCGCCAGCCTGCCGCAGCAACTGCTCGACGAACTGGTGGAAGAGGAAATGCCGGTGCTGCCCGTCTACCTGATGAGCTCAGTGAAAATGCGCGAATCCCACCAGGCCTGCACCCCGCTGATCTACCTGGACCCCCGCCACAAACTGACGCAACAGTTCGTCGAACTGCACGGCCTCCTCGAAGCCTGACACCCGCCGCCTGCCGCCTGCCGCCTGAAGCCGCTCTTCAAGCACTAACCAGCAAATCGCAAGGCGGCCGGCGCAGGTAGTAGCGCGCCGTGCTGCCCAGCAGGGCCTGCTGCAGCGCGCCGCGGCCGCGGCTGCCAAGCACCAGCAGCTGCGGCTGCCAGTCGGCGAGGCTGTGGTCCAGCGCCTCGCGAACCCCCATCGAACTCACCCGGCACTCCAGCTGCGGCAGCGGGCCGCCCACCTGCTGGCCCTCGTCGTGCATCAGTTGCTCCAGCAGTTCGCGCTGCTCGTCCAGGCGCTCGCGCAGCCGTGCGGGGTCGTTGCCGGCGTCGTAGGCATGCAGGGCCAGCAGTTCGCCGCCCGGTGCCAGCCAGGCGCAGGCGCTGCGCCAGGCGTGGCAGGCGCCGACGGAGAAGTCCAGGGCGCTGAGCGCCCGCCGGTAGGGGCGTAGCTGCGCGTCGGCCACCAGCAGCGCGGGCACCCGGCTGCAGCGCAGGATCTGCTCCAGGGTGGTGCCGTCGAAACGTTCCACCAGCGCCTGGCGGTGGGTGCCGGTGACCAGCAGGTCCGCCTGCAGCTCCGCCGCCGTGGCGGCTATCACGCTGGCCGGGCGGCCCTCGGCGACCAGCGGCTGGTAATCCGCCAGGCCCGCGCTGCGGGCGCTGTCCTGCAGCGCGGCGACGGCGCTCTGCCGGGCCTTGGCCAGCAGCGGTGCGCCCAGGGGTTGTTCGATGACGTGCAGCAGGCTGACGCGGGCGCCGTGTTCGGCGGCCAGTTGCGCGGCGCGGCGCACGGCGACGTCGGCTTCGACGCTGAGGTCGTGGGCGACCAGGATGTGCTTGGGCATGGTGGGATCCTCCGGCGGTCCCACCACTCTGGCCCAGCTGCGCGCGCCCATGTTGACGCAGCGCAAGGGCCGCGGATCAACGGCTGCGCAGCTGATAGACGGCGCGGCTCTCGGCCACTACCTCGCCGTGGATGTCCTTGAGTTGCAGTTCCAGCACGTACTCGGCCTTGCCGTTGAGCGTGGCTTCCTCGGCGATGCGCTGGAGCTCGGCCTCGTCCAGGCGCGCCTCCACCCGCACGTCGCTGGCCGCCGGGCGGCGGAAGCGCAGGCCGGCTTCCTTGACGATGGGGTAGAAGCGGTGGCTGTCGAAGCTGGTCAGGGTGATGACGCCGCCGGGCAGCTCGGCGAGGGTGAAGAGCGCGCCGGCGTACATGTTGCCCAGGTGGTTCTCGTTGCCGTGCAGCGGCATGCACAGGCGCACGTGGCCGCGTTCGAGGATTTCGGCCTTGAGTCCGCAGCGCTTGACGAAGGCGATGTGCTCTTCGGTCATCTGGCGGACGAATTCGACGGGAAAGGACATCGGGCGGCTCCGTTTCTTGTGTTGTTCAGGCAAGCCTAGCCGCCCTGCCGTGGCGGGCAATGACCGCTTCGCTCAGGCGCGCTGACCGAAGCGGTCGCGGTGCCTCACAGGCCCTGCCGGGCCAGCCAGTCGAGCAGTTGCGGCAGCGGCAGGGCGCCGCTCTGGCGCGCCACTTCGCGGCCGCCCTTGAACAGGATCAGGCTGGGGATGGAACGGATGCCCAGCTGACCGGCCAGGCGCTGGTTGGCCTCGCTGTCCAGCTTGGCCAGGCGGCAGCGCCCGGCCAGGCGCGCGGCGGCCTGCTCGAAGGTCGGCGCGAAGGCCTTGCACGGCCCGCACCAGTCGGCCCAGACGTCCAGCAGCAGCGGCAGATCGCCCTTGAGCTGGGCAGCGAAGCCGGCCTCGTCGACGGCGAAGGGTTTGCCCGGCAGCACATCGCCCTTGCAGCGGCCGCAGCGCGGGTGGTCGCCCAGGCGCGCGGCCGGCAGGCGGTTGAGCCCGCCGCAATGCGGGCAGGGAATCAGCAGGGGGTCGGACATGGCGCGGCTCCAGCGGGTGATTTCCCCAATCTGGAGCCGCGCCCGGCGGATATCAAGCCGCGGCGGCGGCCAGGGCCTGTTCGAGGTCGGCGATGATGTCGTCGCTGTGCTCGATGCCGATGGACAGCCGCACCATGTCCTGGCTCACTCCGGCGCGGGCCAGTTCCTCGGCGTTGAGCTGGCGGTGGGTGGTGCTGGCCGGGTGGCAGGCCAGGGACTTGGCGTCGCCGATGTTGACCAGGCGCACCACCAGCTTCAGCGCGTCGATGAAGCGCGCGCCGGCCTCGGCGCCGCCCTGGATGCCGAAGGACAGGATCGAGGCCGGCTTGCCGTCCATGTAGCGCCTGGCCAGGGCGTGCTCGGGGTGCTCCGGCAGGCCGGCGTACTTCACCCAGGCCACCTGCGGGTGCTGCTCCAGGTAGTGGGCGACCTTCAGGGCGTTCTCGCAGTGGCGCTCCATGCGCAGGGCGAGGGTCTCCAGGCCCTGGAGGATGAGGAAGGCGTTGAACGGTGACAGCGCCGCGCCGGTGTTGCGCAGCGGCACCACGCGGCAGCGGCCGATGAACGCGGCCGGGCCGAAGGCCTCGGTATAGGTCACGCCGTGGTAGGACGGGTCCGGGGTATTGAGCAGCGGGAAGCGGTCCTTGTGCTGCGCCCAGGGGAACTTGCCGGAGTCGACCACGATGCCGCCGATGCTGGTGCCGTGGCCGCCGATGTACTTGGTCAGCGAGTGCACCACGATGTCCGCGCCGTGCTCGAAGGGGCGGCAGAGGATGGGCGTGGCCACGGTGTTGTCGACGATCAGCGGCACGCCGTGGCGGTGCGCGGCGTCGGCCAGGGCCTGGAGGTCGACGATGTTGCCCGCCGGGTTGCCGATGGACTCGCAGAACACCGCCTTGGTGCGCTCGTCGATCAGCGCTTCCAGGGCGGCCACGTCGTCGTGGGGGGCGAAGCGCGTCTGGATGCCGAAGCGCGGCAGGGTGTGGGCCAGCAGGTTGTAGGTGCCGCCGTAGAGCTTGGCCACCGAGACGATGTTGTCGCCGGCCTCGGCCAGGGTCTGGATGGCGTAGGTGATGGCGGCCATGCCCGAGGCCACGGCCAGCGCGCCCACGCCGCCTTCCAGGGCGGCGACGCGCTGCTCCAGCACGTCGTTGGTGGGGTTCATGATGCGCGTGTAGATGTTGCCGGCCACCTTGAGGTCGAA
The DNA here is from genome assembly GCF_036231725.1 of Pseudomonas sp. JH-2. Taxonomy (NCBI): domain Bacteria; kingdom Pseudomonadati; phylum Pseudomonadota; class Gammaproteobacteria; order Pseudomonadales; family Pseudomonadaceae; genus Pseudomonas; species Pseudomonas sp. JH-2. The sequence goes on along the minus strand of NZ_JAZAQP010000008.1, from coordinate 78,864 downwards.
CAGGTCGGCGCCGTGCTGGGTGTCGTCGAAGGCGTAGGAGGTGGTCTGGTAGATCGGCACGGCCACCGCCTTGGTGGTCGGGTCGGGGCTGTAGCCGGCGTGGATGGCCAGGGTTTCCAGTTTCATCGTGCGTGCATCCTTGGTGGGCAGAAAGGCCCGAGGATGCGAGCGGCCCCGCCCGCGGTCAATGACCCGGAGCAATGCCCGGCGGGCGCCGCTAGATCGCTTTTCGCTGAGCTTATAACCGCTCAGGAGGAACAGCTGATCTCCAGGTGGCGGCCCCAGTCCGGCGGGCGGCGGGTGAAGGCCTCGCGCCCGGGCTGTTCCTCGAAGGGCCGGCTGAGGGTTTCATGCAGCTCGCGCACCACCGAGTAGTCGCCCTGTTCCGCGGCGGCGATGGCTTCCTGGGCCAGGTAGTTGCGCAGCACGTACAGCGGGTTCACCGCGTGCATGCGGGCGCGGCGTTCATCCTGGCTGCCGCCCTCGCGTTCGGCGCGGGCGCGGTAGTCGGCGGCCCAGGCGTCGAAGCCGGCGAGGTCGACGAAGTCCTCGCGGACCACCGCCAGCGACGCCTCCGGCGCCTGCTCGCCGAGCCGGCGGAAGAACAGGCTGTAGTCCACCGCGCCGCTCTGCATGGCCTGCAGCAGGCGCTGCAGCAGCTCCAGGTCGCCGTCCTCGGCCGTGGTGAAACCCAGGCGGCGCCGCATCAGGTCCAGGTAGTGGGCCTGGTACAGCGGCAGGAACAGGCCAAGGGCCTCGCGCAGCTCGTCCACCTCGACGAAAGGCGTCAGCGCCTGGGCCAGGGCCGCCAGGTTCCAGTGGGCGATGGGCACCTGGTTGTTGAAGCTGTAGCGCCCGGCGTCGTCGGAGTGGTTGCAGATGTGCCTGGCGTCGAAGTCGTCGAGGAAGGCGTAGGGGCCGTAGTCGAAGGTGATGCCGAGGATCGACATGTTGTCGGTGTTCATCACCCCGTGGCAGAAGCCGTAGGCCTGCCAGTGGGCGATGAGCTCGGCGTTGCTTTCCACCACTTCGCGGAAGAACGCGGCATAGGGCCGCTCCTGCGCCAGGCAGTCGGGGAAGTGGTTGGCCAGGACGAACTCGCCCAGTTCCTTCAGCTTGTCGTGCTGCTGGGTGTAGTAGAAGTACTCGAAGTGGCCGAAGCGCACGTGGCTGGGGGCCAGGCGCAGCAGCATGGCGGCGCTTTCCTTCTGCTCGCGCCACACCGGGGTGGCCGAGCCGGTGACGCAGAGCGCGCGGCTGGTGGGGATGCCCAGGGCGTGCAGGTATTCGCTGGCGAGGAATTCGCGGATGGAGCTGCGCAGCACCGCGCGGCCGTCGCCCATGCGCGAGTAGGGCGTCTGCCCGGCGCCTTTCAGGTGCAGGTCCCAGTGCTCGCCGGCGTCGTTGACCACCTCGCCCAGCAGCAGGCCGCGGCCGTCGCCCAGGCGCGGGTTGTAGGCGCCGAACTGGTGGCCGGAGTAGACCATGGCCCGCGGCTCGGCCTCGGACCACAGCTTGTGCCCGGCGAAGATCTCGGCGAACACCGGCTCCCCGGCCACCGCCGGGTCGAGGTCGAGCAGCGCCATCGCTGCAGGGCTGGCCACCACCAGGCGCGGCTCGGCGATGGGGTCGGGCAGGACTTCGGTGGAGAAGGCGTCGCCCAGGCGGGCGAAGCGGTTGTCGAAGGTCAGTTCGTCGAGCTTTTTCACAGTCACAAGGCGGGCTCCGGTAAGTCCGAGCATTGTGCTCGGACTTGTCCGGAGCCGTCCAGACTCAGGGCTTGCTGCCGGGCGGCAGCGGCGGCTCCTGGTCCTTCACCGGCGCCCCGGGCAGCGCCAGGGGCAGCTGGGTGACGTTCTGCGCCAGGTGGATTTCCTTGCCCTCGCCGTTCTTGACGAACACGTCCAACTGGTTGAAGGCCATGTCCACGCCGTGCTCGCGGAAGCTCAGGGCGATGGCGGTGAGCAGTTCGTCCACCGCCGGGTTGCGGTCGCCCAGCTCGCGCACGTGGAAGCGCAGCTCGTAGTCGAAGGTGCTGGCACTGATGGCCAGGAAGTACAGCGATGGCGCCGGGTCGGTGAGCACCCTCGGGTTGGCCCGCGCGGCCTCGAGCATGAGCTTGCGCGCCAGGGCCAGGTCGCTCTCGTAGGCCAGGCCGATCTTGATGGTCACGCGGGTCACGGTGTCGCTCAGCGACCAGTTGATCAGTTGCCCGGTGATGAAGGTCTGGTTGGGGACGATGATTTCCTTGCGGTCGAAGTCGGTGATGGTGGTGGCGCGGATGCGGATGCGGCTGACGGTGCCGGACAGGTTGCCGATGGTCACGGTGTCGCCGATGCGCACCGGGCGCTCGAAGAGGATGATCAGGCCGGAGACGAAGTTGGAGAAGATCGCCTGCAGGCCGAAGCCCAGGCCCACCGAGAGGGCCGCCACCAGCCACTGCAGCTTGTCCCAGCTCACCCCCAGGGTGGACAGCGCGCTGACGATGCCGACGCCGCTGATGGCGTATGACAGCAGGGTGGTGATGGCGTAGGCACTGCCCTGGGCCAGGGTCAGGCGCTGCAGCACCAGCACTTCCAGCAGGCCCGGCAGGTTGCGCGCCAGGGCCATGGTCACCGCGGCGATGACCAGCGCCATGAGCACGTCGCCGAGGCTGATCGGCAGGTTGGTGGCGCTGTCGCCGGTGCCGCCGGTGTACTGGTAGAGGGTGACGTTGTCCAGGTAGGCGGCGACGCTGATCAGGTCGGCCCACACCCAGTACAGCGCCACCACGAAGCCGATCAGCAGGCCCAGGCGGATCAGGCGCAGGGACTGCTCGTTGATCTGCTCGATGCCCAGGGTCGGTTCTTCCGCGGTCTCGCCGCCGTCGACGCCTTCCTTCGGCGGGTTCTGCCGCTTGGCCTGGGCGCGCTGGTAGGCCAGGCGCCGCGCCGCCACGCTGAGGCCGCGGACGAAGGTAGCCTCGATCACCACCCAGACCATCAGCAGGAACAGGGTGTCGATCAGCCGGTCGCTCAGGCGCAGGGCGGTGTAGTAGTAGCCAAAGCAGACGGCGACGAAGAGCAGCACCGGCAGCGCGGTGAAGAGCGCGCCGACGATCATCTTCACCGCCGACGGCCGGCTGGTGCTGGGGCTGGCGAAGAGCATGCGCGCCATCAGCCAGGTCATCACCGCGAAGCCGGTGAGCACCACGGCGATGCCGATCACGTCGTCGGCCAGGCTGCCGGGCTGGCGCTCGGCCACGGTGACCACCGCGGCCAGGGCCATCACCACCACGCCGAGGCGGCGGATCAGCTTGCTGCTGAAGCGCACCTGGGCCTGGCTCCAGTGGAAGTGCCGCTCGGCGATGCCGCCGGGGCTGAGGATGCGGTGCGCGGTGTAGAACACCAGCCAGACCTCGGCCATCTGCAGCAGCGCGGCGCCCAGGGTGGCGTTCTGCCCGCGGGCGTCGAGCATCAGGGCCAGGCCGGCGATGGCCAGGGTCAGGGTCCCGGGCAGCGCCAGCAGCACCGCCAGCAGCAGGGCCAGCGGGGTGTGCGCCTGGCTGTCGCGCTTGAAGTGGCCGATGTCGTCGTTGATCGAGGCGAGCTTGTCGTAGAGGTAGCGGCGCTTCCACAGCAGCCCGGCGATCAGCAGCAGCAGCGGCAGGAACAGCAGCGGGCGGTCCACCAGGCCCTCGCCCACCTCGACCACCGCCGAGCCCCAGGGCACCTCGGAGAGCTGGTGCTGCAGCAGCACCGGGGTCATCTTGAACCAGGACAGGTCCAGCGGGCGGTTGCTGGGGATCCAGAACATCTGCTCGTCGAGGGTGGCGCGCAGATTGTCGCTGGTGTCCTTGAGCTGCTTCTGGTTCAGCTGCAGGGTGATGGCCTCGTTGAGCACCGCGTTGAGCTCGTGGTTGAGGCGCTCCATCAGCTCGCCGCGGGTGTCCACCAGGTTCGCCAGGTCCTTGCGCAGCTGCGCGGTGACGGCTTCCTGGGGCTGCTGGGCGAGCAGGTTGTCGATGTACAGCTGCGGGTTGGCCAGTTCGTCGCGCTTCTGGTTCAGCTCGAACTGGTACAGGCGCAGGTCGGCGATCTCGTCGGCCAGCTCCTGGTCGGTCTTGATCTTCGGCAGCGACTGCTTCTGCTGGTAGAGCACCTTGGACAGCAGCAGGCTGCCGCGCAGCACGTTGATCTGCTGGTCGAGGGTCTGGTCGAGCTGGGTCAGGCTGTCCAGGTGCTGCTTGGCCTCGAGGTTGCGGCGGGTCAGCTCGTTGAGGCGGTCGGTGGTGCGCAGCAGGTAGTCGGACAGGCGCAGGTTCTCGGCGCTCTCCTGGCTCAGCAGGCTGTCGCTGCCGGCGCCCTGGCTGCCGTCGCGGGCCAGTTCGGCGACGGTCTTCTCCGACTGCTCGCGGCGCATGCCGCTGATCATGGTCTGCAGTTCGAGGGTCTCGCGCTCGGCGCGGGCCACCTGTTCGCCGAGCAGGTCCTGCTGGCTGCTGGCCAGGTCCTGCAGCAGGTTGTTGCCGGCCAGCTGCTGGCGCAGCAGCTGGATCTGCGCGTTGAGCGCGGCCTGTTCGGCGAGCAGCTCGTTGCGCCGCTCGGGGGCCAGCGTCTTGCCGGTCTCCTTGCCGGCCTTGAGGATGTTGCCGATCTCCAGCAGGCGCGACTGGGCGCTGCTGATATCGGACTGGGCGCGTTCCGGGCGGGTCTGCGCGGTGATGTACTGGCTCTTCGCGTCGGTCAGCTGCTTCTGCCAGTCGGCCAGCTGGGTGGAGCGGTCGTTGAGCAGCATTTCCAGGCGGCTGACGTTCTCCCCGGCGTAGCGCTGGGCCGCCGGCTTCTCGCTGCTGCCCTTCAGGCGCGCCAGGCTGCGCTGGTTCTCCAGGATCTGCCGGGGGGCGTCGGCCAGGCTGGCCTTGAGCTCGGCCAGTTGCTTCTCGCTGTCGTCGCGGGCGCCGAGCAGCTTGAGGGTGCGCTCCAGGCTGGCCTTGGTGACCTTGGCATCGGCGTCGGCGAGCTTGCGATCGGCCAGGCCGTCGAGGCTCTGCTGGACGGCGTCGGCGGACGGTGGCTGGTTGGTGTCCTCGGCGTGCACGGGGAGCACGGCGAGGCAGCCGCCGAGCAGGACGGCGGCGAGCAGGTTGCGCAGCGGGAATGGCATGGTCGCGGGCGGCTATCGATAAGTTGCAGTGAGGGTAGGTGTGCCCGGCGGCGCCAGCAAGAGGGCGCGGCGCCGCCAGGCGTTCGGCAGGTTCAGAGGAACAGCCCGGGGCCCGGGCGACCTTCGGGGAATTTGACCCCCACCTTGCGGATCTTGTTCCCGTCCAGGGCGGCCACGGTCCAGGTCAGGCCGTTCCACTCCACCTGGTCGCCGATGATCGCCTGGCCGCCGATCTGCTGGGCGATGAAGCGGCCGAGGTTCTGCTCGCCGTCGACGCCGTCGAGCTTGAGGCCGTAGAGCGAGGCCACCGCGGAGAGCTGGGCGTCGCCCTCCAGCACGAAGTCGCCGAAGAAGCGCGCGCCCAGGCCGCGGTCCGGGGCCTGGCTGAACAGCTTGCCGAGGGCCGACAGGTCGTGCTCGTGGCCGATCACGCAGAGGATGTCGTCGGCCTCGAGGATGGTGCTGCCGGAGGGGTGCAGCAGCTGGGTGCCGCGGAACAGCGCGGCGATGCGGGTGCCCTCGGGCATCTTCAGCTCGCGCAGGGCCGCGCCTATGCACCACTTTTCCTTGCTCAGGTGGTAGACGAACAGCTCCCATTCGCTGGTCGGGTGCACTTCCAGGCCGGCGCGGGAGATCGGCGCCGGGTCCGGCGGCACCACCACGCGCAGCAGCTTGGCCGCCCAGGGCAGGCTGGTGCCCTGCACCAGCAGCGAGATCAGCACGATGAAGAAGGCCACGTTGAAGAACAGCTGGGCATTGGGCAGGCCGGCCATCAGCGGGAACACCGCGAGGATGATCGGCACCGCGCCGCGCAGGCCGACCCAGGCGATGAAGGCCTTCTCGCGGCCATGGAAGGCGCGGAACGGCGCCAGGCCCACCAGCACCGACAGCGGCCGGGCGAAGAGGATCATCCACAGCGCCAGGCCCAGGGCTGGCAGGGCGATGGGCCAGAGGTCGTGGGGCGTGACCAGCAGGCCGAGGACCAGGAACATGCCGATCTGCGCCAGCCAGGCCATGCCGTCGAGCATGTGCAGGATGCCGTGGCGCGAGCGGATCGGCTGGTTGCCCAGCACCAGGCCGCACAGGTAGATGGCCAGGATGCCGCTGCCGTGCACGGCGTTGGCCAGGGCGAAGATCAGCAGGCCGCCGCTGATCGCCAGCAGCGGGTAGAGGCCGCTGGCCAACTGCATGCGGTTGATCACCTGCAGCAGCAGCCAGCCGCCGCCCAGGCCGAGCACGGCGCCGATGCCGAACTCGCGCAGGAAGTGGGCGAAGAAGCTCCAGCTCAGCTCGCTCTGGCCGTGGGCGAGCATGTCGATCAGGGTGACGGTGAGGAATACCGCCATGGGGTCGTTGCTGCCCGACTCGATCTCCAGGCTGGCGGTGACCCGCTCGTTCAGGCCCTTGCCGCCGAGCAGCGAGAACACCGCCGCGGCGTCGGTGGAGCCGACGATGGCGCCGATCAGCAGGCCCTCCATCCAGCTCAGCTTGAACAGCCAGGCGGCGGCTACGCCGGTGAGCCCGGCGGTGATCAGCACCCCCACCGTGGCCAGCGACAGCGCCGGCCAGAGCGCCACGCGGAAGCTCGCCACGCGGGTGCGCAGGCCGCCGTCGAGGAGGATCACCGCCAGCGCCAGGTTGCCCACCAGGTAGGCCATGGGGTAGTTGGAGAAGCCGATGCCGCCGGGCCCGTCGGTGCCGGCGACCATGCCCACGGCGAGGAAGATGACCAGGATCGGGATGCCCAGGCGCGAGGACAGCGAGCTGACCAGGATGCTCATGCCCACCAGCACCGCACCGACCAGGAAATAGGTGTTGATCGAGACGGCATCCAAGGTGTCGTGGCTCCTGGCGGGGCGAGGGGGAGTGGCGGCGCTGACGGAACGGATGCAGGCCGCATGCCAAGGGATTCTAACCTGCGGATTTGCAAGGCTGTCAAAGGCTAATTGCGGCGTCTTTCAGCGAGCTTTCAGGGGGCCTTTCACCGATGCCGGATCCCCCTGTTGGAGCGAGCTTGCTCGCGAACCGCCGAAGGTTCCAGGATGACACCTGGCTTCCCGCGCATGCCGATCGGCCCCCTCTCCCTTCAGGGAGAGGGTTGGGGAGAGGGGCGGAGCCCAACCCGGCACACCGTTGCAACCGGGATACTCCGTTCGCGAGCAAGCTCGCTCCTACGAAAGGCAGCCTGCCGCCAGGGTTTGGCCCATAAAAAAAAAGCCCCGGACGTGACCGGGGCCCGAAGGTACATGGGGACTAGAACCAGGCGTCCCGCATGCTCGAACAGGTATCGTCGCGGGCCTCCAGCAGGGCCAGCTCGTGGTGGCAGGACGGTACTTCCCAGGTCAGGAAGTAGCGCGCGGCCTGCAGCTTGCCGCGGTAGAAGTCCTCGTCGGCGGCGTTGCTCACGCCGTTATGGATCGATGCCAGGCCTTCCTCGGCGCGGATCGCCTGTTCCAGCCAGCGCCAGCCGATGATGGTGTGGCCGAACACCTTCAGGTACAGCGCCGAGTTGGCCAGGCCCTGGGCCACCTTGCCCTGCATCAGGTCGCCGAGCAGCGCCAGGGTCACCTCCGACAGGCGCGCCAGCAGTTGTTCCAGCGGCTGGCGCAGGGTGTCCAGCGACGGGTACGCCCGGGCGCGCTCGCAGGCCTGGTGGATCAGGCGGGTCAGCTGCTTGAGGCCCGCGCCGCCGTTCTGCGCCAGCTTGCGGCCCAGCAGGTCCAGCGACTGGATGCCGTGGGTGCCCTCGTGGATGGGGTTGAGGCGGTTGTCGCGGTAGTACTGCTCCACCGGGTATTCGCGAGTGTAGCCGTGGCCGCCGAGGATCTGGATGGCCAGTTCGTTGGCCTTCAGGCAGAACTCCGAGGGCCAGGACTTGACGATCGGGGTGAGCAGGTCGAGCAGCTCGTGGGCCTGCTTGCGCGCATCCTCGGTGGGCAGCGTCTCGCAGTCGTCCACCAGGCGCGCGGCGTACAGGCCGAGGTCGAAGGCGCCCTCGACGTAGGCCTTCTGCGTCAGCAGCATGCGCTTGACGTCGGCGTGCCCGATGATCGACACCTGCGCCGAGGTCGGGTCCTTGGCGTCCACCGGGCGGCCCTGGGGGCGCTCGCGGGCGTATTCCAGGGAGTACAGGTAGCCGGCGTAGCCGAGCATGATGGCGCCCATGCCGACGCCGATGCGCGCCTCGTTCATCATCTGGAACATGTAGGCCAGGCCGTGGTGCGGCTTGCCCACCAGGTAGCCGACGCAGTCGCCGTTGTCGCCGAAGTTCAGCGCGGTGGAGGTGGTGCCGCGCCAGCCCATCTTGTGGAACAGCCCGGCCAGGGCCACGTCGTTGCGCTTGCCGAGGCTGCCGTCCGGGTTCACCAGGAACTTGGGCACGATGAACAGCGAGATGCCCTTCACTCCGGGCGGCGCATCCGGCAGCTTGGCCAGCACCATGTGGACTATGTTTTCCGAAAGCGGGTGGTCGCCGCCGGAGATGAAGATCTTGTTGCCCTTGATCCGGTAGCTGCCGTCGGCATGGGGTTCGGCGCGGGTGCGGATGTCGGCCAGGGAGGAGCCGGCGTGGGGCTCGGTCAGGGCCATGGTGCCGAAGAAGCGGCCTTCGATCATCGGCTGCAGGAACAGGCGCTTCTGCTCGTCGTTGCCGAAGGACTCGATCAGGTGGCTGGAGCCCATGCTCAGCATCGGGTAGGACGAGGTGGCGATGTTGGCCGACTGGAAGTGCGCGAAGCAGGCCCGCGAGAGCAGGTGGGGCAATTGCATGCCACCCTGTTCGAAGCTGCGCGAGGCATTCTGGAAGCCGGCTTCGTTGAAGGCGTCCACCGCCGGCTTGACCTCGGGGATCAGCACCGCGGCGCCGTCCACGTACTGCGGCTCGTGCTCGTCGTTCTTGCGGTTGTGCGGGGCGAAGAGTTCCTCGGCGATGCCGCGGGCGGTGGCCAGGGCGGCGTCGAAGGTCTCGCGGTTGTGCTCGGCGAAACGTTCGCGTTGGGTCAGGGCCTCGGCGTCGAGCACTTCGTAGAGCTCGAAGGCGAGGTTGCGGGAGCTGAGCAGGGTCTCGGACATGGTCGGCCTCCAGGGGAATGGCCGCAGTCTAGTCTGGTGAATGAAGCGGGCACAGCAACATCGACGAGCGTGATAAAGGCCTAAAACAATGCCGGTGCAGCTAAACTGCACGCCCCCAAGGAGTCTGCCGTCCATGAACTACCGTCACGCCTACCACGCCGGCAACCACGCCGATGTCCTCAAGCACCTGGTCCTGTCGCGGATCTTCGCCCTGATGGTACGCAAGGACACGCCCTTCGCCTTCCTCGACAGCCATTCCGGCATCGGCCTGTACGACCTGCAGGGCGACGAGGCCAGCCGCACCGGCGAGTGGGAAGCGGGCATCGGCCGCCTGTGGCAGCTCGACGAAGTGCCGGAACTGGCGGCGGACTACATGGAAGTGGTGCGCGCGCTGAACCCCGACGGCGAACTGCAGTACTACCCCGGCTCGCCCGAGCTGGCGCGGCGCCTGACGCGTTCCCAGGACCGCGTGCACCTGAACGAGCTGCACCCGGAGGACGGCCGCCTGCTCAAGGCCAACATGGGCGGCGAGCGGCGCATCGCCGTGCACCAGAACGACGGCTGGCTGCTGCCGCGGGCGCTGCTGCCGGTGCAGGAGAAGCGCGGCGTGCTGCTGATCGACCCGCCCTTCGAGGAGGCCGACGAACTGGAACGCTGCGTCATCGCCCTGGAAGAGGCCATCGGGCGCATGCGCCAGACGGTGGTGGCGATCTGGTACCCGATCAAGGACGAACGCCAGCTCAAGCGCTTCTACCAGGGCCTGGAACGCAGCAAGGCGCCCAAGCTGCTGCGCGTGGAGCTGCTGGTGCACCCGGCGGACAGCGCCGACCGCCTCAACGGCTCCGGCCTGGCCATCGCCAACCCGCCGTGGCCGCTGGAGGACGAACTGCGCGAGCTGCTGCCCTGGCTGGCCGAGGTGCTGGCGCAGAGCGAGGGCGGCTGGCGGCTGGATTGGCTGATCGAAGAAGCTGCAAGCGGCAAGCTTTAAGCCTCAAGCAAGAGCATCCAGGGCGTAGGGCGTATAACCGTTCGCGGTTATACGCCGTTGGTCGGGTCTCTCCTGGCGCCCTGGTGCCAGGGCCAATCGGCGGATAACGCTGGCGCGTTATGCGCCCTACGATGTTGGGCTTGCAGCTTGCAGCTTGCAGCTTGCAGCTTGCAGCCTCCGGCTACGCCGGCAGGCACACCCCGGTCCCACCCAGCCCGCAATAGCCGTTGGGGTTCTTCGCCAGGTACTGCTGGTGGTAGGCCTCGGCGTAGTAGAACGGCGGCACCTCGCGGATCTCGGTGGTGATCTCGCCGTAGCCGCTGGCGCTCAGTTCCTGCTGGAAGGCCGCGCGGCTGGCTTCCACCGCGGCCTTCTGCGCCTGGTCGTACCAGTAGATGGCCGAGCGGTACTGGGTGCCGGTGTCGCCGCCCTGGCGCATGCCCTGGGTCGGGTCGTGGGATTCCCAGAACACCTTGAGCAGCTGCTCCAGGCTGGTCTGCTGCGGGTCGAACACCACCAGCACCACCTCGCTGTGCCCGGTCAGGCCGGAGCAGACCTCGTCGTAGGTGGGGTTGGGCGTCAGGCCGCCGGCATAGCCCACCGCGGTGACCCACACCCCCGTCTGCTGCCAGAAGCGCCGCTCGGCACCCCAGAAGCAGCCGAGGCCGAGGACGATCTGCTGCAGGCCGCCGGGGAACGGCGGGCACAGCGGGTGGCCGTTGACGTAGTGGGTCTCCGGCACCGGCATCGGCGCTTCGCGGCCGGGCAGGGCCTGGGCCTGGGTGGGCAGTTCCTGCTTGTGCACGAGTATCTGCGAGCGGAGGGTCATGGCGTGGGTCTCCTTTGTCCTGGGTGGCGATAGACGCGCGAAGACCTTGGAGATTACAGCCTTTGTCCGGGCGGTGGGGCTTTTCAGTCGCCGCGGCAGGGGTAGCGCTGCAGGCTGCTGGCGAGCAGGGCGCCGGGGATCGGCTTGTCGAACAGGTAGCCCTGGCCGATGTCGCAGCGGTTGCGCCGCAGGAAGGCCAGCTGCGCGGCGGTCTCGACGCCTTCGGCGACCACCTGCAGCTTGAGGTTGTGGGCCATGGCGATCACCGCCGAGGTGATTTCCATGTCGTCCTGGTTGTCGGGGATGTCCTTGATGAAGCTGCGGTCGATCTTGATGACGTCGATGGGGAACTTCTTCAGGTAGCTCAGCGACGAGTAGCCGGTGCCGAAGTCGTCCATGGCCAGGGTCAGGCCCAGCTGCTTGAGGCGTTCCAGCTGCTGCTTGGTGTCGGCGGTGGCGTCCAGCAGCAGGCTTTCGGTCAGCTCCAGTTCCAGGCGCCCGGCCGGTACCTGTTCTTCATGGAGGATGGCGGCGATGGAGCCGACCAGGTCGGGGTCGCTGAACTGCTTGGGCGACAGGTTGATGGCGATGTTCAGGTCGCCCAGGCCGGTTTCCGCCAGCTCGCGGCCCATGCGGCAGGCCTCGCGGATCACCCACTTGCCGATGGGGATGATCAGCCCGGTTTCCTCGGCCACGCTGATGAACTGGTCCGGGCGGATCATGCCCTTCTCCGGGTGCTGCCAGCGCAGCAGCGCCTCCAGGCCGAGCAGTTGGCCGCTGCGCAGGCACAGCTTGGGCTGGTAGTGCACCGCCAGCTCGTTCTGCACCAGGGCGCGGCGCAGGTTGCTCTCGACGAACAGCTTGTGGCTGGCCTCGGCGGTCATTTCCTCGGTGAAGGTCTGCAGCTGGTGCTTGCCGTTGGCTTTGGCCTTGTGCAGGGCCAGGCCGGCATTCTTCATCAGCGTCTGCGGGTCCTGGCCGTGCTGCGGCGCGTAGGCCAGGCCAATGGAGCCGGTGATGTTGATCAGCTGGTTGTCGACGAACAGCGGCTTGTCGAGCACGTCGAGGATCTGCGCCGCCACCCGCTCGCCGCGGCCGGGGCTGGATTCCTCCAGCAGCACGGCGAATTCGTTGCTGGCGAAGCGCGCCAGGGTGGTGCCGTCCACCAGGCTGCTGCGCAGGCGCCGGGCGAGGCTGGCGAGGAGTTTGTCGCCGGTCTGGTGGCCGAGGCTGTCGTTGATCCGCTTGAAGTTGTCGATGTCCACCAGCAGCAGGCCCAGGGGCGGGCCGGAGCCGGCGCGCAGGCGTTCTTCCAGCACGTTGATGAAGTAGTGCCGGTTGGCCAGGCCGGTGAGGTTGTCGCGGTAGGCGAGCTTCTCGATGTGCTGCTGGGCCAGCTTGCTCTGGGTGATGTCCTCGTAGATGCCGATGTAGTGGGTCAGCTCGCCGTCGTCGGCGTAGACCTTGGACAGCGACAGCTGCCCCCAGTAGGGCTCGAGGTTCTTGCGCCGGCTGCGGAACTCGCCCTGCCAGCTGTTCTGGTTGACCAGGGTGGAGCGCGCGTCGAACAGCAGCTCGCTGAGGTTGGCCAGGGCCGGCACTTCGGCCAGGCGGCGGCCGCGCACCTCGTCGGCGCCGTACTGGGTTATGGCGGTGAAGCTGGGGTTGACGTACTCGATGACGCCGTCGCGGTCGATCAGCAGGAAGGCGTTGGCGCTCTGCTCGACGGCGCGCTGGAACAGGTGCAGGGCGCTGGAGGCGCTGCGCCGCTCGTGGTTCATCAGGACCTGGGCGTACTGGTCGGCCAGCTCGCCGGCGAAGGCGATCTCGTCGCTCTGCCACAGGCGCACTTCGCCGATGTGCTCCAGGCAGAGCACGCCGACCACCTCGCCGCCGACGCGGATGGTGGCGTCGAGCATGGCGCTGATGCCCTGCGGGCGCAGGTAGGCCTCGGCCAGCTCGCGGGTGCGCGGGTCCTGCAGGACGTTGTGCGCGTCGATGGCGCGGCCGCTGTTGATGGCGTCCAGGTAGTTGGGGTAGCGGCTGGCGTCGAAGCCGCGCGGCAGCTCGAACTGGTCGATGTCGCGGCGGTACACCGCCAGCGGCTCCATGTGGTCGTCGTCGGTCAGCCGCCAGATGCCGGCGCGGGCCACGTCGTAGGCCTCGCTGGCGGCCTGGGCGATCAGCTGCGCGGCCTCCAGCAGCGGGTCGCTGGACTGGTAGCGGTGCCGCGCCAGGCGCACGATCAGGTTCTGCTGGGCGCGCGAGCGCACCAGGTGCTGCAGGTGCTCGTCCTGGGAGCGCTGGTACATCTCCAGGGACATCTGCAGTCGCAGGTTCTGTTCCGCCAACTCGCCCTGGGTTTCCTGGCGGGCGCCTTCCTCGTCCTGCAGCAGGTAGCCGTGGAGCAGCTGGCGGCCGCGCTGCTGGAAGGCCTCGCCGACTTCCAGCAGGTTCAGCACGCCGCGGGGCGTGTGCAGGGAGTAGCGCACCTGGTAGTGGGCATGTTCCACCAGTTGCTGCTGGATCTGTTCGTGCAGGCGGTGCCGCGCCTCGGGTTCCATCAGGCTGGCGTAGGGGGCGTCGAGCAGGCCGCAGAGCTCGGCGGCGGGCACGCCGAAGGCGCGCTCGCAGGCCGGGTCGAGGAACAGCAGGGTCCAGCTCGGTTCATTCAACCGCTCGAAGCGCAGCAACCCCAGCCGCGAAGGGACGGGGAGCTGGGTGACAGCCTCGACCGCCGGGCGATTGGCGGTATCGGGATGACTCTTCATGCTCGGCGGTTTTCCAATACTGGGCGAGGTACTTTGCCTCGGCCGACTTCTGCTGGGCGAAGGCAAGGGTGCATGATGCGGTTTTGTCTGACAAGCAATGCCTGTATCGGCGGGACCGGGAGGATTTTGAGCCGCGTGCGGGGTGCCGTTGATCGGAGAATGCCACGCGTCATGGCGTTTTGCCATTATCGCGGCTGGCGGAAATAAAAAAAGCCCCGTCATCCGGCGGGGCTGGAGAGAACGAGCGTGGCGTGCCCGTTGGTGGAAAGCGATCGGCCCCCGGGCGGGGGCCGATGCGGTTACAGCAGCAGGGTGCGGATGTCGCCGAGCAGCTCGCCCAGGCGCTTGGTGAAGCGCGCGGCGGCGGCGCCGTTGATCACCCGGTGGTCGTAGGACAGCGACAGCGGCAGCATCAGGCGCGGCTGGAAGGCCTTGCCGTCCCAGACCGGCTGCATGGAAGCCTTGCTCACTCCCAGGATCGCCACTTCCGGCGCGTTGACGATCGGCGTGAAGCCGGTGCCGCCGATGTGCCCGAGGCTGGAGATGGTGAAGCAGGCACCCTGCATGGCGTCGGCCGAGAGCTTCTTGGTGCGCGCCTTTTCCGCCAGTTCGGCGGCTTCGGCGGCCAGCTGCAGCAGGCTCTTGCGGTCGACGTCGCGGATCACCGGCACCAGCAGGCCGTCCGGGGTGTCCACGGCGAAGCCGATGTGCACGTACTTCTTGCGGATCAGCGCCTTGCCGCTGGGGGCCAGGGAGCTGTTGAAGTCCGGCAGCTCCCTGAGCAGGTGGGCGCAGGCCTTGAGCAGGATCGGCAGCACGGTCAGCTTGACGCCGGCCTTCTCGGCGGCGGCCTTCTGCGCGATGCGGAAGGCTTCCACCTCGGTGATGTCGGCCGACTCGAACTGGGTGACGTGGGGCACGTTCAGCCAGCTGCGGTGCAGGTTGGCGGCGCCGACCTGCATCAGGCGGGTCATGGCTACTTCTTCCACTTCGCCGAACTTGCTGAAGTCCACTTCCGGGATCGGCGGGATGCCCGCGCCACCGCTGGCGCCGCCGGCCGGGGCCGACTTAGCGCGCTGCAGCTGTTCCTTGACGAACAGTTGCACGTCTTCCTTGAGGATGCGGCCTTTCGGGCCGGTCGCCTTCACTTCGGCCAGCTCGACGCCGAACTCGCGGGCCAGCATGCGCACGGCGGGGCCGGCGTGGACCTTGGCGCCGTCGCGGCTGGGCGCGCCCACCGGGGCCGGGGCTTCTGCCTTGGCGGCGGCAGGGGCCGGCGCTGCGGCAGCCGGAGCGGCCGGTGCAGCAGCCGGGGCCGGCGCGGCAGCCGGTTGCTCGGCGGCGGCCGGGGCGGCGGCGCCCGCGACCTTGAGCTTGAGGATCAGGTCGCCGGTGCCGACTTCGTCACCGACCTTGATCGACACGCTTTCCACCACGCCGGCGGCCGGCGAGGGGATTTCCATGCTGGCCTTGTCCGATTCCAGAGTGATCAGCGACTGGTCGGCCTCGACCGTGTCGCCGGCTTTCACCATGACTTCGATGACGTTGGCCTTGCCCGCCGAGCCGATGTCCGGGACGGCGATGTCCTGGACGCTGGCCGCTGCCGCCGGGGCGGCGGCAGGGGCGGGTGCGGCGGCCGGGGCCGGGGCCTCGGCCTTGGGGGCTTCGGCGGCCGGGGCGGGCGCCGCGGCCGGAGCCTCGGCTGCACCACCCTCGACTTCCAGCTCGAGGATCTCGTCGCCTTCCTTCAGGGTGTCGCCCACCTTGACCTTCAGGCTCTTCACCACGCCGGCCTTGGGCGAGGGGATTTCCATGCTGGCCTTGTCGGATTCCAGGGTCAGCAGGCTCTGGTCGGCCTCGACCTTGTCGCCGACCTTGACCAGCAGTTCGATGACTTCACCCTGACCGTTGCCGATGTCGGGTACGCGGATCAGCTCACTCACAATGCGTCTCCTCAGCAGTCCAGCGGGTTGCGTTTGTCGGGGTTGATGCCGAACTTGGCGATGGCCTCGGCCACCACCTTGGGTTCGATATCACCACGGTCGGCCAGGGCTTCCAGCGCGGCCAGCACGACCCAGCGGCGGTCCACCTCGAAGAAGTCACGCAGCTTGCGACGGCTGTCGCTGCGGCCGAAGCCGTCGGTGCCCAGGACCTTGTACTCCTTGCTCGGGACCCACTGGCGGATCTGCTCGGCGTACAGCTTCATGTAGTCGGTGGAGGCGATGACCGGGCCCTTGCGGCCGCCCAGGCATTCCTCGACGTAGCTCTGCTTGGGCTTCTGGCCCGGGTGCAGGCGGTTCCAGCGCTCCACGGCCAGGCCGTCGCGGCGCAGCTCGTTGAAGCTGGGCACCGACCAGACGTCGGCGCCGATGCCGAAGTCCTCGCGGAGGATCTTCGCCGCGGCTTCCACTTCGCGCAGGATGGTGCCGGAGCCCAGCAGCTGCACGTGGTGGGCCGCGCCCTTGGTGTCCTCGTCGAGCAGGTACATGCCCTTGATGATGCCTTCCTCCGCGCCCTTGGGCATGGCCGGCTGGACGTAGTTCTCGTTCATCACGGTGATGTAGTAGAAGATGTCCTGCTGCTCTTCGATCATCTGCCGCGAGCCTTCGCGGATGATCACCGCCAGCTCGTAGGCGTAGGTCGGATCGTAGGTGCGGCAGTTCGGGATGGTCCCGGCGAGGATGTGGCTGTGGCCGTCCTCGTGCTGCAGGCCTTCACCGTTGAGGGTGGTGCGGCCGGCGGTGCCGCCGATCAGGAAGCCGTGGGCGCGGCTGTCGCCGGCGGCCCAGGCCAGGTCGCCGATGCGCTGGAAGCCGAACATCGAATAGAAGATGTAGAACGGCAGCATCGGCTGGTTGTGGGTGGAGTACGAGGTACCCGCGGCGATCCAGCTGGACATGGCGCCGGCCTCGTTGATGCCTTCCTCGAGGATCTGGCCCTTCTTGTCCTCGCGGTAGAACATCACCTGGTCCTTATCCACCGGCTCGTACAGCTGGCCGACGGAGGAGTAGATGCCCAACTGGCGGAACATGCCTTCCATGCCGAAGGTACGCGCCTCGTCGGGCACGATCGGCACGATGCGCGGGCCGAGTTCCTTGTCCTTGACCAGCTGCGAGATGATCCGCACGAAGGCCATGGTGGTGGAGATTTCGCGGTCGCCCGAGCCGTCGAGCATGGCCTTGAGGGTTTCCAGCGGCGGAACCGGGACCTGGAAGCTCTTCTCGCGGCGCACCGGCATCACGCCACCCAGGGCGGCGCGGCGCTCGGCCAGGTACTTGGCCTCGGCGCTGCCTTCCTCGGGGCGGTAGAACGGCAGGTTCTCGAGGTCGGCATCCTTGATCGGGATGTCGAACTTGTCGCGGAACGACTTCAGGCTCTCGACGTCGACCTTCTTGACGTTGTGCGCGATGTTCTTCGCCTCGCCGGAGCCTGTGCCATAGCCCTTGATGGTCTTGGCCAGGATGACGGTCGGCTGGCCCTTGTGGTTGACCGCCTGGTGGTAGGCCGCATAGACCTTGTAGGGGTCGTGGCCGCCACGGTTGAGCTTCCAGATCTCGTCGTCGGAGAGGTCCTTGACCATCTCCAGCAGCTCCGGGCGGGCGCCGAAGAAGTGCTCGCGCACGTAGGCGCCGTCCTTGGCCTTGTAGTTCTGGTATTCGCCGTCGATGACCTCGTCCATGCGCGCCTGCAGCAGGCCGGCGGTGTCCTTGGCGAACAGCGGGTCCCAGAAGCGGCCCCAGATCACCTTGTTGACGTTCCACTCGGCGCCGCGGAACACGCCTTCCAGCTCCTGGATGATCTTGCCGTTGCCGCGTACCGGGCCGTCGAGGCGCTGCAGGTTGCAGTTGATGACGAAGATCAGGTTGTCCAGCTTCTCGCGGCCGGCCAGGGAGATGGCGCCGAGGGATTCGGGCTCGTCGCACTCGCCGTCGCCCATGAAGCACCAGACCTTCTGCTTGCCGGCGGGGATGAAGCCGCGGCTTTCCAGGTACTTCATGAAGCGCGCCTGGTAGATCGCCTGGATCGGGCCCAGGCCCATGGACACGGTGGGGAACTGCCAGAAGTCCGGCATCAGCCACGGGTGCGGGTAGGAGGACAGGCCGTTGCCGTCCACTTCCTGGCGGAAGTTGTTCAGCTGGTCTTCGCTGATGCGCCCTTCGAGGAAGGCGCGGGCATAGACGCCGGGGGAGGCGTGGCCCTGGAAGAACACCAGGTCGCCGCCGTGCTCGTCGGTCGGGGCCTGGAAGAAGTAGTTGAAGCCGATGTCGTAGAGCGTCGCCGAGGAAGCGAAGGAGGAAATGTGGCCGCCCAGATCCGGGTCGTGCTTGTTCGCCTTCATCACCATGGCCAGCGCGTTCCAGCGGACCAGCGAGCGAATGCGGCGTTCCATGAACAGGTCGCCGGGCATGCGTGCTTCGTGGGTTACCGGAATGCTGTTGCGGTAGGGGGTGGTGATGGCGTAGGGCAGTTGGGTGCCGGACCGGCTGGCCAGCTCGCCCATGCGGGTCATCAGGTAGTGGGCGCGGTCTTCACCTTCACGGTCCAGGACCGATTCCAGGGCGTCCAGCCATTCCTGGGTTTCGACGGGATCGAGGTCTTGCATGGCTTGCTCCAGGGCGGAAAGGCTTCCAGAATCGAAAGCCAGTAGATCGTTGCCGATAGCAGCGCCGGCCTCGTGGGCGACGCCGCGAATTCTTGGAAGTGCACCGGGGGGTGGTTCCGGCGGGTTGTAGTTTTACTACAAAACGCGAGTGGATACAGCCCTTCGCCGAAAAAAGTTAGTAGTAAAACTACAGGCGCCCGAATGGCGGGGCTTCCGCGGGGTTGCCGTTCATCAGGATCGATGCATGACTCTGCCGTCCCGGGCCGCCCTGCCGGCCACCCTCAAGCCCCTCGCCGAGCGCGCGGGGCAGGCCTTCAGCAACGCCGTTGCCAGTCTTCCCGCCGAACATGCCGTCCTTTATGGGCAGTGGTCCGCCGAGCGCCACCACGATTTCGCGCTGGTCTGCGCGGCCAGCGACTTCGTCGCCGAACAGGCGGCGCGTGACGCCGTGGGGTTCCTCGAACTGGTGGCCAGCGGTCAGCTGGACCGCCCGCTGGAGCGCGGCGAGATGCGCGCGCAGCTGGAGGCGCTGCTGGCCGACTGCGCCGACGAGGACGAGCTGGGCCGCCGCCTGCGCCGCTTCCGCCGGCGCCAGCAGCTGCGCATCGTCTGGCGCGACCTGACCCGCGGCAGCGACCTGGCCGGCACTTGCCGCGACCTTTCCGACCTCGCCGACAACGGCATCGACCTGGCCTACCGCTGGCTCTATGAAAGGCACTGCCAGCAGTTCGGCACGCCCATCGGCCACCGCTCCGGCCTGCCGCAGCAGCTGGTGGTGCTGGGCATGGGCAAGCTGGGCGCCGGCGAGCTGAACCTGTCCTCGGACATCGACCTGATCTTCGGCTACCCCGAGGGTGGCGAGA
Source organism: Pseudomonas sp. JH-2 (assembly GCF_036231725.1). NCBI lineage: Bacteria > Pseudomonadati > Pseudomonadota > Gammaproteobacteria > Pseudomonadales > Pseudomonadaceae > Pseudomonas > Pseudomonas sp. JH-2. The sequence continues at coordinate 59,594 of NZ_JAZAQP010000008.1, read as the reverse complement.
CCCAGGGCGCACGCCGCGCGCTGGACAACCAGGAGTTCTTCACCCGCCTGGGGCAGAAGCTGATCAAGGCGCTGGACGCCATCACCGTCGAAGGCTTCGTCTTCCGCGTCGACATGCGCCTGCGCCCCTACGGCTCCAGCGGCCCGCTGGTGCACAGCTTCGCCGCCCTGGAGCAGTACTACCAGGACCAGGGCCGCGACTGGGAGCGCTACGCGATGATCAAGGCGCGGGTGGTCGGCGGTGACCAGGACGCCGGCCAGCGCCTGCTGGAGCTGCTGCGGCCGTTCGTGTACCGGCGTTACCTGGACTTCTCGGCCATCGAGGCGCTGCGCAACATGAAGCAGCTGATCCAGCAGGAAGTGCGGCGCAAGGGCATGAGCGAGAACATCAAGCTCGGCGCCGGCGGCATCCGCGAGGTGGAGTTCATCGCCCAGGCCTTCCAGCTGATCCACGGCGGCCGCGACCTGAGCCTGCAGCAGCGGCCGCTGCTGCGGGTGCTGGCGACCCTGGAGGGGCAGGGCTACCTGCCGCCGGCGGTGGTCGCCGAGCTGCGCGAGGGCTACCAGTTCCTGCGCTACGCCGAGCACGCCCTGCAGGCCATCGACGACCGCCAGACGCAGATGCTGCCGGAGGACGAGCTGTCGCGCATCCGCGTGGCCTTCATCATGGGCTTCGCCAACTGGTCGGCCTTCCACGAGGCGATCAACCACTGGCGCGAGCGCGTCGACTGGCACTTCCGCCAGGTGATCGCCGACCCCGACGAGGACGAGGGCGGCGAGAACGAAGGCGCCACGCCCGGCGCCGAGTGGCTGCCGCTGTGGGAAGAGCAGATGGACGAGGAGTCCGCCTGCCGGCAGCTGGCCGAGGCCGGCTTCGCCGAGCCGGCGGCGGCCTTCAAGCGGCTCATCGACCTGCGCCACGGCAACCAGGTGCGCGCCATGCAGCGCCTGGGCCGCGAGCGCCTGGACGCCTTCGTACCGCGCCTTTTGAACATGCTCGCCGAGCACGAGAAGCCGGACCTGACCCTGGAGCGCGTGCTGCCCCTGGTGGAAGCGGTGGCGCGGCGCTCGGCCTACCTGGTGCTGCTCACCGAGAACCCCGGCGCCCTGGAGCGCCTGCTGACGCTGTGCGCGGCCAGCCCGATGGTGGCCGAGCAGATCGCCAGGTTCCCCATCCTGCTCGACGAGCTGCTCAACGAAGGGCGCCTGTTCCGCCCGCCGCTGGCGCCGGAGCTGGCCGCCGAGCTGCGCGAGCGGCTGATGCGCATCCCCGAGGACGACCTCGAACAGCAGATGGAGACCCTGCGCCACTTCAAGCTGGCCCACGGCCTGCGCGTGGTGGCCTCGGAAATCGCCGGCACCCTGCCGCTGATGAAGGTCAGCGACTACCTGACCTGGCTCGCCGAGGCCATCCTCGAACAGGTTCTGGCCCTGGCCTGGCACCAACTGGTGCAGCGCCACGGCCGGCCGCTGCGGGCCGACGGCACGCCCTGCGACACCGACTTCATCATCGTCGGCTACGGCAAGGTCGGCGGCCTGGAGCTGGGCCACGGCTCGGACCTGGACCTGGTGTTCATCCACGACGGCGACCCGCAGCGCGAGACCGACGGCGCCAAGCCCATCGACGGCTCGCAGTTCTTCACCCGCCTGGGGCAGAAGATCATCCACTTCCTCACCACCCAGACCACCTCCGGCGCGCTCTACGAGGTGGACATGCGCCTGCGCCCCAGCGGCGCCGCCGGCCTGCTGGTGAGTTCGCTGGCGGCTTTCCAGGCCTACCAGCAGAACGAGGCCTGGACCTGGGAGCACCAGGCCCTGGTGCGCGCCCGCGTGCTGGCCGGCAGCCCGCGCGTGGCCGACGCCTTCGAGGGCATCCGCGCCGCGGTGGTGGGGCGCCATCGCGACCTGGCCGAGCTGCGCCGCGAGGTCAGCGAGATGCGCGCGAAGATGCGCGACAACCTGGGCACCCCCGCGACCGCCGCCGGCACCGCGCCGAATGCCTTCGAAGCCGCGGCGCCCTTCGATCTCAAGCAGGATGCCGGTGGTATCGTCGATATCGAATTTATGGTGCAATATGCGGCCCTTGCCTGGTCGTGGCAGCACCCGGAGTTGCTGCAGTTCACCGACAACATCCGCATCCTGGAAGGGTTGGAGCGGGCTGGCCTGATCGCCAGCGAGGACGTCCGTTTCCTGCAGGAGGCCTACAAGGCCTATCGCGCAGCCGCGCACCGTCTGGCGCTGCAGAAACAGCCAGGGGTAGTGGGCGGCGACCGTTTCCATGAAGAACGCCGCGGAGTGATGCGGATCTGGCGCGAGCTCGAGCTCGCCTGATCCCGGGCAGTACGCACAGGTCGCCGGCGGGGCTGGGTTCCGCGGCGACCGGACGACGAATTTCTGTGAGGAGCTGGCAAATATGTCGATGGCCGATCGTGATGGCGTGATCTGGTATGACGGCGAACTGGTGCAGTGGCGCGACGCGACCACCCACGTTCTGACCCACACCCTGCACTACGGCATGGGCGTGTTCGAGGGCGTGCGCGCCTACAACACCCCGCAGGGCACCGCGATCTTCCGCCTGCAGGCCCACACCGACCGTCTCTTCGACTCGGCGCACATCATGAACATGAAGATGCCGTTCACCAAGGAAGAGATCAACGAAGCGACCCGCGCCGCGGTCCGCGAGAACAACCTGGAAAGCGCCTACATCCGCCCGATGGTGTTCTACGGAAGCGAAGGCATGGGCCTGCGCGCCGCCGGCCTGAAGGTCCACGTGATAGTCGCCGCCTGGCACTGGGGCGCCTACATGGGCGACGACGCCCTGGAGCAGGGCATCAAGGTGCGCACCAGCTCCTTCACCCGCCACCACGTGAACATCTCCATGACCCGCGCCAAGTCCAACGGCGCCTACATCAACTCGATGCTGGCCCTGCAGGAAGCCATCTCCGGCGGCGCCGACGAGGCCATGATGCTCGACCCCGAAGGCTACGTGGCCGAGGGTTCGGGCGAGAACATCTTCATCATCAAGGACGGCGTGATCTACACCCCGGAAGTCACCGCCTGCCTGAACGGCATCACCCGCAACACCGTGCTGACCCTGGCCAACGAGCTGGGCATCAAGGTGATCGAGAAGCGCATCACCCGCGACGAGGTGTACATCGCCGACGAGGCCTTCTTCACCGGCACCGCCGCCGAAGTCACCCCGATCCGCGAGGTGGACGGCCGGCAGATCGGCATCGGCCGCCGCGGCCCGGTGACCGAGCAACTGCAGAAGGCCTACTTCGACCTAGTCACCGGCAAGACCAGCGCCCATCCGGAGTGGCGCACACTGGTACGATAAGCTGCAAGCATCGAGCCTCAAGCCGCAAGCGGGAGCACTTCCGGCTTGCGGCTTGAAGCTTTCAGCTTGAAGCTTCCCGACTATGAATATTCTGATCGTAGGTCCCTCCTGGGTCGGCGACATGGTGATGGCGCAGACGCTCTTCGAGTGCCTGAAGCGCGAACACCCCGACTGCCAGATCGACGTGCTGGCGCCCGACTGGAGCCGGCCGATCCTCGAACGCATGCCCGAAGTGCGCCAGGCCCTGAGCTTCCCGCTCGGCCACGGCGTGCTCGACGTCGCCGCGCGCCGGCGCATCGGCAAGTCCCTGGCCGGCCGGTACGACCAGGCGATCCTCCTGCCCAACTCGCTCAAGTCCGCCCTGGTGCCGTTCTTCGCCGGCATTCCCCGGCGCACTGGCTGGAAGGGCGAGATGCGCTTCGGCCTGCTCAACGACATCCGCAAGCTCGACAAGCAGCGCTACCCGCTGATGATCGAGCGCTTCATGGCCCTGGCCTACCCGCCGGGCACCGAGCTGCCCAAGCCCTACCCGCAGCCGCGCCTGGCCATCGACCCGGCCAGCCGCGACGCGGCCCTGGCCAAGTTCGGCCTGAGCCTGGACCGCCCGGTGCTGGCGCTGTGCCCCGGGGCCGAGTTCGGCGAGGCCAAGCGCTGGCCCGCGGAGTACTACGCCAAGGTCGCCGAGGCGAAGATCCGCGCCGGCTGGCAAGTGTGGATCTTCGGCTCGAAGAACGACCACCCCGGCGGCGAGGACATCCGCTCGCGGCTGATCCCCGGCCTGCGCGAGGAGTCGCTGAACCTCGCCGGCGAGACCGCCCTGGCCGAGGCCATCGACCTGATGTCCTGCGCGTCCGCCGTGGTCAGCAACGACTCCGGCCTGATGCACGTGGCCGCCGCGCTGAACCGCCCGCTGGTGGCGGTGTACGGCTCCACCTCGCCGCAGTTCACCCCGCCGCTGGCCGATGCCGTGGAAATCGTCCGCCTGGGCCTGGAATGCAGCCCCTGCTTCGACCGCGTGTGCCGCTTCGGCCACTACAACTGCCTGCGTGAACTGCCGCCCGGGCAGGTACTGCAGGCACTCGACCGCCTGGTCGCGGACCCGGTCGACGTCGAATGAGGGTACTGCTGATCAAGACGTCGTCCCTGGGCGACGTCATCCATACCCTGCCGGCGCTCACCGACGCCGCCCGGGCCATCCCCGGCATCCAGTTCGACTGGGTGGTCGAGGAAGGCTTCGCCGAGATCCCGGCCTGGCACCCGGCGGTGGCCCAGGTCATCCCGGTGGCCATCCGGCGCTGGCGCAAGAACCTCTGGCAGACACTGAAGAACGGCGAGTGGCGGCGCTTCAAGAAACGCCTGCGCGAGGTCGACTACGACCTGGTGATCGATGCCCAGGGCCTGCTCAAGAGCGCCTGGCTGACGCGCTACGCGAAGAAGGTGCCGGTCGCCGGGCTGGACAGGGAATCCGCGCGCGAGCCGGCGGCCAGCCGCTTCTACGACCGTGGCTACCGCGTCGCCTGGGGCCAGCATGCGGTGGAGCGCGTGCGCCAGCTGTTCGCCCAGGCGCTGGACTATCCATTGCCCGCGGGCGTCGGTGACTACGGGCTGGACCGCGGCCTGCTGATCGATCAGAGCGCCGGCGAGCCTTATCTGGTCTTCCTGCACGGCACCACCTGGGTCACCAAGCACTGGCCCGAGGCCTACTGGCGCGAGCTGGCCGAGCGCATGGGCGAGCGCGGCTGGTCGGTCAGGCTGCCCTGGGGCAACGACAACGAGCGCCAGCGCGCCGAGCGCATCGCCCAGGGCTTGGAAAACGCCTCGGTGCTCCCCAAATTATCCCTCGCAGGCATGGCCAAGGTCCTGGCCGGCGCTTCCGCCTGCGTGGCGGTGGACACCGGGCTCGGACACCTGGCCGCCGCCCTGGACGTGCCGACGCTGTCGCTGTTCGGCCCGACCAACCCCGGGCTGACTGGCGCCTATGGGCGTTCCCAGGTGCACCTGGCCAGCGACTGGCCCTGCGCACCCTGCCTGCAGAAGACCTGCACCTACCAGCCGACGGCCGAAGACAAGCGCCAGTTCGACCTGCGGCAAGAGCAGCCCCTGTGCTTCACGCGCCTGAACCCGCAGCGCGTGGCACTGCAACTGGAGGCGTTGCTGCTGGCCCCGGAGACGCTTCGATGACCCTGGCTTTCGTCCTGTACAAGTACTTCCCGTTCGGCGGGTTGCAGCGCGACTTCATGCGCATCGCCCTGGAATGCCAGAAGCGCGGCCATGGCATCCGCGTCTACACGCCGATCTGGGAAGGCGAGGTGCCGCCCGGCTTCGACGTGCGCGTGGCGCCGGTCAAGGCACTGTTCAACCATCGCCGCAACGAGAAGTTCAGCGCCTGGCTGGCCGCGGACCTGGCCCGCGACCCGGTGGACCGGGTGATCGGCTTCAACAAGATGCCCGGCCTGGACGTCTACTACGCCGCCGACGGCTGCTTCGAGGACAAGGCGCAGACCCTGCGCAACCCGATCTACCGCCGCTGGGGCCGCTACAAGCACTTCGCCGATTACGAGCGGGCGGTGTTCGCCCCCGAGTCGAAGACCGAGGTGCTGATGATCTCCGAGGTGCAGCAGCCGCTGTTCATCAAGCACTACCACACCCCGATCGAGCGCTTCCACCTGCTGCCCCCGGGCATCGCCCAGGACCGCCGGGCGCCGGCCAACGCCGCGGAAATCCGCGCCGACTTCCGCCGCGAGTTCAAGCTGGCCGACGACGACCTGCTGCTGGTGCAGATCGGCTCGGGCTTCAAGACCAAGGGCCTGGACCGCAGCCTCAAGGCCCTGGCGGCGTTGCCGCGGGCGCTGCGCAAGCGCACCCGGCTGATCGCCATCGGCCAGGACGACCCCAGGCCCTTCCTGCTGCAGGTCAAGGCCCTGGGCCTGTCGGACCAGGTGCAGATCCTCAAGGGCCGCAGCGACATCCCGCGCTTCCTGCTCGGCGCCGACCTGCTGATCCACCCGGCCTACAACGAGAACACCGGCACCGTGCTGCTGGAGGCCGTGGTGGCCGGGCTGCCGGTGCTGGTCACCGACGTCTGCGGGTACGCCCACTACATCGCCGAGGCCGATGCCGGCCGCGTGGTGCCTTCGCCCTTCGAGCAGGACGCCTTCAACCGCATGCTGGCGCAGATGCTCGAAGACGACGCGGCGCGCGCCGCCTGGTCGCGCAACGGCCTGGCCTTCGCCGACACGGCGGACCTGTACTCCATGCCGCAGCATGCCGCGGACGTGATCCTCGCGGAGCGCCCATGAACATCCAACTCCCCGCTCTCCCTGCTTTTCCCGTAGGAGCGAGCTTGCTCGCGAACCCGCTTGACGCCACACCCATCGGGAAACGCGTTCGCGAGCAAGCTCGCTCCTACGAAGGGCTCCCGCCATGAAGCTCGAGCTGCACGAGCCCTTCGAGCGCCTGTGGGCCGGCAAGGACCCCTTCGTCGAGGTGGAACGCCTGCAGGGCAAGGTCTACCGCGAGCTGGAAGGCCGCCGCACCCTGCGCACCGAGGTCGATGGCCGTGGCTACTTCGTCAAGATCCACCGCGGCATCGGCTGGGGCGAGATCTTCAAGAACCTGCTCAGCGCCAAGCTCCCGGTGCTCGGCGCCGGCCAGGAGCAGCGCGCCCTGGAGCGGCTGCACCAAGCGGGCGTCGCGACCATGACCGCGGTGGCCTATGGCGAGCGCGGCAGCGACCCGGCGCGCCAGCACTCGTTCATCGTCACCGAGGAGCTGGCCCCCACCGTCGACCTCGAACAGCTCTCGCTGAACTGGCTGCGCGAGCCACCGGCGCCGCGCTTCAAGCGCGCGCTGATCGACGAAGTGGCGAAGATGGTCGGCACCATGCACCGCGCCGGGGTGAACCACCGCGACTGCTACATCTGCCACTTCCTGCTGCACACCGACCGGGCGCCGACGCCCGACGACCTGCGCCTGTCGGTGATCGACCTGCACCGCGCCCAGACCCGCGCCGCCACGCCGCGCCGCTGGCGCGACAAGGACCTGGCCGCGCTGTACTTCTCGGCGCTGGATATCGGCCTGACGCAACGCGACAAGCTACGCTTCCTGCGCGGTTACTTCCGCAAGCCCCTGCGCGACATCCTACGCGAGGAGGCCGCTCTGCTCGCCTGGATGGAGCGCAAGGCCGCCAGACTCTACGATCGCAAGCAGCGCTACGGAGACCTGCTCTGATGTCGGGCTGGACCCTGGAACCCGCCTACAGCCACCTGTCCGCCGACTTCGGCAGCCTGGACGCGGTGTTCGCCCTGCAGGGCGAGCGCCTGACCAAGGACCCCAAGTCCGAAGTGATCCGTATCGAGCGCGACGGCGTGCGCTACTACGTCAAGCGCTACAACAGCGCCGGCAAGGGTTACCACCGCTACCTCGCGCGGCCGCGGATCAAGGCCGAGTGGCAGAACCTCAAGCAGTTCGCCAAGTGGGGCATCCCCACCGCCGAAGTGGTGGCCTGGGGCCTGGAGCGCCGGCGCGGCGCCTTCGTCCGCGGCGCCATGATCACCCGCGAGGTGCCGGGCACCGAAGACCTGGCCGCGCTGGCCCGGCGCAACGACCCGCGCCTGCGCGACCGCGCCTGGGTCGACCACGTCAGCCGGCAGCTGGCGGCGCACACGCGGCTGATGCACGACCACCACTTCACCCACAACGACCTGAAGTGGCGCAACATCCTGGTCGATTCCGCCGGCACCGTGTATTTCATCGACTGCCCGATCGGCGACTACTGGGTCAGCTTCATGCTGCGCCACCGCATCACCAAGGACCTGGCGACCCTGGACAAGGTGGCCAAGCACCACCTCACCGCCACCCAGCGCCTGCGCTTCTACCTGCAGTACCGCCGGCGCGAGCGGCTGAACGCCTCGGACAAGCAGCGCGTGCGGCGCATCGCCCATTTCTACGAGGGACGCGAGTGAACGACTTCATCGCCGACGACGACCGCGAGCGCCTGCAAAGCCAGGGCCTGGCCGGCTTCGACGCGCTCTGGACGCTGCCGCTGGAGGCAGTGGACGAGCCCAACACCGAGCGCGGCGGCTGGAGTAGCGTGTTCCGCCTGGAGCTGGACGGCGGCGCGTACTACCTCAAGCGGCAGAGCAACCACCTCACGCGCAGCCTGCTGCGCCCGGGCGGCGAGCCGACCTTCGCCCGCGAGTTCCGCAACATCCAGCGCTACCAGCAGCTGGGCATCCCAGCGTTGCAGGCGGCCTTCTTCGGCGAGCGCCGCGAGGGCGGCGAACGCCGCGCCATCCTGGTGACCCGCGCGCTGGACGGCTGGCGCGACCTGGACGCCTGGCTGAAGGACTGGTCCGGCCTGCCGCCCGAGCGCCGCCAGGCGATCCTGCACGCCTGCGGCATGCTCGCCCGGCGCCTGCACGAGGCCGGGCAGATGCACGGCTGCTTCTATCCCAAGCACATCTTCCTGCGCGAGGCCGGGGACGGCTTCCAGGCCTGCCTGATCGACCTGGAGAAGACCCGCCCGCTGTGGTTCGGCCTGCGCGACCGCGTCAAGGACCTGGAGCCGCTGCTGCGCCGCGCCCCCGACTGGAGCGAGGTGGACGTGCGCCAGCTGCTCGCCGCCTACCTGGGCAGCGCGGCCAGCGGCGCCGAGGTGGACCACTGGTACAAGCGCCTGGGCGCGCGCCGGCGCAAGAAGGAGAAACGCGGGTGAGGCTGGGCGAACTGCGTAACGCCGGGCGCCAGCCGACGCTGCCGCTGCGGCTGGAACTGGCCGATGGCGCCGGCCCCGCCGAGCTGCGCCTGGACAGCCTGCTGCGCGTGCTGCCGGGCCGGCGCTACGTCGGCGCAGGCAACTGGCGCGGGCGCCAGGTGCTGGCCAAGCTGCTGGTCGGCGGCAAGGCCGCGCGGCACTTCCAGCGCGAGCTGGCCGGCGTGCGCCTGCTCGCCGAGCAGGGCCTGACCACGCCGCTGCTGCTGGCCGACGGCCTGGGCGAAGGCGAGGGCGGCTGGCTGCTCTTCGAGTTCCTCGACGGCGCCCACAGCCTGGGCGACGCCTGGCGCGCGGTGGAGGCCGAGCCGGCGTTGTCCGACGCCCAGCAGACGGTGCTCGGCGAGGCCCTGGCGGCCATCGCCGAGCTGCACGCCAAGGGCCTTTGGCAGGAAGACCTGCACCTGGACAACCTGCTGCGCCACGACGGCCGCCTGTACCTGATCGACGGCGCCGGCATCCGCGCCGAGACGCCCGGCCAGCCGCTGTCGCGCAAGCACGTGCTGGAAAACCTCGGGGTGTTCTTCGCCCAGCTGCCGGCCAGCCTCGACCCCTTCCTCGAAGAGCTGCTGGTGCACTACCTGCTGGTCAACGGCGAGCACGCGCTGCCGCTGGAGGCCCTGCAGAAGGAGATCGCCCGGGTGCGCCGCTGGCGCGTCGCCGACCTGCTGAAGAAGATCGGCCGCGACTGCAGCCTGTTCAGCGTGCGCCGCGGCGCCTTCGGCCTGCGCGCGGTGCGCCGCGAGGAAGAGGCCGGCCTTGCGCCGCTGCTGGCCGAGCCGGACGCTTTCATTGACCGGGGGCATGTCTACAAGACCGGCGGTGCCGCTACCGTGGCGAAAGTGGAGCTGGCTGGCCGGCCGCTGGTAGTGAAACGTTACAACATCAAGAACCTGCTGCACTGGCTCAAGCGCTTCTGGCGCCCCAGCCGCGCCTGGGCGTCCTGGCGCGAGGGCAACCGCCTGGAAGCCCTCGGCATCGCCACCGCGAAACCCCTGGCGGTGCTGGAACGGCGCTGGCTGTGGCTGCGCGGGCCGGCCTTCCTGATTACCGATTACCTGGGCGGGCAGGATATAATCGCCCGTTTCAAACCCCATCTGGACGATCCGGACGGGGCCGGCATGCCGCCGGAGGCCGAGCTGAAGGCCCTGGACAGCCTGTTCGCGGCGCTGCGGCGCGAGCGCATCAGCCACGGCGACCTCAAGGGCCACAACCTGTTCTGGCAGGGCGAGGGCGATGGGGGGCGCTGGGCGCTGATCGACCTCGACGCCATGCACAAGCACCACGGCCAGGCCGGTTTCGAACGCGCCTACGCCCGCGACCGCGCACGTTTCCTGCGCAACTGGCCGCAGGACAGCGCGCTCCACCGGCTGCTGGATGAACGCATACCCAAGGCCGGCGTCCAAGCGCAAGACCGACCCGGGAAGTGAAGGCTCCGACGAGCCGACGAAGATCATCGCCTGGGCCCCGCTGACGGGGCCGGGCTTTACCAAGAGGCAACACCAGTGGCATTGACCATCCTCGGCCTGTCCGGCGCCGTAAGCCATGACCCTTCCGCCGCCCTGTACATCGACGGCAAGCTGGTCGCGGCGGTCGAAGAAGAGCGCTTCGTCCGCGACAAGCACGCGAAGAACCGCATGCCCTACGAGTCGGCCAAGTTCTGCCTGGAGCAGGCCGGGATCAAGCCGTCCGACGTCGACGTGGTGGCCATTCCCTTCGCCCCCATCAGCCTGTTCGGCAAGGCCCGCTGGCACTACGCCAAGCGCTACGCCTACGCCCCGGACCGCGCGCTGGACGCCATCCTGCTCGGCAACCGCCGCTACAAGCGCTACTACAAGCGCATCGAATGGTGCCTGCAGCAGTTGGGCTTCGACCTGAAGAAGGTCAAGATCCAGCCGGTGGAGCACCACCTGGCCCACGCCTCCAGCGCCTACCACTGCTCCGGCTTCAAGGAGAAGACGGCGATCCTCGGGATCGACGGCAAGGGCGAGTACGCCACCACCTTCTTCGGCTGGGGCGAGAATGGCAAGATCCACAAGATCAAGGAATTCTACGACCCGGACTCCCTCGGCGGCCTGTACGGCGCGATCACCGAGTACCTCGGCTTCGACATGCTCGACGGCGAGTTCAAGGTCATGGGCATGGCGCCCTACGGCGATGCCAGCAAGTACGATTTCTCGCGCCTGGCCAAGTTCGAGAACGGCGAGCTGATCATCAACACCGACTACGCCAACGTCATCGGCTTCCGCCGCTACAAGGAAAAGGGCAAGGGCTACTACTTCTCGCCCAAGCTGATCGAGTGGCTGGGGCCCAAGCGCGAAGGCGACATCGCCGACGACCCGTACATCCACTACGCCGCCAGCATCCAGGCGCTGTTCGAGAAGCTGGCGCTGGAGATGATGGACTACTACCTGGGCGACATCCTCCGCGAAACCGGCAAGATCGCCTTCGCCGGCGGCTGCGCGCTGAACGTCAAGCTGAACCAGAAGATCATCTCGCGCCCGGAAGTGAAGGAGCTGTACGTGCAGCCCGCGTCCAGCGACGCCGGCACCGCGGTCGGCGCCGCCGCCTACGTGTCCTGGGAGCGTGGCGTGCCGGTGGAGAAGATGGAGCACGTCTACCTCGGCCCGCAGTACAGCAACGAAGACGTCATCGCCGCCTGCGCCCGCCACGCGGCGGCGCCGGCCTGGCGCAAGATCGACAACGTGCCCGAGCTGATCGGCAAGGTGCTGGCCGACGGCAACCCGGTGGCCTGGTTCCAGGGCCGCATGGAGTTCGGCCCGCGCGCCCTCGGCGGGCGTTCCATCCTCGGCTGCCCGAGCGTGCCGGGCGTGGCCGACCGGATCAACGCGCAGATCAAGTTCCGCGAGCGCTGGCGGCCGTTCTGCCCGTCGATGCTGGATACCGTCGGCCCGCAGATGTTCAAGATCAACCACCCGGCGCCGTTCATGACCTTCACCTTCGAGGTCAACGACGAGTGGAAGACCCGCGTGCCGGAAGTCGTCCACGAGGACGGCACCTCCCGCGCCCAGGTGCTCAAGCGCGAGTTCAACCCGCGCTACTACGACCTGATGAAGGAGCTGGAGAAGCTCACCGGCAACGGCGTGGCGCTGAACACCTCGCTGAACCGCCGCGGCGAGCCGATGATCTGCTCGCCGACCGACGCGCTGAACATGTTCTACGGTTCGGACCTGCAGTACCTGATCATGCAGGACATCCTCGTGGTCAAGGAAGGTGCGCCGGCCTATGACTCGTTCGGCTGAACCGCGGGTACTGCAATTCTGCCACGGCTATGACGGGCCTTTCCTCGACTGCGCCCGTCAGTACGCCAGCCTGTTCGCCGGCACCGGCTACCGGGTGACCACGGTGTTCCTCACCGGCGCGCCCGACGCCGAGGTGGCTGCCGGCTGCGCCAGCGACGAGGTGCTGTTCCTCGACTACAGCTCGAAGGACGTGCGCGGCCTCAAGCTGCGGGCCATCCGCGACCTGCGCGAGATCGCCCGCTCGCGCGACTTCCGCTTCTGCATCGCGCATCGCTTCAAGCCGACCTGGGTGGCCATGCTCGCCACCCGCCTGCCGGTGATCGGCGTGCACCACGGCTTCGGCGACTACCGCCGGCTCGGCCGCAAGCTGTTCGCCAAACTGTTCGCCAAGCGCCTGAGCCTGCTGGCGGTGTCCAACGCGGTGCGCGACGAGCTGCGCCAGTGCCTGCCGGCCTGGCCGGCCGAGCGCATCGAGACGCTGTACAACCGCGTCGACGTCGACGCCCTGCAGGCCGAGCAGGTGGAGCGCTACCCGGCGCGCCAGCACCTGCGCCTGGCGGACAACGCCTGGGTGGTCGGCAACGTCGGCCGCCTGCACCCGGACAAGGACCAGGCCACGCTGCTGCGCGGCTTCGCCGCGGCGCTGCCGCAACTGCCGCCGGCCGCGCTGCTGGCGATCCTCGGCAAGGGCCGCCTGGAGGAAGACCTCAAGGAACTGGCCCGCGAGCTGGGCATCGCCGAACGGGTGCTGTTCCTCGGCCAGGTGCCGGACGCGCGGCGCTACTTCAAGGCCTTCGATGTGTTCGCCCTGAGTTCCGACCACGAGCCCTTCGGCATGGTCCTGCTGGAGGCCATGGCCGCCGGCGTGCCGCTGATCTCCACCGCCGGTGGTGGCGCCGGCGAGATCGTCGAAGGCCTGGGCATCCTCTTCCCGCTGCGCGACGACGCGGCGCTGGCCCAGGGCCTCGGGCACCTCGCCGCGCTGGATCGCCAGCAGCGCGAGGCCTGCGCCCGGCTGATGGACGAGCGCCTGCGCAGCCGCTTCTCCGACGAGGCGGTGCGCCGGGAGTTCTGGAGCCTGCCGCTGGTCCGCGCGCTGACGCGCGGTGCTTCCGAATAGACTGCCCGCTGGCCGGGATGCGAAAAGGTGAGTCTTGAAAGTCCTGTTTCTGGTTCAGAAAGAACAACGCGCCATTCTCGACCGCCTCTACGACGGCATCGCCGAACACTGCGAATGCGACCTGCGCTGGCTGAGCAGTGACGAGCAGGCCAACCTGCGCCGCTACTTCCGCGAGCAGGTGGACGTCACGCGCTACGACCGCATCCTGTTCTTCCTGCGCTTCAAGAAGGAAATGCGCCAGGCTTCCTTCATCGCCAGCGTGCCGAACCTGGTGATCCTCGAACACGACGCCTACCAGAACTACATCCCCTGCAAGTACACCGGCAAGTTCAGCGCCCACTACCGGCGCATGCCCTGGGCGCGGGTGATCAGCTCCGGCGCGGTGGTCGCCCGGCGCCTGCGCGAGGAGGGCTTCGACGCCGTCTTCGTGCCCAAGGGCTACGACCAGGACCTGCTCCACGACCTGGGCCGCGAGCGCGACATCGAGCTGGCCTTCGTCGGCAGCACCGGCAGCGTGGCCTACAGCGGGCGCAAGGCGCTGCTCGACGAGCTGGGCAAGGTGGAGAACCTGCTGGTCACCAAGACCAACTCCGGCGCGGACTACCTGAACACGCTCAACCGCATCCGCTTCTTCGTCAGCGCGGACGTCGGCATGGGCGAGTACATGATCAAGAACTTCGAGGCCATGGCCTGCGGCTGCGTGCTTTTCGCCTACGATCAGGGGGAAGAGGAGAACCGCGCGCTGGGCCTGGCCGACATGCAGAACGTCGTCTTCTACCGCGACATCCCCGAGCTGCGCCGCAAGCTGCAGGTGCTGCGCGAGGACCCCGCCCTGGCCGCGCGCATCGCCGAACAGGGCCGCCGGCTGGCCGAGGAAGGCTTCGGTTTCAGCCGCATCGGGGCGCGCATCGTCGAGGCGATGGCACCACCCTTGCGCCCTCGCCCGCAACCGGGCAGGCTGGAACGATTACGCCGGGTCTTGGGAATTTGAACATTCATGCGTCGAAGCTTTCGCGGCGGCCGTCGGGGCCGGAGGTGGTCGTGGCCAAGCCGCTGATCTCCGTGCTGGTACCCTGTTACAACCGCGAACGCTACATCGAGGAGGCCCTGCTGAGCATCCTCGAGCAGGACTACCCGAACTTCGAGCTGATCGTCGTCGATGACGGCTCCCAGGACGCCAGCGCCGAGAAGATCGAGGCCTTGCGCCAGCGCTACGGTTTCCAGTTCTACCGGCAAGCCAACCAGGGCGTGAGCGCCGCCCTGAACACGGCCCTGGGCCATGCCCGCGGCGAGTTCATCGCCACCCCCGACTCCGACGATGTGATGCTGCCGGGCCGCCTGTCGCTGCAGGCCGCCTACCTCGAGGCGCACCCGGATGTCGGCTGTGTCGGCGCGCGGGTGATCTACGTCGACGCCGAAGGCCGGCGGCTGAAGGCCGAGGAGGGCAAGCCGCTGCGCAGCTACAGCTTCGTCGAGCTGCTGTCCCGCGCCCACGCCATCGGCGCCCCCGTGGCCATGTATCGACGCGAGGCATTGGACCGTGCCGGCGGCTATGACCCGGAGATTCGCATCCAGGATTTCCAGATCACCCTGAAGATCGCCCGCCTGGGTTATCGCACGGATGTGTTGCCGGAGCTGGTGACGCTCTACCGCAGGCACCCGGGCAACATGTCCAAGACCGCCTACCAGCGGCAGCTCGACTACGACCTGATGGCCATCGCCCCCTACCGCGGCCAGCCCGGCTACTCGCAGGGTTTCACCTGCGTGATCAACAAGGCGCTCAAGCACTCGGTGGTGTCGGACAAGGCCTATGCCCTGCGGCTTCTGCTGAGGCTGCCGCCGTGGCGCTGGAACCGCGTGACCTGGCGCCGCCTGCGCCACCTGTTGTTCAAGTTCCACGAGGGATGAGCGCGTTCGGGATGAAGTCGATGTTATTGCAGGCATGGCAGACCTGGCGGCCCGCCGCGGGCCGGGGTGGCGTGCCTGTCGCCCGCCGGGACCGCGTGGCCGAGGCGATGCTGGGGTTCGGCGTGTTCTGGACCCTCGCCGGGGTGCTGCTGACGCCGACCATGAAGTTCTACTACACCATGGTGGCGCTGTTCGTGTACCTGCCGGCGCTCTGGCTGGTGATCGCCCGCCGCGCCGAACTGGGGCGGCTGATCGGCGAGCGCAGGGAAATGTGGTTGTTCCTGGCGCTGTTCGCCTGGGCCAATCTCTCGCTGCTGTGGGCCGTCGGGGATTTCGACCGATTGTCGCGGGTCAAGCAGTCGAGCCTCTTCGTGTTGCTGGTCTGCGGCTGGTTGCTCTGGGCGCGGGCCAGCGAGCCACGCCTGCGCGGTACCCTGATAGCGCTCGGCCTGCTCAACAGCCTCTATTGCCTGGCCGCGCTGCTCTGGGCCCCGGCCTACGCGCCCGGGCGCCTGAACGGCTTCGGTGGCTTCCTCGACAATCCCAATGCGGCCGCCTACGCCACGGCCTTCCTGCTGGTGATGGCGCTGCCGCTGCGCCCGGCGGGGCGCGGCTGGCGGCTGGCCTGGTTGCTGCTGCAGCTTCCCCCGCTGTTCTACGTCGCCCTGTGTGGCAGCCGCGGAGCGTTGCTGGCGCTGATGGCCACGGCGACGTTCTGCCTGGTGCTGCTGCCGGGCTGGCGCTGGCGCCTGGCTGCCCTGTCGACCCTGGTCGGCGGGGCCGCGCTGTTCTGCCTGGAGCCGAGCCTGATGGAACGGGGGGATTCGGAGCGGCTGGAACTGTTGCGCAGCGCCTTGCCGATCCTGCGCGAGCATTTCTGGATCGGCGTGGGCTATGGCACCACCTACGAGGTCCAGGGCTGGGCCGGCGGTTACCATGGCAGCACCCACAACTTCCTGCTGCATACCGCCTTGCAGTACGGGATTCCGGCGCTGCTCGTCTGGCTGGCGCTCTGGGCGATGCTGGGGCTGCGGGCCTGGCGTAGCCGCCATACGCAACTGGGCCTGGCGCTGCTGCTGCTGTGGGTCTTCGCCAGCGTGGCCATGCAGTTCGACGTGTTCAGCCTGTGGGAGCGCACCCGCGCCATGTGGCTGATGCCCTGGGCGGTATTCCTGCTCGGCCTGAGCCTGGAGCGCCCGGCCGGGGAGGCCGGCGGCGAACTCAACCGGCGTTGAGGATGCCCTGCAGTTCGCGGGCGTCCCAGCGTACCTTGCCGTGGCGCAGGTAGCCCGCGCTCAGCTCGTTGCCCTTGTCCGCCAGCAACCACTGCCGATCCTCGGCGTAGCGCAGCATATGCGCGAAGTTGCGCTTGCGCTGCAGGCGGCCGAGGGCGCGGCGCTGGGTCTTCATGTCGGCGATGTCGATCAGCCCCAGTTCGCCCTGCGGGGTCTGCACCACGTTGCCCAGGTGCAGCGAGCGGAAGTACACGCCGCGTTCGTGCAGGCGGGCGATCAGCTCGCCCAGGCGCTCGCGCAGGGCGCCGTCGGCCTGGCCGGCGGCGATCAGCTGGCGCAGCGTCTGGCCCGGCAGCGGGCGGTAGTGCACCAGGTCGCGGGCGATGGCGGGCACGCGGTAGACGCCGATCACCTCGGGGCAGGGGATGCCCAGCCGCTGCAGGGCCTGGGCGTTGTCGGCGAAGCGCCGGGCATAGGGGTAGAGCGCCGCCGAGGAGACCAGCCGCTTGCGCCGGAACAGCTTGACGAAGTTGCCGTCGGGCAGGCGCAGGACCTTGTCGCCATGGCCGTCGGCTTCCAGCACGGTGGCACCGGCGCGCAGCGATTCATAGGCGGGAAGGTCTAGCTGTTGCATACCGGGGTTCCTGGACGGGGCCGGCTATAGTAGCCCAGGCGCCGGGCAAACGAGAGGCCTGTGTTATAATCGCCGGCCTTTTCAGCGTGCGATTCTTTCATGACCGGCAAAGACACCGCAGAGCCCTCGAGCCTGAAGATCTACTTCCGCCTGCTCACCTACGTGCGGCCCTACTGGGGCATGTTCGCCCTGAGCATCGTCGGCTTCCTGATCTTCGCCGCCACCCAGCCGATGCTGGCCGGCATCCTCAAGTACTTCGTCGACGGCCTGACGCACCCGGACGCCAAGCTGTTCCCCAACGCCCCCTGGCCCTGGCTGCGCGACCTCTCGCTGCTCTACGCGGTGCCGCTGCTGGTAGTGCTGATCGCGGTCTGGCAGGGCATCGGCTCCTTCCTCGGCAACTACTACATCGCCCGCGTCTCCCTGGGCCTGGTGCACGACCTGCGGGTGGCGCTGTTCAACAACCTGCTGACGCTGCCCAACCGCTATTTCGACAGCCACAACTCCGGGCACCTGATCTCGCGCATCACCTTCAACGTGACCATGGTCACCGGCGCCGCCACCGACGCCATCAAGGTGGTGATCCGCGAAGGCATGACCGTGGTCTTCCTGTTCCTCTCGCTGCTGTACATGAACTGGAAGCTGACCCTGGTGATGGTTGCCATCCTGCCGGTCATCGCCCTGATGGTGACCAGTGCCAGCCGCAAGTTCCGCAAGCAGAGCAAGAAGATCCAGGTGGCCATGGGCGACGTGACCCACGTCTCCTCCGAGACCATCCAGGGCTACCGCGTGGTGCGCAGCTTCGGCGGCGAGGCCTACGAGCGCGAGCGCTTCCTCGACGTGAGCCGGGAGAACACCGAGAAGAACCTGCGCATGAACAAGACCTCGGCGATCTACACGCCGATGCTGCAACTGGTGATCTACAGCGCCATGGCCGTGCTGCTGTACCTGGTGCTGCTGCTGCGCGGCGACGCCACCGTCGGCGACCTGGTGGCCTACATCTCCATGGCCGGCCTGCTGCCCAAGCCGATCCGCCAGCTCTCGGAGGTCAGCTCGACCATCCAGAAGGGCGTGGCCGGCGCCGAGAGCATCTTCGAGCAGCTCGACGAGAAGCCCGAAGTGGACCATGGCAGCGTCGAGAAGGAACGCGTGCAGGGCCGCCTGGAAGTGAAGAACCTCAGCTTCACCTACCCGGGCAGCGAGAAGCGCGTGCTCAACGACCTCAACTTCAGCGTCGAGCCGGGGCAGATGGTCGCCCTGGTCGGCCGCTCCGGCAGCGGCAAGTCGACCCTGGCCAACCTCATCCCGCGCTTCTACGACCACAGCGAGGGCAAGATCCTCCTCGATGGCGTGGACGTCGAGGACTACCGCCTGCGCAACCTGCGCAAGCACATCTCGCTGGTCACCCAGCAGGTCAACCTGTTCAACGACAGCGTGCTCAACAACATCGCCTACGGCGACCTCGCCAGCAAGCCGCGCAGCGCGGTGGAGAAAGCCGCCGAGGACGCCTTCGCCCGCGAGTTCATCGACCGCCTGGCCGAAGGCTTCGACACCGAGGTGGGCGAGAACGGCGTGATGCTCTCCGGCGGCCAGCGCCAGCGCCTGGCGATCGCCCGCGCGCTGCTCAAGGACGCCCCGGTGCTGATCCTCGACGAGGCCACCTCGGCGCTGGACACCGAGTCCGAACGGCACATCCAGGCCGCCCTGGAGAAGGTCATGGAGGGCCGCACCACCCTGGTGATCGCCCACCGCCTGAGCACCATCGAGCGCGCCGACCTGATCCTGGTGATGGACCAGGGCCACATCGTCGAGCGGGGCACCCACGACGAGCTGATCGCCCTCAACGGCTACTACGCGCGCCTGCATGCCAGGCAGTTCGCCGACGAGCCGGCCGAGGACGGCATCGGCGAGTCGGCCTGAATGGCCCTGCTCGATCGCCTGCGCGTCGTCCGCGAGCGCGGCTGGACACCCATCGACGCCGCGGCCTACGCCGAGGCCTGGCAGCGCTTCGGCGGCAGCGTGGCGACCCACCCGCAGGTGGTGGAGCGCCTGGCGGGCCTGGCCGGCATCCCGGTGCGCTACCTGGGCTGGGTCGCCGACGGCCAGCTGCGCGCCGCCATCCCCACCTGGGGCCGGCACCTGGCGCTGTCCAAGGAAGTGCTCAAGCGCGAAGGCAAGAAGGCGCTGTTCGACCTGGGCAATGCCGAGGTCATCCTGCCGATCGCCGAGGATGCGCGCATTGCCCTGCGCCATCGGGTGCGCTATCTGTCCGAGCTGAACCAGCCGCAGGTGACCGACGCCCGCCGGCAGGACGAGGAACTGGCGCTGAACCGCGCGCCGGCGGACTTCTCCAAGAAATTCCGCTACAACCAGCGCCGCGAGCTGCGCCTGCTGGAAGAGGCCGGCGGCGTGCTGCAGCCGATGGACGAGTTGAGCCCGGCCGAGCAGGCGCGCATCTACGCCGAGCTGTTCCAGCGCCGCTGGGGCTTCGAGGTGCCGGGCAAGGCGCGCCTGGCCGAGGTGCTCGGGCTGATGCGCGAGTTCATGCGCGGCTCGCTGGTGCGCCTGGACGGCGAGCCGGTGGCGATCCAGATCCTCTACCGCGTCGAGTCGCCGAAGTGGATCAGCGTCGAATACATCAACGGCGGCGTGGCCCCGGAGAACCGCGAGTTCAGCCCCGGCAGCGTGCTCACCCACGTCAACACCCAGCAGGCCTGGGCCGAAGCCGAGGCGCTGGGCAAGCCGCTACGCTATTCCTTCGGCCGCGCCGACCGCGAATACAAGGACCGCTGGTGCCACCGGGTGCCGGTGTTCCAGGTGTAACGGCACAATCCCGTCATTCCCGCGAACGCGGGAACCCAGTGGCTGTGTAGGAGCGGACTCCGTCCGCGATCGACCCCGGAGAACCCCATGAGCGCCCGCAAGCAGCAACTGCTCAAGGAACACCGCCGCAAGAAGCGCCTGGTGCTGCTCGTCGCGCTGTTGGCGCTGGTCGCCCTCGGCGTGTTCGCCCCCTGGTGGAGCGTGCCCCTGGCCGTGCTGCTGGGCTGGGTGGCCCACGAGGCCTGGTTCGCCGACCACCTGTTCTACTCGCCGCGCGACGACTACCGCTACGACTTCCCGGAAGGCCAGCTGAGCCTGCCGGCGTCCCTCGGCCCCCACGGCCTGCACGTCGCTACCGATGCGCTGCCCGGGGACTACGAGACGCTGCTCCTGCAGATCCGCGTCAGGGCCAACTGGCTGGGCCGCTGGCTCGACCCGCAGGTGCTGATCGAGGGCAACGAGGGCATCGACCGCCAGGACTTTGAGCGCGGCGTGAACGGCGTGCGCTACCTCAACCTGTCCGGCCAGGGCGCGGCCCTGCGTGGTGGGCACCTGCGCATCCGCGGCCGCCACTGCCGCCTCGACAGCCAGGGCACCCTGCACGCCTTCCACAACCCGGACTACGCCGAGCGTCGGCTGATGGTCATCGCGCCCCACGCCGACGACGCCGAGCTGGCCGCCTTCGGCCTGTACAGCCGCGCCGAGGAGGTGAGCATCGTCACCCTGACCCAGGGCGAGATCGAGGCCGGGTACTACCAGCGCCTGGGCCTGGACCAGGCCGCCGCGGCGCGCCTGAAGGGCCGCCTGCGCACCTGGGACAGCCTGGCCGTGCCGCTGTGGGGCGGGGTGCCGGCCAGCCGCTGCGTGCAACTGGGCTACTACTGCCTGCAACTGCCGGCGATGTGCGGCGAACCGGACAAGGGCTTCGGTTCGCGGGAGTCCGGCGAGAGCGACATCCGCGACCTGCGCCGGCACAACCCGCTGCAGCTGCCGGCCGACGCCGACGGCGTGCCCAGCTGGAACAACCTGGTGGCGGACCTGGTGGCGCTGCTGGAGCACTTCCGCCCCGAGGTGCTGGTCACCCCGCACCCGCAGCTGGACCCCCACGCCGACCACGTGCACGCCACGCGGGCGCTGCAGGAGGCCATCCAGCTCAGCGCCTGGAAGCCGCAGACCCTGCTGCTCTATGCCAACCACCTGCACGACAACGACCGCTGGCCCATGGGCCCGGCCGAAGGCGGCGTGGCCCTGCCGCCGTGCATCGAAGCGCTGCCGGCCGACGCCCTGTGGAGCCCGGCGCTGGACGCCGCCACGCGCATCGACAAGGCCCAGGCCCTGGCCATGCAGCACGACCTGACGGTCCCGCTGCCGGCCAAGAAGCGCCTGCGCCGGCTGATCCAGCGGGCCCTGGCCGGGCGCTGCTGGCCGGCCAGCGGCGAGGACGAATTCTTCCGCAAGGCGGTGCGCCGCCACGAGCTGTTCTGGGTGCGCCCGCTGCGCTGAACGACCGGTGCCCGGCGCGAGGCCGGGCGAGCGGCTATGGTATTATCCGCGGCGATTTCGACCTGCGGAGTTCCCATGAAACTGACCATGCCCCGTTTCGATCAGGCCCCTGTGCTGGTGGTCGGCGACGTGATGCTCGACCGCTACTGGCACGGCGCGACCTCGCGCATCTCGCCCGAGGCGCCGGTGCCGGTGGTGCGGGTCGAGCAGCATGAGGACCGCCCCGGCGGCGCGGCCAACGTCGCGCTGAACCTGGCCGCCCTGGGCGCCCCGGCCTTCCTGGTCGGCGTCACCGGCGAGGACGAGGCCGCCGCCAGCCTGGCCGACAGTCTTGGCGCGGTGGGCGTGACCACCCGCTTCCAGCGCATCGCCGGGCAGCCGACCATCGTCAAGCTGCGCGTCATGAGCCGGCATCAACAGTTGTTGCGGGTGGACTTCGAGGAACCCTTCAGGACCGACGCCCAGGCCCTGGCCCGCGAGACCGAGGCGCTGCTGGACCAGGTCCGCGTGCTGGTGCTGTCGGACTACGGCAAGGGCGCGCTGAAGAACCACCAGGCGCTGATCCAGGCTGCGCGCAAGCGCAACATCCCGGTGCTGGCCGACCCCAAGGGCAAGGACTTCTCCATCTACCGCGGCGCCAGCCTGATCACCCCGAACCTCTCCGAGTTCGAGGCCATCGTCGGCCGCTGCCAGGACGAGAACGAGCTGGTGGCCAAGGGCCTGAAGCTGCTCGGCGACCTGGAGCTGGGCGCGCTGCTGGTGACCCGCGGCGAGCACGGCATGACCCTGCTGCGCCCCGGCCACCCGGCGCTGCACCTGCCGGCCCGCGCCCGCGAAGTGTTCGACGTCACCGGCGCCGGCGACACCGTGATTTCCACCCTGGCCGGCGCCCTGGCCGCCGGCGAGGACCTGCCCCAGGCCGTGGCCCTGGCCAACCTGGCCGCCGGCATCGTGGTCGGCAAGCTCGGCACCGCCGCCATCAGCGCTCCCGAACTGCGCCGCGCGGTGCAGCGCGAGCAGGGCTCCGAGCGCGGCGTGCTGGGCCTGGAGCAACTGCTGCTGGCCATCGAGGACGCCCGCGCCCACGGCGAGAAGATCGTCTTCACCAACGGCTGCTTCGACATCCTCCACGCCGGCCACGTCAGCTACCTGGAACAGGCCCGCGCCCAGGGCGACCGGCTGATCGTGGCGGTCAACGACGACGCCTCGGTGGGCCGCCTGAAAGGCCCGGGCCGGCCGATCAACAGTGTCGACCGGCGCATGGCGGTGCTCGCCGGCCTCGGCGCGGTGGACTGGGTGGTGAGCTTCAGCGAGGACACCCCCGAACGCCTGCTCGCCCAGGTGCGCCCGGACGTGCTGGTCAAGGGCGGCGACTACTCCGTCGACCAGGTGGTCGGCGCCGACATCGTCAGCGCCTACGGCGGCGAAGTGCGCGTCCTCGGCCTGGTGCCGAACAGCTCCACCACCGCCATCGTCGAAAAAATCCGCCAGAAGCGCTAACGTCGATATCCCCTGGACGTAGGGCGTATAACCGTTCGCGGTTATACGCCGCCTGACCTTGGCTGAACCTCTGCTCGCTGCCAAACTCGAAGCGCCCCTCACCCGTCGCGTCAGACTCGGAAGCTCCGGCCGAATCCCATACGGACTCCAGGGCGCTCCGGGCTCGACCTCGAAGCCGCCGATGTGGCCGGGCGTAACGGCGTACAACCGCGAACGGTTGTACGCCCTACGTTTCCACTGACCCCTCTGCCATGCGTTCCCGGCAAAGCGGTCATGGTCCCCCCGCCGTCTCACGGCGCATGATCCCCGGCATCCCATCCCCCCGTGGAGCGAGATGCCATGACCACCGACGTGCAGGGCCGCGCCCTGGCCGTGCTCAACCGGGTGGCCCAGGCCGACTGGCCGGACCGCCTGAAGCTGCGCAAACCCTTCGAGAAGCTGCTCTACACCGGTAGCCGCACCGGCTTCCGCATGGCCAGCCAGCGTGCCGCCAAGCAAACCAAGACGCCGCGCAAGGTCGACCCGGACGAGCTCTTCGACCTGACGCTGTCCGACGAACAGCAGATGCTGGTGGACATGCTCGAAGGCTTCGCTGCCGAGGTGCTGCGCCCGGCCGCCCACGATGCCGACGCCGACGCCGGGGTGCCCGCCGAACTGCTCAACCAGGCCCTGGAACTGGGCCTGGCCTACTACGGCGTGAGCGAAGTGCACGGCGGCATGGCTGGCGAACGCACCGTGCTGACCAACGCGCTGATCGCCGAGGCCCTGGCCCGTGGCGACCTGAGCCTGGCCGCGGCGCTGCTGGTGCCGCTGTCGGCGGCCAACTGCATCCGCCGCTGGGCCAGCCCGCAGCAGCAGGCGCAGTGGCTGCCGGCGTTCGTCGGCGAGGACGGGCCGCCGCTGATCGGCCTCGCCGTGGGCGAGCCGCAGTTGCTGGCCGACCCCGCGCAACTGAAGACCCAGGCACGCAAACGCGGCCGCCATTACCTGCTGTCCGGCGAGAAGTGCCTGGTGGTACGCGGGCTGGATGCCAGCCAGTTGCTGGTCGCCGCGCAGACCGCCGACGGCCCGGCGCTGTTCCTGGTCGACGCCGCCGCCAAGGGCGTGGAGCGCCGCCCCGAGCCGGCCATGGGCCTGAAGGCCGCCGGCACCGCACGCATCCGCCTGAAGGGCGTGAAGGTCGACGCCGGCCGCCGCCTGGCCGCGGAGAAATTCGACTACCAGGCTTTTCTCGACCTCAGCGGCCTGGCCTGGTGCGCCCTGGCCCTGGGCACCGCGCAGGCGGCGCTGGACTACGTGATCGGCTACTGCAACGAGCGCGAGGCCTTCGGCGAGCCCATCAGCCACCGCCAGGGCGTGGCCTTCATGGTCGCCGACATCGCCATCGAACTGGACGCCATGCGCCTGATGACCTGGCGCGCCTGCGCCCTGGCCGAGCGTGGCCAGCCGTTCCACCGCGAGGCCTACCTCGCCCGCCTGCTCTGTGCCGAGAAGGCCATGAAGATCGGCACCGACGCCGTGCAGTTGCTCGGCGGCCACGGCTTCACCAAGGAACACCCAGCCGAGCGCTGGTACCGCGACCTGCGCGCCCTGGCCGTGATGGCCGGCGGCCTGCACCTCTGAGGAGCGCCTGCATGTACCTGGAAACCCCGAAGAAATTCCGTGGCCTGGTCAACCAGGCGCACCAGGTGGCGGAAAACTACCTGCGGCCGATCTCGCGCAAGTACGACAAGGCCGAGCACGCCTACCCCAAGGAGCTGGACCTGCTGGCCGCGCTGCTGGACGGCATGAACGCCGGCTCGCCGGACGCCGTGGGCGCCACCTCGGCCAGCAAGCGCAAGGGCGCGGCGGCGGAGGAGGGCGTGAAGAACGGCGGCAACCTCTCCGCCTGCCTGGGCGTGATGGAAATGTGCTGGGGCGACGTCGGCCTGCTGCTGGCCATGCCGCGCCAGGGCCTGGGCAACGCCGCCATCGCCGCGGTGGCCAACGACGAGCAGCTCAAGCGCTTCGGCGGCACCTGGGCGGCCATGGCCATCACCGAGCCGGGCTGCGGCTCGGACTCGGCGGCCATCCGCGCCACGGCCACCCGCGACGGCGACCACTACGTGCTCAATGGCGAGAAGATCTTCGTCACCTCCGGCGCCCGCGCCGACGCGGTGGTGGTCTGGGCCACCCTGGACCGCGGCCTGGGCCGCGCGGCCATCAAGTCCTTCGTGGTGGAGAAGGGCACCCCGGGCATGACCGTCACTCGCCTGGAGAAGAAGCTCGGGATCAAGGCCTCGGACACCGCCTCCATCAGCTTCAGCGACTGCCGGGTGCCGGCGGCCAACCTGCTGGGCAACGCCGAGATCGACGTGCAGAAGGGCTTCGCCGGCGTCATGGAGACCTTCGACAACACCCGACCGCTGGTGGCGGCCATGGCGGTCGGCGTGGCCAAGGCCTCGCTGGACCGCGCCCGCGAACTGCTGAAGAAGGCCGGCTGCCGCTTCGACTACGCCAGGCCGCTGCTGAGCGTGTCCCACGCCGAGGCGACCCTGTACCGCCTGGAGGCGGAATGGGAGGCCGCACGCCTGCTGACGCTGAAAGCCGCATGGATGGCCGACAACCGCCAGCCCAACTCCAGGGAGGCCTCCATCGCCAAGGCCAAGGCCGGGCGGGTGGCCAACGAGGTCACCCTGAAGTGCGTGGAACTGGCCGGAGCCCTGGGCTACGGCGAGGACGAACTGCTGGAGAAATGGGCGCGGGACTCGAAGATCCTCGACATCTTCGAGGGCACCCAGCAGATCCAACTGCTGATCGTGGCGCGGCGCCTGTTGGGCAAGAGTTCCAGCCAGTTGAAGTGACCGGAGCAGCCGTTCACATGTAGGAGCGCGCCCTGCGCGCGATTCGCAGGCAGGGCCTGCTCCTGCAGGTTGGGGACGTACGCAGGCGTAATGCTCTTCGTAGGATGGGTTGAGCTTGCGAAACCCATGCGGTCGTGGCGATGGGTATCGCTTCGCTCAACCCATCCTACGGGGTGTTGTGTTTGCCGGAAGGCGTAGGAGCGGACCTTGTCCGCGATAGCCGGAGGTTTCGGCGCGATTCGCGGATGAGATCCGCTACTACGCCATCCCACCCGCGCCATTCCGATGTAGGAGCGCGCCCTACGCGCGAATCGCGGGCAGGGCCCGCTCCTACAGGGGGGCCTTCAGGCCGTGCGCCGGCCCTTGCCGGAATTGCCGTTGGCCGGCGGCAGGCTGTCGAGCCAGTCGCGGAAGCGGATGCGCTCGTCGCGCACCAGCCAGCCGTCCTGCTCGGCGAAGCTTTCCGAGAGCCACAGGCCGCGGGTCGCGGCTTTCACCAGTTCGCCCTTGCGCAGGGTGAAGAGCGAGCCGGTGGGCTGGCCGTGCTCCAGCGGCAGCAGGTAGAGGTCCGGCCGTCGGCGGTCCAGGCGGGCCACCAGCGGGCCGCTTTCCAGGCGCTCGTCGACGTGGAACAGGCTGACGTCGCGCACGTCCCTGGGTAGCTCCATGCGCATGTCGTAGACCAGTTGCAGCGAGGCAGTGGGCAGGTGCACGTAGGCCTGCGGGCGCTCCAGCAGGCGCAGGGCGCCGGCCTGCACCGGCCGTGCGGCGCCGGACAGCGGCGTCAGCGAGAAGTGGCTGGCCTCGCGGTAGCGCAGGGTGTCCTGGTAGGGCGTCGGCAGCCAGGTGTCGCCGAAGCGCCCGCCCAGCCAGCCGTCGGCGGTTTCCACCAGGCATTCCTCGGCCACTTCCTGGATGGCGGTGAGCAGCGGCAGGTTCAGCTCGTGGGATGGCACGTAGCCGGAAATCAGCTTGAGCACGGTGTCGCCGCGGTCGGCGCGCTGCTGGCGCACCAGCACCCAGTAGTCGCGGCCCTGCCAGTTGAGCGTCAGGCGCACCGACACGCCCAGGTTGGCGAGCTCGGCGGTGAAGTGCCGGGCATCGGCCACCTGTACCGGGCGGCGGCGCCCCAGGACCTGGGAGAAATTCAGCGGCAGGCCGAGGCCCTGGTAGACCAGGCTGTCGGGGTTGGCCTCGACCAGCAACGGCAAGGTCTTGAAGGCGGTCGGGTCCTTGCGGGCGAGCGTACGGGGCATGGGCGGTCCTCGTCGTACAGGGCGCGTCGGGCCGCCCGCGGGGTGGGCGGCCTGGCCGATCGTTCCGGGTTGCCAGTGGCTACGGCGTTGACGGCGAACTTCGAAAACCCTCGATTATTTCGAGGTTAACCCTGAAAGGGTCTTGGTTTTCGGCTGTTTTTCCTGTCAGCGAGCTTTTGGCGGCAATTTTGCGTGCCGCGGTTTTTCACCGCGGAGTCTGAGCATGGCACAGGAATGCGCCCTTTGTGTCAACCTTGGATGACTGCCGATCAACGGTCATGGCGGCACCGTACCCGGCTGGCAGCCCTCAGCCGCCGAGGACTTCGGCCGCCAGCGCGACGTTGTGCCGCAGGTGCTGCGGGTTGATGGTGCCGACGATGGCCGCGCCCACGCCGGGGTGGCCGAACACCAGCTCGAAGCTGGCGCGCACCGGGTCCTGGCCTTCGGCCAGGCAGGCGTGGCCACTGGCCAGGGCCTTCTTCACCAGGATGCCGCGGTGGTGCGCCAGGGCGTGATCGATCACAGCTTTCTCGGCCTGTTCGCCGAGGTTGTAGGTGACCATGGCGCAGTCGCCGCGCTGCAGCGCCAGCAGGCCGCCGTCGACGGTCTTGCCGGAGAAGCCGAAGCCGCGGATCAGGCCTTCCTGCTTGAGCCGCTCGAGGGTTTCGTAGACCTCGGTGTGCTGCAGGACGTGCAGGTCGTTGCCGTCGGAGTGCACCAGCACCAGGTCGATGTAGTCGGTCTCCAGGCGGCGCAGGCTGCGCTCCACCGACAGGCGGGTGTGGGCGGCGCTGAAGTCGAAGCGCGACTGGCCGCCGTCGAACTCCTCGCCGGTCTTGCTGACGATCACCCAGTCCTGGCGCTGGCCGCGCAGCAGCGGGCCGAGGCGCTCCTCGCTGCGGCCATAGGCCGGCGCGGTGTCGAGCAGGTTGATGCCCAGTCCGCGGGCCAGCGCCAGCAGGTCGGCGGCCTCGCGGTCGTCGGGGATGCGGAAGCCATTGGGGTACTTCACCCCCTGGTCGCGGCCCAGCTTGACGGTGCCCAGGCCCAGCGGCGAGACGTTCAGGCCGGTGCTGCCCAGCGGGCGGCGCAGCGCGTGCAGGCCGCTCATGGCAGCAGTTCCTCCCACACCGGGCGGGCCATGGGCGGGCGTGGCAGCTCCGGCAGCGCAGCGCCGGCGGCGGGGCGGATGCCGTCGCGGTCCAGGGCCTCGAAGACGCGGTCGGCGAAGTTCGGCGCCAGCGCCAGCTTGGTCGGCCAGCCCACCAGCAGGCGGCCCTGGTCGGCGAGGAAGGCGCAGTCCGGGCGCAGCAGGCCGGACTGCGCCGGTTCGGCGCGGTCCACCCGCAGGGTGGCCCAGCGCGCGGCCGACAGGTCGACCC
This sequence comes from Pseudomonas sp. JH-2, assembly GCF_036231725.1. NCBI lineage: Bacteria > Pseudomonadati > Pseudomonadota > Gammaproteobacteria > Pseudomonadales > Pseudomonadaceae > Pseudomonas > Pseudomonas sp. JH-2. Next base: position 31,018 of record NZ_JAZAQP010000008.1, on the reverse strand, counting down.
AGGGCAGCAGCTTGCGCAGTTCGCGCTGGGCCTCGGCGATCTGCTCGGCTTCGCTGCGGGCCACGCCTTCGGCTTCGGCGATGTCGCCGCCGAGGTACCAGACCCACTGGCCGTCGGCGGCCGGGTGGGTGGTCACGGTGACCCGCGGCTTGGGCCCGCCGCCCACGCAGTGGGCGTACAGCGGCTTCAGCGTCGGCGCCTTGACCAGCACCATGTGCAGCGGGCGGCGCTGCATGGCCGGCTGGTCCAGGCCGAGTTCGCGCAGCAGCGCCTCGTTGCCGGCGCCGGCGGCGAACACCACGCGCTGGGCGCGGATGTCGCGGCCGTCGACGCGCAGGCCGACCAACTCGTCGCCTTCGCGCAGTGGCTCGATGCGTTCGCCGGCCAGCAGGCTGTCCCCGGCCAGCACCGCCAGGTGGGCGATGAGGCTGGGCACGTCCAGCACCAGTTCCGAGAGGCGGTAGGCCTTGCCCTTGAAGGCCTTGTCCTGCAGCGCCGGCGGCAGCTCGTCGCCCTTCACCTGGGCCACGCGGCTGCGCACCGCCTTGCTGGCGAAGAAGCTGGTGAGGTTGCCGGCCAGGCCGCCCGGCGACCACAGGTAGTGGGCGTCGGAGAGCACGCGCACGCCGCGCAGGTCCAGCTCGCCGTCGCCGGCCAGGCACTGGCGCCACAGCGAGGGCATGTCGGCGATGGCTTCCGAGGCGCCGGTCAGCGCGCCGTGCAGGGCGTACTTGGTGCCGCCGTGGATGATCCCCTGCGAGCGCATGCTCTGCACGCCGCCGAGCGCGGTGTTCTCCAGCAGCACGCTGGAGAAGCCGGCGCGACGCAGGCGGGCATTCAGCCAGAGGCCGGCGATGCCGCCGCCGACGACGAGGATGTCGGTGCTCAGGGGTTGGGTCATGGAAGGGCGCGCCTCGCGTGAAACGAAGCGCGCAGTATAACCGAGGGGGCCGTGGCTCAGTGGCCGACGCTGCGCGAGAACAGCTGGATCACCACCACGCCGCTGACGATCAGGCCCATGCCCAGCACGGCCGGGCCATCGAGCTTCTGCTGGTAGAGCACCAGCGCGGCGACGCTGACCAGCACGATGCCCAGGCCGGCCCAGATGGCGTAGGCGATGCCCACCGGGATGCTGCGCACCACCAGGGTGAGCATCCAGAAGGAGATGGCGTAGCCGACGATCACCAGCAGCAGGGGCAGGGGCGTGGACAGGCCTTTCACCGACTTCAGCGAAGCGGTGGCGATGACTTCGGCGACGATGGCGATGGCGAGATAGAGATAGCCGGGCATGTTCAGTCCTCCCCAGGAGCGGCCGGGCGGGCGGCCGATATTGCGAATAGCGACATTCTAGTGTTCCTGGCGATGGGATAAAGTCATTACCTATCTGCAAAGGAGATGAGTCATGCAGTGGAACCTGGACCAGTTACGACTTTTCGTCAGCGTCGCCGATCAATCCTCCTTCTCGGCGGCGGCGCGCCAGCTCAAGCGCGTGCAGTCGGCGGTGAGCTCGTCCATCGCGCTGCTGGAGAGCGACCTGGGCGTGAGCCTGTTCGACCGCAGCAGCGGCCGCCAGCCGGTGCTGACCGAGGAGGGCAGGGCGCTGCTCGACGAGGCCCGCGAGGTGCTGCGCCAGTGCGAGCGCCTGGAAAGCCGCGCCGCCGCCCTGGTGCGCGGCGAGGAAGCGCGCCTGCGCCTGGCCCAGGACGAGGCCATGCCCTACCAGCCGGTGCTTTCCAGCCTGCAGGCGCTGGCCCGGGCCTTCCCGACCCTGGAAGTGCAACTGGCCAGCGGCGCCCAGGGCGACGTGGCGCGCAAGCTGCTGGAGCGCCGCGCCGACCTCGGCCTGCTGTTCCACCACGAGGGCATGCCCGAAGCCCTGGAGCGCCAGCGCCTGGGCACCATCGAGATGGTCACGGTGTGCGGCGCCGGCCACGCCCTGGCCCGCCTGGACTACGCCGACCGACGCGAGCTGGCTCGGCACCGCCAGCTGCTGATGGCCCCGCAGGACAGCCATTACCCCGGCGGCGAGCAGATCAGCCCCCTGGTGTGGCGCGCCGACAGCTTCTACGCCATGGCCGAGCTGCTGATGCGCGACCTCGGCTGGGCCTGGTTGCCGCGCCACGTGGCGCAGTACCCGGCCTACCAGCCGCTGCTGGTGGAACTGGCCAGCGACTGGACGCCACCGCCGCTGGTGGTGGAGCTGGTCTGCCGCCGCGACGAGCCCCTGGGCCCGGCGGCGCAATGGCTGGGCAGATGCTTCGCCGAGCACCTGAAGGAATAGGACGCACGACTGTAGGAGCGGACTCCGTCCGCGATGGCTCGCCCCCGCGCCATCGATCGCGGATAAATCCGCTCCTACGGTAAGCCCCGCGCGAACGTCCGGGTGTTATTTGCTACTCTCCGCCGCCATGAACCGGACCCTCTATACCCTGCTGTTCCACCTGGGCCTGCCGCTGGTCGCGCTGCGCCTGTTCCTGCGTTCGCGCAAGGCGCCGGCCTACGCCCGGCGTATCGGCGAGCGCTTTTCCTTCGGCCTGCCGAAGATGCAGCCGGGCGGCATCTGGGTGCACGCCGTGTCGGTGGGCGAGAGCATCGCCGCGGCGCCGATGATCCGTGCCCTGCAGCAGCGTTATCCACAACTGCCGATCACCGTCACCTGCATGACGCCGACCGGCTCCGAGCGCATCCGCGCGCTGTTCGGCGACAGCGTGCAGCACTGCTACCTGCCCTACGATCTGCCCTGGGCCGCGTCGCGCTTCCTGGAACGGGTGAAGCCGCGCCTGGCGGTGATCATGGAAACCGAGCTGTGGCCCAACCATATCCACCAGTGCGCCCGCCGCGGCATCCCGGTGGCGCTGGCCAACGCCCGCCTGTCCGAGCGCTCGGCGCGCGGCTATGCGCGCTTCGAGGGGCTGACGCGGCCGATGCTCGGCGAGATGAGCTGGCTGGCGGTGCAGACCGAGGCCGAGGCCGAGCGCTTCCGCCGCCTGGGCGCGCGCCCGGAGTGCGTGAGCGTGACCGGCTCGATCAAGTTCGACCTGAGCATCGACCCCGCACTGCTCGCCCGCGCCGCGGCCCTGCGCCACGACTGGCAGACCGAGGGCCGGCCGGTATGGATCGCCGCCAGCACCCACGCGGGGGAGGACGAGATCGTCCTCGCCGCCCACCGCAAGCTGCTGGGGACGCATCCGGATGCCCTGCTGATCCTGGTGCCGCGCCACCCGGAGCGTTTCGACGGCATGTTCGAGCTGTGCCGCCGCGAGGGCTTCGCCACGCTGCGGCGTTCCAGCGGTGAGCCGGTGCAGGCAGCCACCCAGGTGCTGCTCGGCGACACCATGGGCGAGCTGCTGTTCCTCTACGCCCTGGCCGACGTCGCCTTCGTCGGCGGCAGCCTGGTGCCCAACGGCGGCCACAACCTGCTGGAGCCGGCGGCCCTGGGCAAGCCGGTGCTGGCCGGACCACAGCTGTTCAACTTCCTCGAGATAGCCGCGCAACTGCGCGAGGTCGGCGCCCTGCGCGAAGTGCTGGATGCGCCGACCCTGGCGGTGGCGGTGGGGCAACTGTGGGATGAGCCAGCGGTGGCGCAGCGCATGGCCGACGCCGGGTTGGGGGTGTTGCGGGCGAACCAGGGGGCTTTGCAGCGGTTGCTCGATGGGCTGGCGCGGTTGTTGGGGTAGGGTTTTCGTAGGAGCGAGCTTGCTCGCGAACGGTGCTGGCCTGTGGCTTCGGTGCCTTGGTCTGACTCCGCTCCCTCTCCCTAACCCTCTCCCTGAAGGGAGAGGGGACTGTTCGGCAGAAACGGGTATTGCGGAGTCAGCCGGAAACTCTGGCGTATCCGGCCGACACGGGGCTTGCAGCCGGCACGGACGGCTCCCTCTCCCTTCAGGGAGAGGGCTGGGGGTGTTGCGGGCGAACCAGGGGGCTTTGCAGCGGTTGCTCGATGGGCTGGCGCGGTTGTTGGGGTAGGGTTTTCGTAGGAGCGAGCTTGCTCGCGAATGGAGTTCGCCGGTGACTTCGGTGCTTTGGCTGGACTCCGCTCCCTCTCCCTAACCCTCTCCCTGAAGGGAGAGGGGACCGTTGGGCAGAGCTGGGTGTTCTGGAGTTAGCCGGCAACACCGAAGGTTTCCAGCTGAAACCATCACGTCTCTCGGCACGGACTAGCCCCCTCTCCCTTCAGGGAGAGGGCTGGGGAGAGGGGACGGTGGTGACCTCATGCACCGCCATGACCGGGAAACTCCGTTCGCGAGCAAGCTCGCTCCTGCAGAAAGGCGCCGTGTCAGAACGTCGGCGGCGTGATCACCCAGAGCACCACCGCATCCACGTCTCCCGGGTTGCCGTAGCGGTGTGGCTCCTGGCTGGAGTAGCTGAAGCTGTCGCCTTCGTTCAGCTGGAAGTGGCGCTCGCCCACCCACAGCTCGAAGGTGCCGCTGAGCAGGTAGCCGGCTTCCTCGCCGTCGTGGCTGTAGCTCTGCTGGCTGTAGGTGCCCGGCGGGAAGCGCGAGTGGAGGATCTCCAGCTGGCGGCTGGGCTGCGGGCTGAGCAGTTCGTCGACGATGCCGTCCTCGTAGTGCACGCTGGTGCGGGCGTTGCGCCGCACCACATAGCCGGCGTCGGCCGGGTCGGCCTGCACTTCGCTGGCGAAGAACCACTGGATGGTCACCCCCAGGCTGCGGGCGATGTTGAACAGTGCCGGGATCGACGGGTAGGCCAGGTTGCGCTCCAGCTGGCTGATGTAGCCGGCGGTGAGCTTGCTCTGCTCGGCCAGCTCGGCCAGTGTCATGCCGCGCCGCTTGCGCAGGCCGCGGATGCGCGTGCCGAGGAATTGCGCTTCGGGGCTGGCGGGGGCTTCCTGCGGGGCTTTCGGGCTCATGCGGCAAAGGTCCTGGAGAAAAACGGCTACAGGCTACAGGCTTCAGGCGGCAGGCTGAAGCGGCTCTTGCTTTTGCCTGAAGCCTGCAGCCTGTCGCCTGCCGCCGCCCCTATATCGCCCAGGCTGCCTTGAGGCCTTCGTAGATGGCTTCTTCGGCTGTGCGCGGCGCCAGGCAGTCGCCGATGCGGCGGAATTCCACCAGGCCTTCCAGTTCCGCGGCGAGGTCGTCCACCGGCTGGTGGCCCTGGCACAGCACGAGGGTGTCGATGTCTTCGAAGATCATCGGTTCGCCGCTGGCGCTGTGCTGCAGGTAGACGCTGCTGTCGTCGCAGCCGTACAGCCGCGCGTAGGGGGTGATCTCGATGCCCAGGCGGTGCAGCTCGCCGGCCAGGTGGTCGCGCACGTACAGCGGCAGGTTCTCGCCGGCGTGTGTGCCGTTCACCGCCAGGCGCACCTGGTGGCCGGCGCGTACCAGTTGCTCGGCGATGCCGGGGGCGATCCAGTCGCAGCGCCAGTCGGTGACCAGCACCGAGCGGCCGACCTGCACTTCGCCGCGCAGCACCTGCCAGGCGTCCACCACCTGCAGTTCGCCGCCGCGCTCGAACGGCGGCCAGTAGGGCCTGGCGCCGGTGGCGACTATCACCAGGTCGGGTTTCTCGGCTTCCACCAGGGCGCGGTCGACGCGGGTGTTGCGGCGCACTTCCACGCCGGCCAGTTGCATCTCGCGCTGCAGGTTGGTGGAGGCGCCGCCGAACTCGGCGCGGCGCGGCAGCAGTTGCGCCAGGTTGACCTGGCCGCCGAGCTGCGCGCCGGCTTCGCAGAGGATCACCTCATGGCCGCGCTGGGCCGCCACCGCCGCGGCCTTCATGCCCGCCGGGCCACCGCCGGCCACCAGCACGCGCTTGCGCTGCACGGCCGGTTCGATGCGCCCGTACTGCAGCTCGCGGCCGGTTTCCGGGTGCTGGATGCAGGAGATCGGGTAGCCGCGGTGGAAGTGGCCGATGCACGCCTGGTTGCAGGCGATGCAGGCGCGCACGTCTTCGACGTGGCCGGTTTCGGTCTTGCTCGGCATCTGCGGGTCGCAGATCAGCGCGCGGGTCATGCCGCACACGTCGGCCTGGCCGCGGGCGATGATCAGCTCGGCTTCCTGCGGCTGGTTGATGCGCCCGGTGACGAACAGCGGGATGTCCAGGCGCGCCTTGAAGGTCGCGGCGTTGCTGGCCAGGTAGGCGGCCTCGATGGCCATCGGCGGGACGATGTGGATGGCGCCGCCGAGGGAGGCGGAGGTGCCGGCGACTATGTGCACGTAGTCCAGTTCGCCCTGCAGCGCCCGCACGGCCTGCAGCGATTCGTCCTCGGTGAGGCCCTCGGGGTCGCGTTCGTCGGCGGAGATGCGCAGGCCAACGATGAAGTCCTCGGCGGTGGCTGCGCGCACGGCGGCGACCACTTCGCGGGTGAAGCGCAGGCGCGCGTCGAGGTCGCCGTTGTAGCCGTCCTTGCGCTGGTTCACCCGTGGGTTGAGGAATTGCGCCGGCAGGTAGCCGTGGCTGGCCACCACTTCCACGCCGTCCAGCCCGGCCTGGTGCAGGCGCCGCGCGGCGGCGGCGTAGCCGGCGACTATCTCGTCGATCATGCGCTGGTCCAGCTCGCGCGGCATCACCCGGAAGCGCTCGTTGGGCGAGGCCGAGGCGGAGTAGGCCACCGCCAGCAGGCCGTCGCTGGACTCCATGATCTCGCGCCCGGGGTGGAAGATCTGCGACAGCACCACGGTGCCCTCGGCGTGGCAGGCCTCGGCGACGCGGCGGTAGCCGGGGATGCATTCGTCGTCGGTGGCCATCAGCACATGGGAGGTGTAGCGGGCGCTGTCGTGCACCCCCGCCACCTGCATCACGATCAGCCCCACGCCACCCTTGGCGCGGGCCTGGTGGTAGGCCACCAGTTGGTCGTTGACCAGGTTGTCGGTGGGCATCGAGGTGTCGTGCCCGGTGGACATGATGCGGTTCTTCAGGCGCTTGCCACGGATTTCCAGCGGGCTGAACAGGTGCGGGAAGGCATTCGTCACGGACTTCGTCCTTTCTTGTCGTTCTGCGGGAGGTCAGGCGTTGCGGGCCTGCCAGTCGACCGGGTAGAGGGCGTAGAACACGCAGGCCTTCTCGCCTTCGTAGGCCAGGGGCGTGCGCTCGGGCACCCAGATCACGTCGCCCGGCGCGGCCTCGATGACGCGCTCGCCCAGGCGCAGGCGGAAGTGGCCTTCCAGCACCACGATCAGTTCGTCGTAGAGCACCGTCCATTCGATGGAACAGCCGTCGAAGCGGGCCAGGCCGGCGCCCATGGTCTGGCTGTCGGCCGGGCCGATCAGGCGGCAGATGGCCGCGCGCTCCGGCGGCTGGCCGGCGTAGGGCTGGAACTGCAGGGCGGACTGCTGGAAGTGGATGACGTCGGGCACGGCGTGGACTCCTGGAGCGAGGTTTTGTTGTTATCCAAGTAACGCCATGGAAATTTACCTTCAGTAAAAAATCAACTTGTTTTTTTAAAAATGACTGGGTAGTTTCGTGTCCATGCCCCGTCGCCGACGGGGTGTGCCCAGCGACGTACTCCACAACAACTACAAGAGGAGATGCGCATGAACCGTGCTCCACGGTGTCTTCCCGCGCCGGCTGCCCCACGCCGCAGCGCCCCTTCGCCTCTGACTGCCAGCTGCCATCCGCGAGTTGTTCCGGTACGCCCAACCCACCTCCGCCGTGCCACCGCGGTGGCCACGGTTCGCATTCACAGAGGGTCCGCTCGATGATTTCGCGCAAGAACGCTTTGCAACCCCTGCTGCTGCTCCTGGGACTCGGTCTCGGCAGCGCCCAGGCGCAGGATTCCATGGTCGTGGTCGGCTATGGCGGTGCCGGGCAGAAGGCCCAGGACCTGGCCTTCTTCCAGCCCTTCGCCAAGGCCAGCGGGGCGCGCCTGACCCAGGCCGAGTACAACGGCGAGATGGCGCGCATCAAGGTGATGACCGACACCGGCCACGCCGACTGGGACGTGGTGCAGATCGAGGGCCCGGACCTGGCGCGCAACTGCGACCTGGGCATGTTCGTGCCGCTGGACTGGAAGCAACTGGGCGGCGCCGACCAACTGGTGCCCAACGCCGCCAAGGAGTGCGGCTCGGCTGCGCTGGTCTGGGGCGTGGCCATCGCCTACGACGCCGACAAGCTGAAGACCGCGCCCAGTGGCTGGCAGGATTTCTGGGACCTGCAGAAATTCCCCGGCAAGCGCGGAATGCGCAAGCGCGCGGTGTACAACCTGGAGTTCGCCCTGATGGCCGACGGCGTCGCGCCGGCGGACGTGTACAAGGTGCTCTCCACCAAGGCGGGCGTCGACCGCGCCTTCGCCAAGCTCGACCAGATCAAGCCGTCGATCCAGTGGTGGGAGGCCGGCGCCCAGCCGCCGCAGTGGCTCGCCGCCGGCGACGTGGTGATGACCACCAGCTACACCGGGCGCATCGCCGATGCCCACAAGAGCGGGCGCAACCTCGACCTGGTCTGGCCGGGCGCGCTGTACGGCATGGACTACTGGGCGATCATCAAGGGCTCGCAGCACGTCGACCTGGCCAAGCGCTTCATCGCCTTCGCCAACCAGGCCGACGCCCAGGTGGACTACGTGCACAACATCCCCTACGGCCCCACCAACAAGCAGGCCGCCGAACGCCTGCCGCAGGACCTGGCGCGCTGGGTACCGACCGCGCCGGCGAACATCAAGGTGGGCCTGGCCATGGACGACGAGTTCTGGGCTGACCATGGCGAGGAGCTGGAGGAGCGCTTCAACGCTTGGGCGGCGCAATAGGTCAGGAGCGGCTGCAAGCTACAAGCTACAAGCTGCAGGCAAGAGCGAAGAGCCGGTCCCCCCTGTAGGAGCGAGCTTGCTCGCGAACCAAACCCGGCACCGTGCCCGCCCGGTTCGCGAGCAAGCTCGCTCCTACGAAGAGCCCCGCACATGCTCTTCCCTGTAGCCTGTAGCCTGTAGCCTGTAGCCTGTAGCCTGTAGCCCGAACAACAAGAGGAACCCCGGCATGACCATCCCGATGCCCTCCCGTGAAACTTGCTCCGCCGAGGAGTGGGGGCTGCGCGAGGAGTTGGCCGCCTGCTATCGGCTGATCGCCCATTTCCGCATGAGCGACCTGATCTTCACCCACATCTCCCTGCGCCTGCCCGGGCCGCAGCATCATTTCCTGATCAATCCCTATGGGCTGATGTTCGACGAGATCACCGCCTCCAGCCTGGTGAAGATCGACCTGGACGGCAATCCGGTGGAGCCGACGCGCTACAAGGTCAACCCGGCCGGCTTCGTCATCCACAGCGCCATCCACGCCGCCCGCGAGGATGCCCGGTGCGTGCTGCACACCCACACCCGCGCCGGCTGCGCGGTGGCCTCCCAGGCCGGGGGGCTGTTGCCGCTGAACCAGATGTCGATGGAGTTCTACGGGCGCCTGGGCTACCACGACTACGAAGGCATCGCCCTGTCCTTCGACGAGCAGCGGCGCCTGGTGCGCGACCTCGGCGACCACCTGGGGATGATCCTGCGCAACCACGGCCTGCTGACCGTGGGCGAGAGCGTGAAGCAGGCGTTCCTGCGCATGTACTACCTGGAGAAGGCCTGCGACATCCAGGTCGCCGCCCAGGCCGGCGGCGAGCTGGTGATCCCGCCGGACGCGGTGTGCCGGCGCACCGAGCGCCAGTTCAACGAACCGGCGCGGCCGCAGGCCGAGGGCGAGCTGAGCGACCCGGATGGCTACGACCTGGCCTGGGAGGCGCTGCTGCGCATGCTCGAGCGCACCGCGCCGGACTACAGGAACTGACGTAGGGCGTATAACCGTTCGCGGTTATACGCCGCCTGACCGTGCCGGTCGTCCACGCCAAGGTCGACCTCGAGCGGTCCGCAACCCCGGTCAAACGGCGGATAACGTCGAACGTTATCCGCCCTACGCCCCTGCATGGAAATGACGGGGGGCGGTGTAGGAGCGGATCTCATCCGCGATCCGCGCCGGAACCTCCGGCTATTGCGTAGGGCGTATAACCGTTCGCGGTTATACGCCGCCTGACCGTGCTGGTCGTCCACGCCAAGGTCGACCTCGAGCGGTCCGCAACTTCGGTCAAACGGCGGATAACGCCGTAGGCGTTATGCGCCCTACGGGTTAAGCGACAAGCCCGGCTTTCGCCGGGCTTGTCGTTCATTGCTGGGTCCGCGCCTTGCTGCTGCTTTCCAGCTGCTGCTCGGCGGCCTTGGCCAGGTCCGGCGGGAGGAAGTCCTTGTCCGGGTTGTAGTCGGCCTTGAGGTAGGTGCCCAGGGCCTGCAGGTCGGCCGGGCTGAGGGTGCCGGCGGTCTGCTTCAGGCGCAGGTTGTCGAGGATGTAGTCGTAGCGCGCGTTGTTGTAGTCGCGCACGGCGCTGTACAGCTGGCGCTGGGCGTCGAGCACGTCGACGATGTTGCGGGTGCCGACCTGGTAGCCGATCTCGGTGGCTTCCAGCGAGCTCTGGTTGGAGATGATCGCCTGGCGCCGCGCCTTCACCGTCTCCACGTCGGTGTTCACCGCGCGGTGCTGGTTGCGCGCGTCCTGCACCACCTGGCGGCGCTGGCTTTCGCGCAGTTGCTCGCTCTGGTTCAGGCGCTGGTACGACTCGCGCACCTGGGAGCTGGTCAGGCCGCCGCTGTAGATCGGGATGTTCAGCTGCACGCCGACGCTGGTCTGGTCCACCCACTTGCCATAGGTGGGGCCGGTACCGCTGTTGGTGAAGCCCAGGGCGTCGTTGTCGCCCTTCTGGTACTGCACCACCGCGTCCACGGTCGGCAGGTGCCCGGCCTTGCGCTGGCGCAGCGTTTCCTCGGCGGCGGTGACCGCGAAGTTGCTGGCCTGCAGGGCGATGTTCTGCTGCACCGAGGTGTCCACCCAGGCCTTGGCGTCGTTGGGCGTGGGCACCACCACCGGCAGCGAGTGGAGGATGCCCTCGATGCCGCTGTAGTCGCGGTTGGTGAGCGTCACCAGGGCCTGGAAGGCATCTTCCACGGCCTGCTCGGCGACGATGCGGTTGGCCCGCGAGGTGTCGTAGCCGGCCTGGGATTCGAGCACGTCGGTCTTGTCCGACAGGCCGACGTCGAAGCGTTCGTTGGACTGGTCGAGCTGGCGCTTGAAGGCCGCTTCCTCGGCCTTGCTGGCGGCCAGGTTGTCCTGGGCGCGGAGCACGCCGAAGTAGGTCTCGGCGGTCTGCAGTATCAGCCGCTGCTGGGTGGCGGAGAATTCCAGCTGGGCCTGTTCGCTGATGTTTTCCGCGGCCTTGAGCTGGAACCAGCGGTCGGCGCGGAACAGCGGCTGGCTGAGGCTGGCCTGGACCAGCTGGCTGCTGCGGTTGAGGGTGGCGTCCGGCGTGTCCAGCGAGGTGCGGGTGTTGCCCAGGCTGCCGCCGGCGTTGATCTGCGGCAGCAGGCCGGAGCGGGCCTGGGGCACGACTTCCTTGCGCGCCAGGTAGTCGGCCTGGGCGGCGGCGAGGTCGGCGTTGTTGTCTACGGCATCCTTGTAGACGTTGATCAGGTCGGTCTTGCTCGGCAGTGGAGCGACGCTCGACGTGGGCTGGGCTGCCCAGACGAAACCTGTGGAGGCGGCCACGGCGACAGCCAGGGAGAGTCTGCGCAGCATTCGTTCGTCCTAGAAAGTGTGCGGGTGGGGCAAGGCTACGGTCGCCCCGATTGGCGGTCAAGGCGCCATCTTGGGGCAATTCGTTGCAGGAGTGTAGTTGCCGGTGTGTGACCGCGAAGTCGCTTCGGATACTTTCGGCCCGGCGGCATTGGCCAAGCGCCGAACTCTTGTTTAGACTGCGGACGTTCTTGTCGGGGTGCCCCATTGCGAGGGGCTGAGATCGGATAGTTCCGGATCCCGTTGAACCTGATCGGGTTAGCACCCGCGTAGGGAACAAGAAGTCCGCGTCCCCAGTGCCTTTCCGGCCGGCCCCAGCCCTCCCCGGACGCGTCCTTTTCTCCGCAGTGCCTTGCGGCCCCCGCGTCACCCAGGTTCTCCCGACAATCAACCCAGGAGAGCCAGGATGAGCACCCAGAAGAACAACGTCACCCGCCTTGAACAGCTCGACCGCCAATCGGCGCAGCCCTTCCCCAACTCGCGCAAGGTCTACCTGACCGGCTCGCGCCCGGACATCCGCGTACCGGTGCGGGAAATTTCCCTGGCCGACACGCCCACCGCCTTCGGCGGCGAGAAGAACCCGCCGGTGTACGTCTACGACACTTCCGGCCCCTATACCGACCCGGCCGTACGCATCGACCTGCGCAAGGGCCTGCCCGACGTGCGTTCGCGCTGGATCGACGAGCGCGGCGACACCGAGATCCTCCCCGGGCTGACCTCCGAGTTCGGCAAGGCGCGCCTGGCCGACGCCAGCCTCGACGCCCTGCGCTTCGCCCACGTGCGCACCCCGCGCCGGGCCAAGGCCGGGCACAACGTCACGCAGATGCACTACGCGCGCCAGGGCATCATCACCCCGGAGATGGGATACATCGCCATCCGCGAGAACATGAAGCTGCAGGAAGCCCGTGCCGCTGGCCTGCTCGACGCGCAGCACCCGGGGCAGAGCTTCGGCGCCAGCATCCCGCAGGAGATCACCGCCGAGTTCGTGCGTGACGAAGTGGCCCGCGGCCGCGCCATCATCCCGGCGAACATCAACCACACGGAACTCGAGCCGATGATCATCGGCCGCAACTTCCTGGTGAAGATCAACGGCAACATCGGCAACAGCGCGCTGGGCTCCTCGATCGAGGAAGAGGTGGAGAAGCTCACCTGGGGCATCCGCTGGGGCGCCGACACCGTGATGGACCTGTCCACCGGCAAGCACATCCACGAGACCCGCGAGTGGATCCTGCGCAACAGCCCGGTGCCGATCGGCACCGTGCCCATCTACCAGGCGCTGGAGAAGGTCAATGGCATCGCCGAGGACCTGACCTGGGAAATCTTCCGCGACACCCTGATCGAACAGGCCGAGCAGGGCGTGGACTACTTCACCATCCACGCCGGCGTGCTGCTGCGCTACGTGCCGCTGACCGCCAAGCGCGTCACCGGCATCGTCTCCCGCGGCGGCTCGATCATGGCCAAGTGGTGCCTGGCGCACCACCAGGAGAACTTCCTCTATACGCACTTCGAAGACATCTGCGAAATCATGAAGGCCTACGACGTCAGCTTCTCGCTGGGCGACGGCCTGCGCCCGGGCTCGGTGGCCGACGCCAACGACGCCGCCCAGTTCGGCGAACTGGAAACCCTCGGCGAGCTGACCCGCATCGCCTGGAAGCACGACGTGCAGGTGCTGATCGAAGGCCCCGGCCACGTGCCCATGCACCTGATCAAGGAGAACATGGACAAGCAGTTGGAATGCTGCGACGAGGCGCCGTTCTACACCCTCGGCCCGCTGACCACCGACATCGCCCCCGGCTACGACCACATCACCTCGGGCATAGGCGCGGCGATGATCGGCTGGTTCGGCTGCGCCATGCTCTGCTACGTGACGCCCAAGGAGCACCTGGGCCTGCCGAACAAGGACGACGTGAAGACCGGCATCATCACCTACAAGATCGCCGCGCATGCTGCCGATCTCGCAAAAGGTCACCCGGGCGCGCAGATCCGCGACAACGCCCTGTCCAAGGCGCGCTTCGAGTTCCGCTGGGAAGACCAGTTCAACCTCGGTCTGGACCCGGACACCGCGCGCGCCTTCCACGACGAGACGCTGCCGAAGGACTCGGCCAAGGTCGCGCACTTCTGCTCCATGTGCGGGCCGAAGTTCTGCTCCATGAAGATCACCCAGGAAGTCCGCGACTACGCCAAGGAGAACGGCCTGACCGACGAGCAGAAGGCCATCGAGGCCGGCTTCCAGGAACAGGCCGCGCGCTTCAAGGATGAAGGTTCGGTGATCTACAAACAGGTCTGAAGAATGGCGGCAGGCTTCAGGCGGCAGGCTGCAGGCAGGAGCGAAGCGCTCGCCTGGCACCGCCTGTGGCCTGTAGCCTGCCGCCTGTAGCCAATTTTCCCCTTGAGCCTTGCCCATCGTGACCAGTTTCCCTACGACCAATTATTCCCCGGCCATCGCCGTTGGCGCCGCCCAGCGCGTGCTCGGCCTGCGCGACCTGTTTTCCCTGTGGTTCTCCCTTGGCATCGGCCTGATGGTGCTGCAGACCGGCGCGCTGCTGGCGCCCGGCCTGGGCCTGGCCGGCTCGCTGCTGGCGATCTTCCTCGGCACCCTGGTCGGCGTGCTGCTGCTGGCCGCCGCCGGGGTGATCGGCAGCGACACCGGGCTGGCCGCCATGGCTTCGCTCAAGCTCAGCCTCGGTGGCCACGGCGCGGCGCTGCCGGCCGTGCTCAACCTGCTGCAGCTGGTGGGCTGGGGCGCCTTCGAGGTGATCGTCATGCGCGACGCCGCCAGCCTGCTGGCCGCGCGTGCCTTCGGCGAGGGCAGCCTGTGGACTAGCCCAGCCCTGTGGACCCTGGTGTTCGGCGCCCTGGCCACCCTGCTGGCGGTCAGCGGGCCGCTGGCCTTCGTTCGCCGCGTGCTGCGCAAGTGGGGTATCTGGCTGCTGCTGGCGGCCTGTGTCTGGCTGACCTGGGACCTGCTGCGCCGTGCGGACCTCGCGGCCATCTGGGCCCGCGGCGGCGACGGCTCGCTGCCGCTGGCGGTGGGCTTCGACATCGCCATCGCCATGCCGCTGTCCTGGCTGCCGCTGATCGCCGACTACTCGCGCTTCGGCAAGCACGCCGGGCAGGTCTTCGGCGGCGCCGCCCTGGGCTTCTTCATCGGCTGCTTCTGGCTGATGGGCCTGGGCGTGGCCTACACCCTGGCGTTCGCCCAGGGCAGCGACGCCAACGCCCTGCTGCTGGCCCTGGCCGGCGCCGGCATGGGCATCCCGTTGCTGCTGATCCTGCTCGACGAGTCGGAGAAGGCCTTCGCCGACATCCACTCGGCGGCGGTCTCCAGCGGCATCCTGGTGCCGCTGAAGGTCGAGCACCTGGCGTTGATCATCGGCGTGCTCTGCACCCTGATCGCCTGGTTCGCGCCGCTGGCGCAGTACCAGAATTTCCTGCTGCTGATCGGCTCGGTGTTCGCGCCGCTGTTCGGCGTGGTGCTGGTGGACCACTTCCTGCTGCGCCGCCGCGCCGCCGCCGAGGTTCGCCCAGGCCTGCGCTGGGGCTCGCTGCTGGCCTGGGCCGGCGGCGTGGTCACCTACCACCTGCTGGCCAACTACGCGCCGGACCTGGGGGCCACCCTGCCGGCGCTGCTGGTGGCCGGGGTGCTGCAACTGCTGCTGGGGCGTCTCGGCGCCAGGGGCTGACCGGCCTGCCGGCCGGATCGCGGACGGAGTCCGCTCCTACAGTCTGCAATGAGGCACGGCGTTTCCCGTAGGGCGTATAACCGTTCGCGGTTATCCGCCGTTGGCCGGAGCACCGGTGCCCGACGACGGCGGCGGATAACGCCCTAGGCGTTATGCGCCCTACAGGTTGGCGCCGAGCTTCGTGCTCATGCCGGTGAACGCCATTCGCGTCTACCCCACCACCGTTGCCCCATCTGTAGGAGCGCGCCCTGCGCGCGATTCGCGGGCAGGGCCCGCTCCTACGGTTCCAGGGAGGCACGGCCGTAGGAGCGGACTCCGTCCGCGATTGGGCGCCCGGCTACTGCGCCCCACGCCCCGGGAAATAGTAGGGCTTCACGATCCCATTGAGCCGCGGATAGGGAATCTTCAGCTCCGGGTGCCCGACCGAGTGCGGGGCGATGCGGTCGATGTCGTACTTCAGCGTCAGCGCGCCAAAGGTCAGGGCGAAGTGCGGGGTCTTCTGGAACGGCCAGTCCCTGAGGAAGTTCGCGTCCTGCTCCACCAGCTTGTTCTGCACCACCCAGGCCTGGTGGGCCAGGCGCGCGGTGTCCCAGAACGCCTGTTCCTGGCCGGGCAGCAGCACGTCCTGCAGCGTCAGCACCTTGTGCAGGCGGCGGTCGTAGTTGATGAAGGCGCGGCCCGGGCGGCCGTACTCGCCGCCGGTGAAGACGTAGCTGGACAGTTCGAGGATCACCAGGCCGTCATGCTGCTCGCGTATCTTCGCCTGCAGGTAGCTGCTCCAGCCCGGCCTGGCGCTGGCCAGGAAATCCCGCTCGTAGCCGGCGAGGCTGGCCGGGCGCGGGTCGTCCGGGGTTTCCCGGGTGAGTTCGAGCAGCTGCTGCTCGATGGCGGCGTCGAGCGCGGGTTCGCCGTCGAAGCCCAGGGTGTCCAGGTTGAACAGCGGGCACTGCTCGCCCTGGCAGCCCGGCTGCAGGTGTTCGAAGGTGGTGTGGCGGGCGCTCAGCGGGTCGCCCAGGCCCGGGCCGAAGAGGCTCTGGCAGCCGCCGAGCGCCAGCAGCAGGCCCGCGGCGGCAAGGGTTTTCAGAAAATGCATGGGAGTCCTTCTTTGCGTGTCCGGCGGCGATCGGCCGCGCGGCTTGGACCGGCGAAGCCGCGCCGGGTTCGCCGCGCCGCCGAGTGTAGCAGTGTCGCGCGGCTCCCCGCCGGGCGGTGGCGGAAAGAGGCTGCACGGGGCACGGCGTCGCGCTAGGATGGCGCGAAGTTCAACCGATCAGCGAGTGTGTGGGATGGCGGATATCTTCAAGGCGGGCCCTGACGATGTGGAGATCACTCGGCGCGAGGAATGCTTCCGCGGCTTCTATCGCATCGAGCGTCTGCACCTGCGTCATCGCCAGTTCGCCGGCGACATGGGGCCGCTGATCAGCCGCGAGCTGTTCGTCCGCCACGATGCCGTCTGCGTGCTGCCCTACGACCCGCACCGCGACGAGGTGGTGCTGATCGAGCAGTTCCGCGTCGGCGCCATGGAGGCCGGGGTCAACCCCTGGCTGCTGGAGTTGGTCGCAGGCTTGATCGACAAGGACGAGGAACCCGAGGAAGTCGCCCGCCGCGAAGCCGTCGAAGAGGCCGGCCTGAACCTCGGCGCGCTCTGGCCGATCAGCCAGTACCTGCCCTCGCCCGGCGGCAGCAACGAGCTGGTGCACCTGTTCGTCGGCCGTTGCGACAGCAGCCTGGCCTCGGGCATCCATGGCCTGGAGGAGGAGGGCGAGGACATCCGCGTCCACGTGCTGGCCCTGGAAGATGCCCTGCAGGCCGTGCGCGACGGGCGCGTCAACAACGCCGCGAGCATGCTCGCCCTGCAATGGCTGGCGCTGAACCGTGCCGAGGTCCGTGGGCTATGGGTGTGAACCTGCTGCGCGAGCGCTACCGCGTCGACCTCGCCGGGCTGCAGGCCACCTGCGAGGCCAACTACCTGCGCCTGATGCGGTTGCTGCCGGACATGCGCGAGGTGCAGTCGCAACGCCGCGTGGCGCTGAGCGAGGGCGAACGCCTGCTCGGCGTGCTGGCCCTGGAGGTGATCGAGGCCTGCCCCTACACCACCACCCTGCAGGTGCGCCAGGAGCTGGGCCTGCCCTGGCTGCCCGCGCCGCGCCTGGAAGTGCGCGTCTACCATGACGCGCGCATGGCCGAAGTGGTTGGTGCCGAGCAGGCGCGCCGCCTGCTGGCCATCTACCCTTATCCGAACCAGGCCATGCACCAGCCGGACGAGAAGAGCCAGCTCAACCTCTTCCTCGGCGAGTGGCTGAGCCATTGCCTGGCCTGCGGCCACGAGCTGGAGCCGGTGCTGCAGCGCTGAAACATGGGTAGTGGCACTGCGCCATGATAGAATGTCGTTCGTCTGGCCGACGGCGAGCTTACTGTGAACTGTGACTCTTTCCCGGTTTGCCCGGCACCGGGGCTGTCACCATACTTCCTTCAACGACGACGCCTCGCCTGACAGGAGAAGGCGCATTGCCTGCGAAAGAATTTTCCTCAAATGAGCCGGTGCTGCTGGTGCAGCTCTCCGACAGCCATCTGTTCGCCGAGCATGATGGCCGACTCCTTGGCATGGATACTGCGGACAGCCTGAAGCAGGTGGTGAAGCGGGTTCTCGAGGAGCAGCCGCAGGTCGACCTGGTCCTGGCGACTGGTGATATCTCGCAGGACGGTTCCGTGGAATCGTACCGACGTTTCCTGGATATCTGTTCCAGCATCCAGGCGCCGAGCCGCTGGTTCCCCGGCAACCACGACGAGCTGGCGCCCATGCGCGAAGTCTGCGCCGACAGCGACCGGCTCGACCCGGTGCTCGACCTGGGCGCCTGGCGCATCGTCCTGCTCGACTCCACCATTCCCGGCGCGGTGCCCGGGCAGGTGTCCGCCGAGCAGCTCGCCCTGCTGGACGAGGCCCTGCACGGCGCGCGCGAGCGCCACGTGCTGGTGGCCTTCCACCATCACCCGGTGAGCATCGGCAGCCAGTGGATGGACCGCATCGGCATCCGCAACCCGCAGGACCTGTTCGCCGTGCTCGACCGCCACCGCCAGGTGCGCTGCCTGCTCTGGGGCCACGTGCACCAGGAGATCGACCGCCTGCGCGGCGACGTGCGCCTGCTGGCATCGCCTTCCACCTGCGTGCAGTTCGCCCCGGGCAGCGAGGACTTCGGCGTGGACAGCCTGGCGCCGGGCTACCGCTGGTTGCGCCTGCTGCCCGATGGCGGCGTGCAGACCGGCGTGTCGCGGGTCACCGGCATCGATTTCCAGGTGGACTACAGCGTCCAGGGCTACTGACGCGTGCGGCTTGCAGGCAGCGGCTCGCTGCTTGTAGCCTCCCGCACCATGACCGACATCCTCTATATCCACGGCTTCAACAGTTCCCCGGCCTCGCAGAAGGCCCGCCAGCTGATGGCTGTCATGGGCCGCCTGGGCCTGCAGGCGCATCTGCGGGTGCCCGAGCTGCACCACCACCCGCGCCAGGCCATGGCCCAGCTCGAGGCGGCCATCGGCGAGCTCGACAGGCCCTTGCTGGTCGGCAGTTCCCTGGGCGGCTACTATGCGACCCATCTTGCCGAGCGGCACGGCCTCAAGGCCCTGCTGATCAACCCGGCGGTGCTGCCCCACGGCCGTTTCGACGGCTACCTGGGGCCGCAGAAGAACCATTACAGCGGCGAGGAGTGGGTGCTGACCCAGGAACACGTCGACGCCCTGGCGGAACTCGAAGTGCCGCCGCCGGTCGATGCGGCGCGCTACCAGGTGTGGCTGCAGACCGGCGACGAAACCCTCGACTACAAGGTGGCCGCGGTGTTCTACCGGGCCTGCGCCTTGCGCATCGAGGCCGGCGGCGACCACAGCTTCCAGGGCTTCGCTCGCTGGCTGCCGGCGCTGCTGGCCTTCGCCGGGGTGCCGGCGAGCCGCTGGCACGACCTCGATTTCTCCACTTTCGACTGAATTTGCTGACTGAAAAGGGACCCCATGGCCCAGCAGAACGCCTATACCGCAGAAGCCATCGAAGTCCTCTCCGGCCTCGATCCGGTGCGCAAGCGCCCGGGCATGTACACCGACACCACGCGGCCCAACCACCTGGCCCAGGAAGTCATCGACAACTCCGTGGACGAGGCCCTGGCCGGCCACGCGAAGAGCGTGCAGGTGATCCTCCACGAGGACAACTCGCTGGAAGTGATCGACGACGGCCGCGGCATGCCGGTGGACATCCACCCCGAAGAGGGCGTGCCGGGGGTCGAGCTGATCCTCACCAAGCTGCACGCCGGCGGCAAGTTCTCCAACAAGAACTACCAGTTCTCCGGCGGCCTGCACGGCGTGGGCATCTCGGTGGTGAACGCGCTTTCCACCCAGGTGGAAGTGCGCGTCAAGCGTGACGCCAACGAATACCGCATGACCTTCGCCGACGGCTTCAAGGCCAGCGACCTGGAAGTCGTCGGCAGCGTCGGCAAGCGCAACACCGGTACCACCGTGCGCTTCTGGCCCGACCCGAAGTATTTCGACTCGCCGAAGTTCTCCGTCAGCCGCCTGAAGCACGTGCTCAAGGCCAAGGCCGTGCTCTGCCCGGGGCTGCTGGTCAGCTTCGAGGACAAGAGCAGCGGCGAGCGCGTCGAATGGCACTACGAGGACGGCCTGCGTTCCTACCTGGCCGACTCGGTGTCCGAGCTGCCGCGCCTGCCGGAAGAGCCCTTCTGCGGCACCCTGGCCGGCAGCAAGGAGGCGGTGGACTGGGCCCTGCTGTGGCTGCCCGAGGGCGGCGAGTCGCTGCAGGAAAGCTACGTCAACCTGATCCCCACGGCCCAGGGCGGCACCCACGTCAACGGCCTGCGCCAGGGCCTGCTCGACGCCATGCGCGAGTTCTGCGAGTTCCGCAACCTGCTGCCGCGCGGCGTGAAGCTGGCGCCGGAAGACGTCTGGGAGCGCATCGCCTTCGTCCTCTCGATGAAGCTGCAGGAACCGCAGTTCTCCGGGCAGACCAAGGAGCGCCTGTCCTCCCGCGAGGCCGCGGCCTTCGTCTCCGGGGTGGTCAAGGACGCCTTCAGCCTGTGGCTCAACGCCAACCCCGAGCTGGGCCTGCAGCTGGCCGAACTGGCCATCAGCAACGCCGGCCGCCGCCTCAAGGCGGGCAAGAAGGTCGAGCGCAAGAAGATCACCCAGGGCCCGGCGTTGCCCGGCAAGCTGGCCGACTGCGCCGGCCAGGACCCGATGCGCGCCGAGCTGTTCCTGGTGGAGGGCGACTCCGCCGGTGGCTCGGCCAAGCAGGCGCGGGACAAGGAGTTCCAGGCGATCATGCCGCTGCGCGGGAAGATCCTGAACACCTGGGAAGTGGACGGCGGCGAAGTCCTGGCCAGCCAGGAAGTGCACGACATCGCCGTGGCCATCGGCGTCGACCCGGGCGCCGCCGACCTGACCCAGCTGCGCTACGGCAAGATCTGCATCCTCGCCGACGCCGACTCCGACGGCCTGCACATCGCCACCCTGCTGTGCGCGCTGTTCGTCCGCCACTTCCGCCCGCTGGTGGAAGCCGGGCACGTCTACGTGGCCATGCCGCCGCTGTACCGCATCGACCTGGGCAAGGAAGTCTTCTACGCCCTCGACGACGCCGAGCGCGACGGCATCCTCGACCGGCTGCTGGCCGAGAAGCGCCGCGGCAAGCCGCAGGTCACCCGCTTCAAGGGCCTGGGCGAGATGAACCCGCCGCAACTGCGCGAAACCACCATGGACCCGAACACCCGGCGCCTGGTGCAGCTGACCCTGGAAGACGCCGAGGGCACCGTCGAGATCATGGACATGCTGCTGGCCAAGAAGCGTGCCGGCGACCGCAAGTCCTGGCTGGAGACCAAGGGCAACCTGGCCGAGGTCCTGGCCTGATGCGCCGCGTCCTGGCCGCCCTGGCGGCCGTGCTCGGCTGCGCCCAGGCCCTGGCGGACGCACCCGCGGCGGGGCAGGGGCCGGCCCTGCAGTTCCTTTCCGAGCACGCGGTGGAAGGCATGCCCGGCGGCAACCTGTCGGGGCTGGCGCTGTGCGGCGGCGAGCTGTGGACGGTATCCGACCGCGACGACGACCGCCTCTACGGCCTGCGTCCGGACGAAGCCCCGGGCAGCGTCTGGCAGGCCCGCGCCGAGACCTTCAGCGTGCCCGGGCTGCCCGACAGCGGCCTGTCCTGGGGCGCCCGCGCGCGCACCTGGCTGTACGGCCTGGTGCGCGGTGGGGCCATGGACTTCGAAGGTGTCAGCTGCGACGGCAAGGGCAACCGCTACCTGGTCAGCGAGGCCTATGCCGGCGTGCTGCGGGTACCTGAGGCCGGCGCCGCGCAATGGCTGGAGCTGCCGCCGACGCTGCTGCGCCAGGCCCGCGCCAGCGGCCTGCTGATGGTCAACAACGCCTACTACGAAGGCCTGGCCATCGACGCCGACGGCAAGCGCCTGTGGCTCGCCGCCGAACGCCAGCGCCGCGGCCTGCTGCGCCTGCGCAACGACAACGGCAGCTGGAAATGCGACGGCGCCTGCGTGCTGCTCAGCGAGGGCGGCACGGCGCTGCCGCCGCCGCAACTGGAAAGCGACAAGCCGCTGGCCCTGGACTTCTCCGACCTGGCGCTGTACCAGGGCAAGCTGTTCACCCTGGAACGCCTGGTCCACCAGGTCTGCCGGCGCAACGCCGACAGCGGCGCCGCCGAGCGCTGCTGGTCGTTCGCCGACGGCGCCCTGGCCCCGCAGCGCCGCTACGCCTTGCCCTATGGCGTGGCCGAGGCCCTGGTGATCGACGACAAGGGTGCCTGGATCGGCCTGGACAACGGCGATGCGGCGCGCGCCGACGGCGATGCGCGGCCCTACGTGTTGCGCTTCGCCGCCCCGGCGGAGGGCTGGCTGGGTGGCAAATGAGCGAAGCACAACCCGGACGCCGCCTCGGCAAGGTCATGATGCTGCTCGCCTGGCTGGCCGGCATCGGCCTGGCCACGCACTTCTTCGGCCTGTGGGAAAAGCGCCAGCACAACCCCAACGTCCAGCCGCAGTCGCTGCACGGCGACGGTTACGTGGAACTGCGCCTGCTGGGCAACCGCCAGGGCCACTACGTGTTCGACGGGCTGATCGACGGTACGCCGGCGACCTTCCTGCTGGACACCGGCGCCAGCGCCGTGGCCGTGCCGGAAGCACTGGCCCTGCGCCTGCAGCTGCAGCGTGGCGCGCCCATCGACCTGGACACCGCCAACGGCCGCACCCGGGGCTGGCGCACGCGCCTGCAGCGCCTGGAGCTTGGCGACATCCTGCTGCGCGACGTGCCGGCGATCATCGCCCCGGGCATGGGCGGCAACGAGGTGCTGCTCGGCATGAGCGCCCTCAGACAACTCGAATTCTCCCAGCGCGACGGCACCCTGGTGCTGCGCCAGAACACTTCCCCGTGAGGCACGCATGAGCGAAACCCTCGATCTGAGCCTGGAAGGCGTGGAGCGCCGCTCCCTCGCCGAGTTCACCGAACAGGCCTACCTGAACTACTCCATGTACGTGATCATGGACCGCGCCCTGCCGCACATCGGCGACGGCCTCAAGCCCGTGCAGCGGCGCATCGTCTACGCCATGAGCGAGCTGGGCCTGGACGCCGACTCCAAGCACAAGAAGTCGGCGCGCACCGTCGGTGACGTGCTGGGTAAATACCACCCCCACGGCGACTCGGCCTGCTACGAGGCCATGGTGCTGATGGCCCAGCCGTTCTCCTACCGCTACCCGCTGGTGGACGGCCAGGGCAACTGGGGCGCGCCGGACGATCCCAAGTCCTTCGCCGCCATGCGCTACACCGAGGCGCGCCTGTCGCGCTACGCCGAGACCCTGCTCTCCGAGCTGGGCCAGGGCACCGCGGACTGGGTGCCGAACTTCGACGGCACCCTGGAGGAGCCGGCGGTGCTGCCGGCGCGGCTGCCCAACCTGCTGCTCAACGGCACCACCGGCATCGCCGTGGGCATGGCCACCGACGTGCCGCCGCACAACCTGCGCGAAGTGGCCGCGGCCTGCGTGCGCCTGCTCGACCAGCCGGACGCCGGCGTCGGCGAACTGCTCGAGCACGTGCAGGGCCCGGACTTCCCCACCGAGGCGGAGATCATCACCCCGCGCGCCGACCTGCAGAAGATCTACGAAACCGGCCGCGGCTCGGTGCGCATGCGCGCCGTGTACCGCGTCGAGGACGGCGACATCGTGGTCACCGCGCTGCCGCACCAGGTCTCCGGGGCCAAGGTGCTGGAGCAGATCGCCGCGCAGATGCAGGCCAAGAAGCTGCCGATGGTCGCCGACCTGCGCGACGAGTCGGACCACGAGCACCCCACCCGCATCGTCATCATCCCGCGTTCCAACCGCGTGGACGCCGACGAGCTGATGACCCACCTGTTCGCCACCACCGACCTGGAAAGCTCCTACCGGGTGAACCTCAACGTCATCGGCCTGGACGGCAAGCCGCAGGTCAAGGACCTGCGCCAGCTGCTGACCGAGTGGCTGACCTACCGCACCGACACCGTGCGCCGTCGCCTGCAGTTCCGCCTGGACAAGGTGGAGAAGCGCCTGCACCTGTTGGAAGGCCTGCTGATCGCCTTCCTCAACCTCGACGAGGTGATCCACATCATCCGCACCGAGGAGCAGCCCAAGCCGGTGCTGATGGAGCGCTTCGCCCTCACCGACGTGCAGGCCGACTACATCCTCGACACCCGCCTGCGCCAGCTGGCGCGCCTGGAAGAGATGAAGATCCGCGGCGAGCAGGAAGAGCTGGCCAAGGAACGCGCCAAGCTGCTGGCGATCCTCGGTTCCAACGCCAAGCTGCGCAAGCTGGTGCGCGACGAGCTGATCGCCGACGCCGAGGCCTATGGCGACGACCGCCGCTCGCCGATCGTCGAGCGCGCCGAGGCCAAGGCCCTCTCGGAAACCGAACTGATGCCCACCGAGCCGGTCACCGTGGTGCTCTCCGACAAGGGCTGGGTGCGCTGCGCCAAGGGCCACGACATCGACGCCGAAGGGCTTTCGTACAAGGCCGGCGACACCTTCAAGGCCGCCGCGCCCGGGCGTTCGAACCAGTACGCGGTGTTCATCGACTCCACCGGGCGCAGCTACTCGCTGGCGGCCCACAGCCTGCCGTCGGCGCGTGGCCAGGGCGAGCCGCTGACCGGCCGCCTGACGCCGCCACCGGGCGCCAGCTTCGAGCGCGTGCTGCTGCCCGAGGACAGCGCCCTGTACGTGCTGGCCTCGGACGCCGGCTACGGCTTCGTGGTCAAGGGCGAGGACATGCAGGCCAAGAACAAGGCCGGCAAGGCCCTGCTCAGCCTGCCCAACGGCGCCCAGGTGATGGCGCCGCGGCCGGTGGCCGACGTCGAGCAGGACTGGCTGGCGGCGGTGACCACCGAGGGCCGCCTGCTGCTGTTCAAGGTCTCCGACCTGCCGCAGCTGGCCAAGGGCAAGGGCAACAAGATCATCAGCGTGCCGGGCGAGCGCGTGGCCAGCCGCGAGGAATACCTGACCGACCTGGCAGTCCTGCCGCCGGGGGCGACCCTCGTGCTGCAGGCCGGCAAGCGCACCCTGTCGCTGCGCGGCGACGACCTGGAGCACTACAAGGGCGAGCGCGGCCGGCGTGGCAACAAGCTGCCGCGTGGCTTCCAGCGGGTCGATGCGCTGCTGGTCGAGTCGCTGTCTCAGGACTGAAACGCTCTGCGATACACTCTGCCTCTGGAGCTATGGCGCCGGTTAAGGGATGATAGGTCCCTTTGACACCGGCGCCTTGGCTCCATTGTCGTTTTGGTTAGTGGTTTTTTGTAGCAAGTGACGCCGATCTTCGGCGAATTAACGGTGATTGCACGATGAGCGCCCTGCGCGTCCTCGCATGTCTTTCCCTCGTCGGCCTCCTCGGGCTGGCGGGCTGTACGGTGAATCGACCGACCCAGCTGTACCAACTGGACGCCGGGGCGACCCCGGTGCCCACCCGCGACAACGGTATCGCCGTACTGCTCGGGCCGGTGCAGCTGGCCGACTACCTGCAACGTGAGTCCATGGTCCAGCGCCAGGCCGATGGCATCCTCAACCTGTCCACCGAGGCGCGCTGGGCCGGCAGCCTGGAAACCAACGTCAGCCAGTTGCTGGTGCGCCAGTTGTCCAGCAGCCTGGACACCACCCGCCTGGCACTGTTCCCGGAACAGCCGGGGTTCACCCCGCAGGTGCAGGTGATGCTGACCATCAGCCGCCTGGATTCCGGCCCGAAGGAGCCGGCGGTGCTGGATGCGCGCTGGCGCCTGCTCGACCAGAAGGGCACGCTGCGCGACAGCCGCGTGTTCCATGAAGAGGAAAAGCACGACGGCAGCCTGCAGGACCAGGTCCGCGCGCAGAGCGAGCTGCTGCGCCGCCTCGCCGGGCAGCTGGCCCAGGACGTGCGCCCGGTGGCGGTGGCCGCCGAGCAGCCGGCGGCGCCACGCAAGCCGGCAGCGGCCGCCGAACAGGCCGCCAAGCCCAAGGAAGAAGGGCCGAAGATGCCGCTGGTGGTGCCCATCCACAACAACGTCGAAGTCTTCCGCTTCTGATCGCCGACGGCCCGCGGGCGCCCTGCGCGCGGGCCGCTCTTCGTTGACGAATTCTTGACCATGACGGTGCTAACAAGGCTGCGGTTCTGCCGGCGCCGTTGATCGGAATCCCTTCGGTCGGCGCCCGGCGGGGGTAGGTCCTTGCCACCGTTCATCTCCTCGTCGCCCTTGCCCTCCCGGCTGGCCAGCCTGGGCCCGGCCGCCCGCGCCTGGCTGCTGGGGGCGCTCGCCCTGCTGCTGTTCTGCGCCCAGGCCAAGGGGCGGGCGATCATCGGTTTCGACGCGCGCTTCGTGCTGTTCGCCCAGGAGATGCTGCGCCACGGGCCGAGCCTGTTCCCCAGCACCTACGGCGAACCCTACCCGGACTACCCGGGCACCTCGACGCTGCTGGTCTACCTGCTGTCGCTGCCTTTCGGCCGCGTCGACAGCCTGGGCGCCTGGCTGCCTTCGGCGCTGGCCGCGGCGGCCGTGGTGGCCCTGGTGTACCGCCTGCTGGAGCCGATCTCGCCGCGCTGGGCGCTGCTCGCCGTGGCCCTGTTGCTGCTCACTGCGACCTTCGTCAGCGAGACCCGCGCGGTATCGCTGGACCAGATGGTCTCGGCCCTGGCCCTGGGCGCCTTCTACCTCGCCCGGCGCGACCACGGGCGCCCGCTGCCGCCCTTGCTGGCGCGGCTGGGGGCGCTGTTGCTGGGTGGCTTCCTGGTCCGCGGTCCGCTGGGCCTGGTGATTCCCGCCGCGGCGGTCTGCGCCTTTTGGCTGGCGGCGCGGGACTGGCGCCGGCTGCTGGTCTTCGGCCCGTTCGCCGCGGCCCTGCTGGTGCTCGCCTGCCTGGCGCTGCTGGGCGCGGCCCAGCTGAGCGGCGGCCCCGGCTTCGTCCGGGACGTGCTGCAGATGCAGGTCATCGGCCGTCTCGACGGCAGCGCCGGGGCCAGCTCGCCCTTCTACTACTTCCTCAGTGCGCCCGGCAATTACGCCCTGGCCTTCCCCCTGGCGCTGCCGGCGCTGCTGCTGCTGCCCTGCGCACGCGGGCGGGGTGAAGACGAGGGCACCCGGACCCTGCTGCTGGCCTGTGTCCTGGCTGCGCTGCTGGTGATGCTCGGCCTGTCCGTGCCCCAGGCCAAGAAGGCCCGCTACATCCTGGCGGCGGCGCCCTACCTGGCGATAGTCGCCGCCTACCCCTTCCAGGTGGCAGGCAGCCGCCTGGCCTCGGCGTTGCGCTGGGTCATGCAGGCCCTCTGGGCAATCCTGCCCGGGGTGCTGGCGCTGGCCCTGGCATTCGCCTGGCGGCGACTGGGCGGGCACTTGCAGAGCTATCACCTCGCCCTGTACGGCACCCTGGCCTCGTTGCTGGTCCTGCAGGGCTCTGCCCTGTGGATGCTGCGCCACCCGCGGCTACGGGCGCCGGGGCTGGCCGGTTGCGCCGCGCTGGCGCTGTGGGCGGCCTACATCCTCGCCGTCGAGCCCATGGAGCGCGGGCTGTACGGCACGCGTGCCTTCGCCCTGGCCGCCGACGCGGCCATGGCCGCCAGGCCGGCGCCGGTGGTTTTCGTCGGCCTGGGCAGGGACGCCAAGGCGATCAAGTACCTGGTCAACCTCGACCACGACCTGGCGCCGCGCTTCATCGACCAGGACAGCCAGTTGCAGGGGCTGCAGGGGCCGCTCTACCTGGTGATGTCGGCCGCGCGCCGGGATGCCTTGCGGGAGCCGCCGGTGGCTGGCCTGAAGCCCCTGGTGGCGGCGGATTTCGACCATGAGCCCCATGTGCTGCTGTACCTGCCCGCAGCGCAGCAGGCGCACGAATGAAGGGCAGGGCGGGTAGGCAGGAGGGCCGCAAGGCCGGCCAGCCCACGGGGGCGGCCGGCCTTCGGCTCAGGAGGTGCGCAGGGCGCGCATGCGGGTGAGCTGGCGTTCCAGCATCGATGGGTAGGGTTCCTTCAGCCATTCCACGCAACTGGCCTCGGCCGGGTTGGCGATGGCGCGGACGCGGGCGCGCTGGCGCACCTGCTCGTCCTCGGCGATGACGCGCTCGATCAGCAGCAGGTTGCGGCTGTGCTGGCTGAGGTTCAGGGCGTTCTGCACGGCGCTTTCCTGCAGCAGTTCGGCCTGGGCCAGTTCCGCCAGCTCGTCGCCCTGGGTCAGGCCCAGTTGCAGTTGCAGGGTGATGCCGCTGTCCACCACCTCGATCTGCAGGGCGTGGCCGAGGGCGCGCATCAGCTCGCCGCAGCACAGGGCGTGGGTGAGGTAGTCGTCGTCGTCGCGGGCGTGGAAGAGGATCAGGCTGCCGCCGTCGCTGAGGGTGAACAGCTGGCCCTTGTACAGGCGCGCGGCCTGCTCCAGGCAGTCGCGGTAGCGTTCCAGCAGGTCCACCAGGCGGCTGCGCGGCAGGCGCCGCAGCTGCTCCTGGTTGCCCAGCTGCACGGCCAGCACGGCGCAGGGGTTGGGCAGCACCGGCTCGGGTTCTTCCTCGGCGGTTTCCTCGGTCTCGTCAGCTTCTTCGACGAAGTCCTCGGAAAATTCCTCTGCGGCCAGGGGCGCTTCTTCGTGCAGTTCGTCCTCGGCGAAGATGTTCTCGTCGAACTCATGCTCGTCGCGCGGCAGGTCGAGGCGGGGTTCGCGCTTGTCGTCCGGCTCGCCGGCGGTTTCGCCCTCGGCGTCCTTCTCGACGGGGTCTTTCGTGGGCTTCGCCGGCGCCGGTGCGGCGGCCTTCGGCGCTGCTTTGCGGGGCGCGGGGGCGGGGGCCGGTTCCGGGGCCGGCGGCTTCTCCGGCACCAGGCGGGCCTGGAGCTGGCGGGCCAGGTCGCCGATCTCGTTCTGCAGGCCGGCGCCGGGGGCGGGGTCGTCCGGGTCGCGCAGCCACACGCGCAGCTGCAGCAGCGGGGTGGAGATGTGGCGGCCCAGGCGCAGGCTGAGGGTCAGGGTGAGCAGCAGCAGGATCAGGCTGATCAGGCCCATGCTCTGCAGGCTGACCATCATCGGCTGCTGGAACTGCTCCATGTCCAGGCTGATGCGCAGCTGGCCGGCCATGACCTCCTGGAAGGTGATCTGCGTCGAGTAGACCCCCTCGGTGTCGCCCAGCAGGCCCTGCTTGGGCCGCGAGCCGGCCTCGGCCAGGGTGCGGCCGTCGGCGCTGTAGATGGCGGCATGGGCCACCAGCGGGTTCTTGGTCAGGTTGCCCAGCAGCACGTTGAGGCTGAGGATGTCGTTGGACACCAGCAGTTCGGTGGCCGAGGCCGCGGTCTGGGTGGTCAGGCTCTGGCCCACGGCATCGGCCTGCTGGTGCATGGCCTGCTTGAACTGCATGCCCATCACCCAGGCGTAGATCAGCAGCGCCGCCGCCACCAGCACCAGGCTGTGGATGGCGATGCGCAGGGCGATGGGCACCCGGCGCTGGCGCAGGGCGTGGTACAGCAACAGGAAGAAATTGTCGGGCTTGACGGACGTGGGCCGGGTCACAGCGGGCTCGGTCTTCTATGAAAGGACAGTCCCGGCAGTATAACGGCGCCCTGGGAAGGGGCAAAGCGCCGGTCCGCCCGTGATCCGGCCGGCGCGCACGATCCGATCGGCGGTTGTGCCGCCGGCGGGCGAGGCGACGGCCGAGAAAGGCGGTAGAATGTGCGCTTTTTCCATGGCGGAGACTGCGCCTTGCGCGAAATCGTCCTGATCAACATCACCGGGGAAGACCGCCCCGGCCTCACCGCGGCCATCACCGGCGTGCTGGCCCAGGGCGGGGTGAACATCCTCGACATCGGCCAGGCGGTGATCCACGACACCCTGTCCTTCGGCATCCTGGTGGAGATCCCCGACACCGAGCGGGCCTCCGCGGTCCTCAAGGACGTGCTCTTCACCGCCTACGAACTCGACCAGCAGGTGCGCTTCACCCCCGTTTCCGAGGCCGACTACCAGCAATGGGTCGGCGGCCAGGGCAAGCCGCGCCAGATCGTCACCCTGCTGACGCGCCGGGTGACCGCCGAGCAGTTGCAGCGGGTCAGCTCGATCACCGCCAAGTACGGGCTGAACATCGACCACATCGACCGCCTGTCCGGGCGCATGCCGCTGGACATGCCGGCCGAGCGCGGCAAGGGCTGCATCGAGTTCTCCGTGCGCGGCGAACCGGCCGACCCGGTGGCGCTGCGCGCCGAGTTCCTCAGCGTGGCCCAGGAGCTGAACGTCGACATCGCCTTCCAGCGCGACTCGCTGTACCGCCGCAACCGCCGCCTGGCGGTGTTCGACATGGACTCGACGCTGATCGAGGCCGAGGTCATCGACGAGCTGGCCAAGGCCGCCGGCGTCGGCGAGAAGGTCGCCGAGATCACCGAGCGCGCCATGCGCGGCGAGCTGGACTTCCGCGCCAGCTTCAAGGAGCGCCTGGCGCTGCTCAAGGGCCTGTCCGAGGACGTGCTCGAAGAGATCGGCGCCTCGCTGCGCCTGACCGAGGGCGCCGAGACGCTGTTCGCCGAGCTCAAGCGCCTGGGCTACAAGACCGCCATTCTCTCCGGCGGCTTCACCTATTTCGCCCGCCAGCTGCAGGCGAAACTGGGCATCGACTACGTCTTCGCCAACGAGCTGGAGATCGTCGACGGCAAGGTCACCGGCGTGGCCGTCGAGCCGATCGTCGACGCCCAGCGCAAGGCCGACCTGCTGCGCGAACTGGCGGCGAAGGAAGGCCTGCAGCTGGAGCAGACCATCGCCGTGGGCGACGGCGCCAACGACCTGCCGATGCTCGGCCTGGCCGGCCTGGGCGTGGCCTTCCGCGCCAAGCCGCTGGTCAAGCAGTCGGCCAAGCAGGCCATCTCCACCCTGGGCCTGGACGGCATCCTCTACCTGCTGGGCTTCCGCGACCGCGAGGGCGTGGACGGGCGTTGAGCCACGCCGCCGCCGTCGAATGCCGGTGTGGCGGCCAACGGCGGATAACCGCGAACGGTTATTCGCCCTACGGTTCAGGGCGGTGCCGTAGGGCGCATAACGCCTACGGCGTTATCCGCCGCCATCGAACACCGGTGTGGCGGCTAACGGCGGGTTATTCGCCCTACGCGAACCTTGGCCTCCTGCTCCTCCCTTAACCTTGTCATTCCCGCGAACGCGGGAACGCAATGGCTTGGGGGCTTGGTGTAACGCGTCGCTCCGAGTGCGTTGATGTCTCTTGTTTCGCCCCCTCGGGCGAGTCCCTTTTGTCAAACGGTGGAAGGCCACCCCCGCAAAAAGGAACCAAAAAGGCTTGC
>NZ_JAZAQP010000007.1:0-199168 GCF_036231725.1 Pseudomonas sp. JH-2 | reverse complement strand
CGCGCACGGGCAACGCCGAACATCATGACGCGCGTATCGGCTTCCAGCACCACACCACCACAGCTGGTCTTGTCCCCGCAACGAATGAAGTATCCGATGGCCATTGAAGCACCTCTCTTGATGATGTGAGGCACTGATGTAGCAGCAGACTGGTGCTGAGCAATGTGCCTGGCCCGAGGCTCGATGGTCTTGGCATCACAAGTAAATAGGAGGAGTCCGGAAAGCCTTGGGTAAACATCAGCGAGGCGGATCACAATCGCTGGAATCGGCTGTCAGCATCGCTGGAACAGGTAGCAGCCCCGAACGAAACAGCCCGCACGGGGCGGGCTGTTTCGAGGCAGGGTTGCGGCTCAGGCGTGGTGGATTTCGCGGTCCTTGGTTTCCGGCAGGAAGAAGGTGCCGAGGATGGCCGTCATCACCGCGATGACGATGGGGTACCAGAGGCCGTAGTAGATGTCCCCGGTGGCGGCCACCATGGCGAAGGCCACGGTGGGCAGGAAGCCGCCGAACCAGCCGTTGCCGATGTGGTAGGGCAGCGACATGGAGGTGTAGCGGATGCGCGCCGGGAAGAGTTCCACCAGCCAGGCGGCGATGGGGCCGTAGACCATGGTCACGTAGATCACCAGCACGGTGAGCAGCAGCAGGACCGCCAGGTGGTTGGTCTTGGCCGGGTCGGCCTTCTCGGGGTAGCCCGCGTCCTTGAGGGCGGTGCCCATCTGCGCGGTGAAGGCCTCGGACTGCGCCTTGAAGTCCGCCGCCGCCAGGCCGCCGCCCTCGAAGCTGGCGATCACCTTGTCGCCGATGTGCACCTGGGCCACGGCGCCGCTCTCGGCCTTGACGTTCTGGTAGGGAATGGCCTTCTTCGCCAGCAGGCTCTTGGCCTGGTCGCAGGAGCTGGTGAATTTGGCCTTGCCCACCGGGTCGAACTGGAAGGCGCAGGCGGACGGGTCGGCGACCACGGTGACCGGGTTCTTCTCCTGCGCGGCGAACACGTCGGGGTTGCCGAACTCGGTCAGGCCCTTGAAGATCGGGAAGTAGGTCAGGGCGGCGAGGATGCAGCCGGCCATGACGATCTTCTTGCGCCCGATGCGGTCGGACAGGCTGCCGAAGAACACGAAGAAGGGCGTGCCCAGCAACAGCGAGCCGGCGATCAGCAGGTTGGCGGTCTGCGCGTCTATCTTCAGCGTCTGCAGCAGGAAGAACAGCGCGTAGAACTGCCCGGTGTACCAGACCACCGCCTGGCCGGCGGTGCCGCCGAGCAGCGACATGATCACCACCTTGAGGTTGTCCCAGCGGGCGAAGGACTCGGTCAGCGGCGCCTTGGACGCCTTGCCTTCCTCCTTCATGCGCTTGAACACCGGCGACTCGGAGAGTTGCAGGCGGATGTACACCGAGATGGCCAGCAGCACGATGGAGAGCAGGAAGGGGATGCGCCAGCCCCAGGCCTCGAAGGCCTCGTTGCCCAGGGAGGTGCGGCAGGCCATGATCACCAGCAGCGAGAGGAACAGGCCGAGGGTGGCGGTGGTCTGGATCCACGAGGTGAAGAAGCCGCGTTTGCCCTGGGGCGCGTGCTCGGCCACGTAGGTCGCCGCGCCGCCGTACTCGCCGCCCAGCGCCAGGCCCTGCAGCAGGCGCAGGCTGATCAGGATGACCGGCGCCGCCACGCCTATGCTGGCATAGCTGGGCAGCATGCCCACCACTGCGGTGGAGATGCCCATGATGACGATGGTGATGAGGAAGGTGTACTTGCGCCCCACCAGATCGCCCAGGCGGCCGAACACGATGGCGCCGAAGGGGCGCACCGCAAAGCCGGCGGCGAAGGCCAGCAGGGCGAAGATGAAGGCCGTCGTCTCGTTGACCCCGGCGAAGAAGTGCTTCGCGATGATCGCCGCGAGCGAGCCGTAGAGGTAGAAGTCGTACCACTCGAAGACGGTGCCCAGGGAGGAGGCGAAGATGACCTTGCGCTCCTCCCGGGTGATGCCGTTGTGGGGTGTGTTGCCCGCGGCCGGGCTGTAGGTCTGCGCCATGTTCTTCTCCGTCTTGTTCTTGTGATGGGCCGGAGTCCTTAACCACCGTTGCCGCACTCGGGCCATGGGGTTGATGCAGCGGAACACGGATAGTCGAAGCGAGACTGCAGACAGGCTTCAGGCTGGCCCGGCAAGGCGTGCGGGCCATCTAGAAGCATAAACGCCATCTTCCAGATATCCAGCCGCGGCGGATCGGCTAGAACCAAGGGTGCTGTCTCAGGCTGCAATGGCTGTCGCGAATTGCAACGCCGCGTGGCCCCTGGCCTTGCGCCAAGCGACTGTCATGCAAGGTCTTTTCGCTGCTGGCACACAATATGTAGAGGCCCGGAGGCGCATTCCCGCGAACACAGGCGGGAAGCATTCCAAGGAGGCCCGATTTGAAGAGGACGTTCACCCCATCGCCCGTGTTCCCCGGGCTTGGCGCCTTTGTCGCCACCTGCCTGCTGCTGTGGTTCCTGCCGTTGCTGGGCAATGCCTGGCTGTGGGCCAGCGCCGTGCTCATCGCCCTGGGCGCCGCGCGGCCCCGGTGGCGCGCCCTGGCCTGGCCGCTGGCCCTGGGGGCGCTGTGCGGCGCCTGCCTGGCGCTGGCCCTGCACCTGCTGGCCGACCATTTCCAGCTGCGCTACGCCTGGCTCTACAGCAGCGCCGCCTTGCCCGGCTACCTGAAGATGGCCAACCTCTGGGGCGGCGACGAGGGCACCGTGCTGCTGCTGGCCACCTTCTGCACGGCCATCGCCGCCGGCCAGGCGCGCCAGGCCGGCTGGGCCGGGCGTTGCGGGGCGCTGGTGGCCGCCTGGTACGCAGCCACCGCGGCCTGGCTCGGGCCCTTTTCCGCCACCCCGGCGGACTGGCTGGCGGCGCAGCCCAACCAGGGCATGAACGCCCACCTGCAGACCTTCTGGATGGCCTTCCACGCGCCCCTGGTGCTGGCCGCCTACGCCTGGGCCCTGGCGCCGGCCGGGGCGGCGCTGGATGCCCTGGGCGGTGGCGGCGAGGCCTATGGCGCGGTGGCCCTGCGCTACGGCCGGCGCGCCTGGCTGGTGCTCAGCGCCGGCATAGGCGCGGGCATGGCCTGGGCCATGGAGGACTTCACCTTCGGCCAGCTATGGCACTGGGACCCGGTGCAGACCTCGGCCTTCGTGGTCTGGGCGCTGCTCGGCGCGGTGCTGCACGGCGCGCGGCGCTGGCGCCCGGACGGGGCCAACCGGCGCCTGCTGCCATGGCTCAGCCTGCTGGCTGCGGCCATGGCCTGCGGCGCCATGGCGGTGACGCGCAGCACGGTGCTGGCCAGCTCGCACCGCTACATAGGCACCACCTCCTGGCTGGCCCACCTGGGCCTGGCCGCGGCACTGCTGGCGCTGGCCGGCTGGGCGACGCTGCGGGCGCGCCGCGGGGCAGGGCGCAAGGCCCGCTCGGACTGGACCCTGGACGTGGCCATCTACCTGTTCGCCGGCAGCGCGCTGCTGGCCCTGGGCGCGCTGCTGCAGGCGCACCTCTACGAATGGCTGGGGCTGGAGCGCCCGGGCGACCTCAAGCCGTTCTTCGAGACGCTCACCGCCTGGGCCACCACCGACGAGATGAACGGCCTGCGCCGCGCCTTCGACCAGTGGGACGTGGACGGCTACGGCCTGGTGCGCTGGCTGCTGCCGCTGCTGGGCCTGCTCGGGCTGATCGGCGGCTACAGCTTCCTGCGCCGCAGCGGCTGGCCCAGGTTGGCGCTGGCGGCGAGCCTGGCGATGGCCGTGGCCATGCTGCTGGTGGGCTGGCATGGCGGCTGGCTGAGCGCCGGCTACAGCGGCCAGGGCATGCTTTCGCAGAACGTCGTGGTGGTGCTGCCCTGGCTGGACGCGGCGTTGCTGGGCGGGGCCTTCCTGCTGGCGTCCTGCGCCTTCTGGTGCGTGCTCGCCCTGTGGCGCAGCCGGCGCCTGGGCAACCTGCGCTACAGCGGCGGCGTGGCGCTGATCCATGGCGGCGCGGTGGTCGCCCTAGTCGGCGGGCTGGCCGCCACGGCGCTGAACACCTACCTGCAGGTGACCATCCCGCCGGGGGCCTCCTTCGAGCAATGGCAGGCGCTGGCCAACGGCATGCAGCTGCGGGTGCTGCCCGACAGCACCCGGGCGGATCGCGCCGGCTACCACTCGGTGGCGCGGGTGGAGCTGCGCGACGGCGGCCGCCAGTTGGAGGGCCATGCGCTGTTCCAGGACAGCCGCGGCAACCCGCCGGCCTACCAGGGCCCGGTGCGGCAACTGTGCGAGATCCTCGACTACCACTACGCGCGCTTCGCCTCGGACCGCGGCTACGTGCTGCACCCCTTCATCATCCGCGGCTGGCTGGGCGACCTGCAGGTGTGGGTGCCGGCCTCGCCGCGGCTGATGGGGCAGAAGGGCGAGGCCATCGAGAGCCTGGTGGTGATCCGCCGCTACCCGCTGCTGTCGTTCGTCTGGACCGGGCTGGCCTGCATGCTGCTCGGCGCCTTGCTGCTGCCCGGCGCGGGCACATCGCGCAAGCGCGTCCATACTGCATCCCAGGCGCGTCCCGAGGGCTTGTCTCAGAGTTAGACAGCAATCGCGAAATTAGACGTGCCAACTTGTCGCAGGGTGGCCCGCAAATCCGTCGAAGGCCTGATTCGGCGGGGCTTGCGCAGTAGTGGCACACAACCTGCTAAACAGCTGGAGAGCTAGACGGAACCAGCTGTTCGCCCAGCGGTGGGCACAGAACAATTTCAACAAGAAACACCGAGGAGGCCTGATCTTGAAGATGACACGACTTCGGCACTACCTGGGCGCCGGAACCCTGGCCGCAATGGCCATGGCCCTGCAGCAGCCGGCCCACGCCGCCGATGGCCAGACCATCATCAACGCCAAGTGCATGGCGTGCCACACCCCAGAGGGCAACAATTCCCTGAGCCGCATCAGCCACCAGCGCAAGACGCCGGAGGGCTGGCTGATGAGCATCGCGCGGATGCAGGTGATGTACGGCCTGAAGATCAGCGACGAGGATCGCCGCGCGGTGGTCAAGTTCCTCGCCGACAAGCAGGGCCTGGCGCCCAGCGAGACCGATGGCGTGCGCTACGCCCTGGAGCGCCGGCTGAACACCGTCGAGCACTTCGATAGCAACTTCGAGCAGATGTGCGCCCGCTGCCACTCGGCCGCGCGCATCGCCCTGCAGCGCCGCCCGGCGGCGGAGTGGGAGAAGCTGGTGAACTTCCACCTGGGCCGCTGGCCGTCGCTGGAATACCAGGCGCTGTCCCGCGACCGCGACTGGTTCGACCTGGCGAAGAAGGAGATGGTCCCGGAACTGGCCAAGCGCTTCCCGCTGGACAGCAAGGCCTGGAGCGACTGGCAGAAGAACCGGCCGAAGGCCGAGTCCCTGGCCGGGGAATGGAGCTTCGCCGGGCACATGCCGGGCAAGGGCGACGTGGCCGGCACCATGAATGTCAGCGGCGGCGCCGACGACCAGTTCAAGCTCAGCGTCAAGGGCCAGTACGCCGACGGCACCCCGTTCAACGGCGAGGGCAGCGCGGTGCTGTACAACGGCTTCGAATGGCGCGGCAACGTCACCGTGGGCGACGTGACCATGCGCCAGGTGTTCGCCGCGCTGAAGGGCCAGATGCAGGGCCGCATGTTCGACAAGGCCCATGACGAACTCGGCCTGGACTTCGTCGCCGCGCAGAACGGCACCAGCCACGTGCTGGGCGTGCAGCCGGCGTACCTGAAGGCCGGCAGCGAGACCGAGGTCAGCGTCATCGGCAGCGGGCTGAAGGGCAAGCCGTCGTTCGGCAAGGGCGTGGAGGTGGTCTCCGTGGTGTCCGAAACCCCCGAACGCGTGACCGTGAAGGTCAAGGCCGACGCCGCGGCCGCGGCCGGCGAGCGCGAGGTCAGCGTCGGCACTGCCAAGGGCGGCAGCCTGGCGGTCTACAAGGACATCGCCGAGGTCAAGGTGGTGCCGGAGTTCTCCGTCTCGCGCATCGGAGGCAACGGCGGCTCCACGCCCAAGGTGCAGGGCAGCTTCGACGCCGAGGCCTGGGGCAAGGGCGCCGACGGCAAGCCGTTCCGCATCGGCGTGTTCCCGGCCACGTGGTCGGTGGAGCCCTTCGACGACCGTGCGAAAGAGGACCAGGACGTCAAGTTCGCCGGTGTGATGGACGCCGCCAGCGGCGTGTTCACCCCGGGCGACGCCGGCCCCAACCCCGAGCGCAAGATGATGACCAACAACGCCGGCAACCTGAAGGTGATCGCCGCCGTGGACGACGCCGGCAAGACGCACCAGGGCGAAGGCCACATGATCGTCACCGTGCAGCGCTGGAACAACCCGCCGATCCCGTGATCCACCGCGTCACACGGGTTCGGATGAACTGAACGCATGAACCCCCGCCCGCGGGCGGGGCGTACCAAGCAAGTTCCGGGAGGTCGCCATGGGCGCCATCTTGAATCTGGTCGAGCGCAACCTGCACGAAGTGCGGGTGGACGCCGACCGCCTGTTGTTCCACATCCCCAGCTCCTCGCTGTTCGCCAGCGACGAGCTGACCGGCGGGATCATCGATGCCCTGCGCGGGCACGCCTGCTCGCCGGACGAGCTGACGCAGCGCCTGGCCGGGCGCTTCGAGGCCAACGAGATCGACGAGACCCTGCGCGAGCTGATCGCGCTGGAGCTGGTCAGCGACGGCTCGCCGCTCACCCCTGAAATCGGCATCAAGAAAGTCGACCGCACCGCGCTCAACACCGTGGTGCTGAACGTCAACACCGGCTGCAATCTCAGCTGCACCTACTGCTACAAGGAAGACCTGGACAAGCCCTCCGCCGGCAAGAAGATGGGCGCGGAAACCGCCGAGGCCTCGGTGGAGATGCTGCTCAGGGAATCGCCCGACGAGAAGCGCTACACCGTGGTGTTCTTCGGTGGTGAGCCGCTGTCCAACCGGCCGCTGATCGAGCACATGGTGGCCTACTGCGAGCGCCGCTTCGGCGAGCTGGGCAAGGTGGTGGACTTCGTCATGACCACCAACGCCACGCTGCTCACCGAAGAGATCGTCGACTGGCTCAACGCCCACCGCTTCGGCCTGTCCGTCAGCATCGACGGGCCCAAGACCGTGCACGACCGCAACCGCATCACCGTGGGCGGGCAGGGCACCTACGACGTGGTGCGGCGCAAGGCCGACATGCTGCTGTCGCGCTACAACAGCCGCCCGGTGGGCGCGCGGGTGACCCTGACCACCGGCGTCACCGACGTCGAGACCATCTGGGACCACCTGTTCAACGAACTGGGCTTCGCCGAGGTCGGCTTCGCCCCGGTGACCTCGGGCGACATCAGCAGCTTCAACCTGACCGGCGAGGAGCTCAAGCAGGTCTTCGCCAACATGAAGGCCCTGGGCCGCCGCTACCTGGCGGAGGCGCTGGAGGGGCGCAACATCGGCTTCTCCAACCTGCACCAGCTGATCACCGACATCCACGAGGGCCAGAAGAAGGCCCTGCCGTGCGGCGCCGGGCTGAAGATGCTGGCGGTGGACCACAAGGGCGAGCTGAACCTGTGCCACCGCTTCACCGGCTCCTCGCTGCCGACCTTCGGCAACGTGCACGCCGGGGTCAAGCAGGCCGAGCTGAACGACTTCCTCTCGCAACGCCTGGACCGCACCGACACCGGCTGCGCCAGCTGCCGCATCCGCAACCTGTGTTCCGGCGGCTGCTACCACGAGAGCTACGCGCGCTACGGCGACCCGGCGCACCCCACCTACCACTACTGCGAACTGATGAGGGACTGGGTGGACTTCGGCATCGAGGTCTACAGCCGGATCATGGCCTCGAACCCCAGCTTCATCGACCGCCACATCACTCCGCGGAAGGCGCACTGACATGAAACATCTCAAAGCGATCAACAACAAGGCACAGCAGCTGGAGCAGGCTGCCGCCGAGGACCGCATCGAGGACGTGGTGGCGATGAACTCGGTCGCCGGCTGCGCCTCCACCACCGACCCGGGCTGGGAGATCGACGTGTTCGGCGGCGTCTCCTCGCTGTGCCAGCCGATGGAGGCCGACCTCTACGGCTGCTCCGACCCCTGCTGGTGGCCGGCCCAGGTGCCGGACATGATGAGCACCTACCCCGACTGGAACAAGGACGCCCAGGCCTCCGCGGAGAACTGGCGCAACCTCGGCACCGTATTCCCGGACGACAAATGAGCGGACAGAAGAACAAGAGGAAGCACTGCATGTCCAGAAAAGCATTCGCCGCCGTCCTCGGTGGCCTCTCGCTGGCCTGCGCGCTGCACGCCGCAGCCGCCGCCAACGAGGACAAGGCCCTGGAAAGTGGCCACGAGTACCTGGTGTCCACCAACTACCCGAACAACCTGCACGTCATCGACATGCAGACCGACAAGCTCTACAAGACCTGTACCGTTCCCGGCGCCTACGGCCCGGGCATGATCCAGCTGTCGCCGGACCGCAAGATCGCCTACGTGCTGAGCAACCACTACGCGGACATCTACGGCCTGCAGCTGGACGACTGCAAGCCGGTGTTCCATGCCACCATCGCGCAGAAGGCGGGCGAGAACGCGCGCTCGATGTTCTCCATGACCGTCAGCCACGACGGCAAGGAGGTCTACGCCATCGCCAACCCGACGCTGATCCTCGCCGAGCACTACGAGGTGCAGCAGCCGCGCCTGCAGGTCTACGCCGCCGATGGCGGCATGGACGCCAAGCCGATCCGCACCTTCCCCGCGCCGCGCCAACTGACCATCATGCAGACCGGCGACGACGGCACCCTGTACGTGGCCGGCCCGGACATCTACAAGGTGGACGTGAAGACCGGCAAGTTCGACGTGCTGATCCCCAGCCGCAACTGGAAGCGCCCGAACTACGCGGCGCCGGACGTGCTCTACGTGTGGAACCAGCAGACCTACCCGCGTGACTTCTCGCTGCTGTACACCACCGCGAAGTTCAAGGACGCCAAGCAGGACCCGGCCACCGCCGACTACCTGTACGGCTTCTTCAACATCGACCTGGCCACCGGCAAGACCGAGACCGTCGACTTCGGCCCGGTCACCGAGGTGTACTTCAGCGGCATCCGCTCGCCGAAAGACCGCAACGTGATGTACGGCGTGCTCAACCGCCTGGTCAAGTACGACATCAAGGCGCAGAAGCTGGAGAAGGCGGCCAACCTCGACCACTCCTACTATTGCCTGACCGCCAACAAGGCCGGCACCAAGCTGTACCTGACCGGCACCCTGAACGACGTGGCGATCTTCGACGCCGACAGCCTGGAGCGCATCGGCGACCTGAAGCTGCCCGGCGGCGACATGGCAATCACCACCAGCCAGGCCTTCATCCG
Organism: Pseudomonas sp. JH-2; assembly: GCF_036231725.1. Classification (NCBI taxonomy): domain Bacteria; kingdom Pseudomonadati; phylum Pseudomonadota; class Gammaproteobacteria; order Pseudomonadales; family Pseudomonadaceae; genus Pseudomonas; species Pseudomonas sp. JH-2. The sequence goes on along the minus strand of NZ_JAZAQP010000007.1, from coordinate 189,824 downwards.
CTGAAAACGCCGGGCGCCGCCTGCTGGCGGCGCCCGGTCGGGCTTTTTTTCAGGCGCCGGGGTCGACGACCTCCGGCTCCGCTTCCTCCGTGCTCAGGTAGCGTTGTGCGCCGCAATGGCTGCAGCGCTGGTGGAGCATCAGCACCTCGCCCACGCGGGTGGGCACGCCCTCGCTCCAGCGGCAGCCCAGGAAAAAGCAGCGTAATCGCATGAGACCTCCCGTCGGGAGCGGCTCCCGACCGCAGAACAGGCAGAGTGGGTTCGAATCGCCCCGGCTTGTTCTTGTCTGGCGACGGTCGCGGCCAGCATCCGCCCGGCACTCTAGAATGGGCAATCTAATCGCCGCAGGGCCCGTGGGGCGGGGCCTGTCGCTCCAACTGCCGTCGTCTTTTCGGGCGATTGACCCGCCGGGGCATATCCCTAGCATCCGGGGGTGACGGCGGCTGCGCGCCCGGTGCGCGCGCCAGGTTTCGAACGATGGGGGCCGCGAGGGCCTGGAGTGACGAGATGAGCAAGAACAGTAAAGGTTGCGCACTGGTGACCGGCGCTTCCGCCGGCATAGGCGCGGCCTACGCCCAGCGCCTGGCAGAGCGGGGCCACGACCTGCTGCTGGTGGCCCGCGACCGGGCACGGCTGACGGCCCTGGCCGCCTGCCTGCAGGCCGAGTACGGGGTGGATGTCGACATACTGCCGGCGGACCTGACCGAACCGAAGGAGCGCGCCCGGGTGGAAGCGCGCCTGGCCGGGGACGCCGGCATCGACATGCTGGTGAACAACGCCGGGATGGCGGTCAAGGGCAGCATGGTGGAGGCGGGGCTGGACCAGCTGGAGCAGATGATCACCCTCAACGTGCTGGCCTCGGCACGCCTGGCCGGCTGTGCGGCCAAGGCCTTCGCCGCGCAGGGGCGGGGCACCATCGTCAACCTCACCTCGATCCTGGCCCTGGCGCCGGAGCAGTTCAACGGCGTGTACAGCGGCACCAAGGCCTTCCTGCTCAACCTGAGCATCTCGCTGCAGCAGGAACTGGCGCCCCTGGGCGTGCGCGTGCAGGCGGTGCTGCCGGGCGCCACCCGCACGGAAATCTGGGACCGCTCGGGCACCGACGTCCCGGAAGACATCCTCATGGAAGTCGGCCACATGGTCGACGCTGCCCTGGCCGGGCTGGACCTGGGCGAGCTCATCACCATCCCGGCGCTGCCCGACATGCGGGACTTCGAGGCCTACACCCGCGCGCGGCAGAACCTGGCGCCCTTCCTCTCCGGCCGCCTGCCGGCGGAGCGCTACGGCGTGCAGGTGGAATCGACCCCGTAGGGCGCATAACGCCTACGGCGTTATCCGCCAAATCGCGGACGGAGTCCGCTCCTACGGCTCCAGGAAGCACGGACGTAGGACTCCGTCCGCGATTGGATTCACCAGTCGCGCCGGACACCCCGGTGGCGCGACCAACGGCGGATAACCGCGAACGGTTATTCGCCCTACGTCGCCCCACCCACGCTATTCCCCTGTAGGAGCGCGCCCTGCGCGCGAAATCGCGGGCAGGGCCCGCTCCTACAGTTCGCCCGCGATATCGCGCTTGAGGTAGCGCCGGGTGCTTTCCAGGATGCGTTCGGACAATGCCGGGTCGGCCACGCTGCGCGACAGCAGCAGGGCGCCGACCAGGGTGGCCAGGGTCGCCACCGCCTGGTCCGCCGGATGTTCCGCGGGCAGGACCTTCTCCAGCCGCTCCAGGCGCTGGGTCAGGGCCCGGTCGGTGGTCGGGCTGGGGCGGCCGCGGGCGCCCAGTTCGGCGCTCAGGGTGGGGAAGGGGCAGCCGCGCTCGGGGTGGTCGCGATGCTGCTCGGAGAGGTAGTCGTCGATGAAGTTCGCCAGCGCGTTCGGCTCGAGGAAGGTCTCGCCGGCCACCTCGGCGAGCTGGTCGGAGGCCGCCTGCAGGGCGATCTCCACCAACTCTTCCTTGGACTTGAAGTGCGCGTAGAAACCACCGTGGGTCAGCCCCAGGGCCTTCATCAGGGTCTGCAGGCCGGTGGCTTCGACGCCTTCGCTGCGGAAACGCCGTGAGGCCTCGTCGATGATGCGCTGGCGTGTCTGGGCCTTGTGGTCGTCGGGGTAGCGCATGGGGCTGGTCCTGGATCGAATGACATGTTGCCCGTCATTCTAACCCCGAAACCGGAACTGCGCCGAACGGCCTCAGACCAGGCTGTCGGGATCGCCGACGAACATACTGATGCGCGAGCGCAGCCAGCGCTCGGCCGGGTCGTTGTCCTGGGCGCCGCGCCAGACCATGGACAATTCCGCCGGGCGCGGGGTGAAGGGCGGTTCCTCGGCGCGCAGGCCGCCGGCGGCGGTCAGCGCCAGGGCCGCGTAGTCCGGCACCGTGGCGATCAGGTCAGTGCCGGCGAGCAGGGCGCCCAGGCCGTTGAACTGCGGCACCGCCAGCACCACCTGGCGCTTGCGCTCCACCGCGGCCAGCTGCTCGTCGACGAAGCCTTCCAGGTCGCCGGCGTAGGACACCATGGCATGGGGTCGGGTGCAGTAGTCGTCCAGGCTCAGCTGGCCGGGCACCGAATCGGCGCGCAGCACCTTCCACTTGCTGCGGCGCAGTGTCTTGCGCTTGGCGTTGGCCGGCAGCTCGTCGGTGTAGCTGACGCCCACGGAAATCTCGCCGGAGGCCAGCAGTTGCGGCATCAACAGGTAGTTGGCGCGGCGCACCACCAGGACGATGCCCGGCGCCTCGGAGCGCAGGCGGCGCAGCAGCGCCGGCAGCAGGCCGAACTCCACGTCGTCGGACAGGCCGATGCGGAACACCGACTTGCTGGTGGCCGGGTCGAAGTCGGCGGCACGGCTCAGGGCGGTGGAAATGGAGTCCAGCGCCGGCGACAGGTGGCCGAAGATCTCCTGGGCCCGGGCGGTGGGCTCCATGCTGCGGCCGGTGCGGACGAACAGCGGGTCGTCGAACAGGTTGCGCAGGCGCGCCAGGGCCGCGCTGATCGCCGGCTGGCCGAGGAACAGCTTCTCGGCGGCGCGGGTCACGCTGCGTTCGTGCATCAGCGTTTCGAAGACGATCAACAGGTTGAGGTCAACCTTGCGGAGGTCGTTGCGGTTCATGGGCTCTCCCTGACGATGGGGGAAAAGTGAAGCGCGGCGCGTCTGGCGTCAAGGTCTGACAGATAAGTCCTTGATCATTTTCCGCATTCTTCCTTAGCAAGACGTTCAACAGCCGTTATGCTTCCCTCCTGCAAGGCCGCATTTTTCGAGCGCCGTCTGGTGTTCCGGCCTACGCGACTGATATGCCTGCGGAATCATCGGCATTTATGTCGACTATCGATAGCGGTGGGTAGCAAGCACAAGAAAGCCCGGATAGAGTCCGTGGCTATAAAGCATCAACGGCGAGGTATGTGATGTCCCGCATGATCCGTTTCCACCAGTTCGGTGATGCCTCGGTACTCAAACTCGAGGAAGTCCCGACCCCGCAACCGGGGCCGGATGAAGTCCTGATCCGCACCCAGGCGCTGGGCGTGAGCTGGCGCGACGTGCTCTGGCGGCAGAACCTGGCGCCCGACCAGGCCCAGCTGCCCGCCGGGATCGGCTACGAACTGGCTGGCGTGGTCGAGGCCGTGGGCGCGAACGTCAGCGATCTTGCGCCCGGCATGGCCGTGGCCAGCTTCCCGGCCGATTCGCCGAACCAGTACCCGGCCTGGGGCGACTACGTGGTGATGCCGCGCACCTCGCTGACGCGCTACCCGGACAACCTCACCCCGGTCGAGGCCGCGGTGCACTATACCGGCCTGCTGTACGCCTACTTCGCCCTGGTCGAGCTGGCCAGGCTGCAGCCGGGCCAGCACGTGCTGATCACCGAGGCCGGGCACTGCCTGGCGCCGCAGTCGATCCAGCTGGCCAAGGCCCTGGGTGCCAAGGTCATCGCCACCACCAGCCACGAGAACACCCGCGACTTCATCCGCAGCCTGGGCGCCGACAAGGTGATCTACACCGAGGAGCAGGACCTGGTGCTGGAAGTCGAGCGCTTCACCGACGGCAAGGGCGTGGAAGTGGTCCTGGACCAGTGCGCCGGCCCGCAGATGAAGCTCTTGGGCGACGTCGCCGCGCCGCGCGGCAAGCTGATCCTCTACGGCATCAACGGCGGCAACGACGCCACCTTCCCGGCCTGCGCGGCCTTCAAGAAGCACCTGCAGTTCTACCGCCACTGCGTGCTGGACTTCACCGGCCAGCCGGAAATCGGCCTGACGCGCAACGACGAGGCGGTGCAGCGGGCGCTGCAGGCGATCAACCAGATGACCGCCGACCAACTGCTCAAGCCGAGCATCGACAAGGTCTTCGACTTCGCCAGGTTCCGCGAGGCCAGCAACTACATGGAAAGCTGCCCCAGCGGCGGCCGGGTGGTGATGAAGGTCGCCGACTGACCCGCCGTCCCGCGCAATGCCAGAAGCCACTCCCCCGGAGTGGCTTCGGCGTTTCTGCGCACCCGCTTTTCGTAGGAGCGAGCTTGCTCGCGAACAAACCCCGTGCCGAAGCTGTTCGCGAGCAAGCTCGCTCCTACAGGGGAACGGTGTGGGTGGGGCGTAGGGCGAATAACCGTTCGCGGTTATCCGCCGCCATCCGTGCCACCGGGGCGTCCGGCGCGGCCGGTGAATTCAATCGCGGACGGAGTCCGCTCCTACGACCGTGCTTCCTGGAACCCGGCCGCATCCAGCGCAGGATCGGGCAAGCCTGCGCAGGACCGGGCAAGCCACTGGGCGGGCTTTTCCCGTATCGTCGCGGCATTCGGCCGGGGAAGCGCCTAGGCTGAATCCATTCCCACGGAGCGGCCTTGGCTCCGCATTTCCACATCACCCGAACCAAGAGGTGAGCGCCTGATGATCAAGCTGAAACTCAACGGCAAGGACCATGAATTCGACGCGCCCGGGGAAATGCCCCTGCTCTGGGCGCTGCGCGACGTCGCCTTGCTCACCGGCACCAAGTACGGCTGCGGCATGGCCCTGTGCGGGGCCTGCACCGTGCACGTCGACGGCCAGCCCACGCGCTCCTGCGTGACGCCCCTGGCGACGGTGGCCGGCAAGCAGGTCACCACCATCGAGGCGGTGGCCGGGCAACCCGCCGGCAAGGCGGTGCAGGAGGCCTGGCGCAAGCTGGACGTGGTGCAGTGCGGCTACTGCCAGTCCGGCCAGATCATGTCCGCCACGGCGCTGCTGGCCGGCAACAAGAGCCCCAGCGACGCCGACATAGACGCGGCCATGGGCGGCAACATCTGCCGCTGCGCCACCTACGTACGCATCCGCGCGGCCATCCACGAAGCCGCGCAGAACCTGGCCTGAGGAGACTCGACATGGCAGACCTGCAGCAACGAGCCAGCCTCGAGCCGGAAGACGCCGGCAACGGCATCCTCAACCTCAGCCGCCGGCATTTCCTGCGCGGCGCCGGCGGCCTGGCCCTGGGCATCTACTTCGCGCCGCTGCTGGGCCGCTTCGGCGACCCCGAGGCCGCCGCGGCCAAGGCCTTCGAACCCAACGCCTTCGTGCGCATCGCCGCGGACGACACGGTGACGGTGATCGCCAAGCACGTGGAAATGGGGCAGGGCAGCTACACCGGCCTGGCCACCCTGCTGGCCGAGGAGCTGGACGCCGACTGGAGCAAGGTCCGCGTCGAGGGCGCCCCGGCGGACGCCAAGCGCTACGCCAACCTGGCCTTCGGCACCCTGCAGGGCACCGGCGGCAGCAGCGCCATGGCCAACTCCTTCGAGCAGATGCGCAAGGCCGGGGCCACTGCCCGGGCCATGCTGGTAGCCGCCGCGGCGCAGCGATGGAAGGTGCCGGCCGAGCAGATCGAGGTGCACGACGGCGTGGTCGAGCACAAGGCTTCCGGGCACAAGGCCGGGTTCGGCCAGTTGGCCGAGGCGGCGGCCCAACAGCCGGTGCCGGCGGACGTGCAGCTCAAGGCGCCGAAGGATTTCAAGCTGATCGGCCAGGTCAGGCTGCCGCGCAAGGACAGCCAGGACAAGACCGATGGCCAGGCGCGCTTCACCCAGGACGTGCACCTGCCGGACATGCTGGTGGCCGTGGTGGCGCACCCGCCGCGCTTCGGCGGCGTGCCGGGGAAGGTGGACGACAGCAAGGCCAAGGCCGTGCCCGGCGTGGTGGCGGTGGTGCAGTACCCGGGCAGCGACTCGCGCTTCGCCGGCGTCGCCGTGCTGGCGAAGAACACCTGGGCCGCGCGCCAGGGCCGTGACGCCCTGCAGGTGGAATGGGACGAGAGCAACGCCTTCCGCCTGGGCAGCGACGAGATCTTCGCCAGGTACCGGGAGCTGGCGGCCAAGCCGGGCGTGGTGGCGCGCAACGAGGGCGACATCGCCAAGGCGCTGGACAAGCCGGCCAGGCTGATCGAGGCCGAGTACCAATTCCCCTACCTGGCCCATGCCTCGATGGAGCCGCTGAACTGCGTGGTCAAACTCTCCGACGGCGCCTGCGAGATCTGGAACGGCGAGCAGTGGCAGACCGGCGACCAGATGGCCGTCGGGCAGTTGCTCGGCATCGCCCCGGAGAAGGTCGCCATCACCCAGCTGTACGCCGGCGGCAGCTTCGGCCGCCGCGCCAACCCGCACTCGGACTACGTGCTGGAGGCCGTCTCCATCGCCAAGGCGGCCCGCGAGCACGGCCACAAGGGCCCGGTGAAGATGGTCTGGACCCGCGAGGACGACACCCGCGGCGGTTACTACCGCCCGGCCTTCCTGCATAGCGCGCGGCTGGCGCTGGATGGCCAGGGCAACCTGGTGGGCTGGCAGCAGCATTTAGTGGGACAGTCGTTCATCGTCGGCACGCCCTTCGAGAAGGTGATGGTCAAGGACGGCATCGACAAGGTGGCGGTGGAAGGCGCGGCGGACCTGCCCTACGCCGTGCCCAACCTGCACGTGGAGCAGACCCTGGTGCCGGAGATCAAGGTGCCCACCCAGTGGTGGCGCTCGGTGGGCCACACCCATACGGCGTACTCCACCGAGACGCTGATCGACGAAGCCGCGGTCGCCGCCGGCAAGGACCCGTACGAGTTCCGCCGCGCGCTGCTGCAGAAGTACCCGCGGCACCTGGGCGTGCTCGACCTGGTGGCCGAAAGGGCCGCCTGGAAGCAGCCGCTGAAGGCCGGCGGGGAAGGCGAGAAGCGCGGACGCGGGATCGCCGTGCACGAGTCCTTCGGCAGTTTCGTGGCGCAGGTGGTGGAAGTCACGGTGAAGGCCGACAAGAGCTTCAAGGTCGACCGCGTGGTCTGCGCCGTGGACTGCGGCCTGGCGATCAACCCGGACGTGATCCGTGCGCAGATGGAAGGCGGCATCGGCTATGGCCTGGCCATGGCCCTGCACAGCGCCATCACCCTCAAGGAAGGGGTGGTGGAGCAGTCCAACTTCCATGACTTCCAGGTGCTGCGGATCAACGAGATGCCGGCGGTGGAGGTGCACATAGTGCCGTCCAGCGAGGCGCCCACCGGCGTTGGCGAGCCCGGCGTGCCGCCGGCGGCGCCGGCCCTGGCCAATGCCCTGGCGGCAGCCACCGGCAAGCGCATCCGCACCCTGCCGATCGGCAACCAGTTGCAGGCCTGAGGCCGGTGGTGAGGGCGGCCCGCTGCCTCGTGCAGCGGGCCGTTGCCTTTTCCGCGGCCGGCGCCCGATATTTCCGGCGCGGTCGCGCCAAGGCAGGTATCCTTGTGGGCAGGCGCCCGACCGGGCGCCCCCTTTCTACTGGAGCTGTGACATGACCCGCGACAAGCAACTCTTCCCCGACGACGAGATCGGCGACGCCCTGTGGGCCCTGCAGGAAGATGGCGAGGACCTTTCGTTCGAGCGTGAGGTGGAATTCGCCGTGATCTTCCCGGAAGAGCAGGCGGCGCTGGATTTCGCCATCCTCCTGCTGCAGAACGGCCAGAAGGTGGCCTATTCCGAGTATGACGGCGACCCGGCCAACCCCTGGCAGGTCCTGGCCTACCCGGTGATGGAGCCCACCCACGAGAACATCGGTGGCTACGAGGAGCTGCTGGCCGAGCATTCCGAGCCGCTGGGCGGCAAGACCGACGGCTGGTCGGCGCTCTGAGGCGGGATGGGTAGGAAAAAGCCGGGGCATGTCCCCGGCTTTTTTGTGGGTGGCGAGCGGACGCCATGCCTGCCGGTGGATTGCATGTCCGTAGGGCGAATAACCGTTCGCGGTTATCCGCCGATGGCCGCGCCACCGGGACGTCCGGCATGGCCGGTGAATCCAATCGCGGACGGAGTCCGCTCCTACGACCGTGCTTCCTCGAACCGTAGGAGCAACTGTCTTGCCGGTTGCACCGAAGCGCTCTTCGTAGGATGGGTTGAGCCTTGGCGAAACCCATGCGGCCATGGCGATGGGTATCGCTTCGCTCAACACCATCCTACGGAGCCACAACCCTCTCCGGCGTAGGAGCGGACTCCGTCCGCGATTTGGCGGATAACGCCGTAGGCGTTATGTGCCCTACGGGGATGGTGCGGGTGGGGGCATTCGCGTCTATGGTGCCGGTTCGCCTTTCTCGGCCACCTGGCGCAGGGCTTTTTCGTAGTAGTCGGCCGATTGCGCGCCGGAGATCAGCTGGCGGCCGTTGATGATCACCGCCGGCACGGCGCGGATGCCGTGGCTGGTGAAGAATTCCTCCTGCTCCATCACTTCGCTGGCGTAGGCGTCGCTGTCGAGGATCTCGCGGGTGCGCACCGGGTCCAGGCCGACGCCGGCGGCCAGGTCCAGCAGTTCCCCGCTGTCGCTGATGTTGCGCCCTTCGCCGAAGTAGGCGTGCAGCAGCGCCTGTTTCAGCGCCAGGTCGCGGCCCTGTTCGGCGGCCCAGTGCAGCAGGCGGTGGGCGTCGAAGGTGTTGTAGATGCGCTGGCGCCTGTGCAGGTCGAAGTGGAAGCCGACTTCCTCGCCGAAGTCGCGGATGCGCTTGTGGTTGCTGGCGATGTCCTCGGCGCTGCTGCCGTACTTGCGCTGCAGGTGCTCGACCAGGTCCTCGCCTTCGGCGGCCATGTCGGCATTGAGCTCGAAGGGCTTGATGTGCAGTTCGACGTCGATCTCGCCGTCGACGCGCTGGATGGCTTCCAGCAACCCGGAAAGGCCGATGGCGCACCAGGGGCAGACGACGTCCGAGACGAAATCGAGGGTGATGGCTTCGCGCATGCGGGTGATCTCCGCCTTTGGGTTTCAGGGTTCAAGCATGGACCTTTTTGTGTCGGATGATCCAGCCTTGCGGGGCGATGGGCGCCCCTGTCATCACCTTTGACTTTAGGTTTTATTCATAACTACATGATTTTTAATTGAAATTTATATTCCAGAAATGACTTTAACTTGGGCGCTCTCCTGGCCACCCGAGAGCAGGCTACAGGCCTTGCCCCGCCAGGGATCTGGCCGCCTTGAGGCAGACGGGAAAAGCTACAGCTCTTTTAGTTGTTTCTTGAAGTGGCTCTTAACTAGTTGATATTCAATTGAAATTTTTCTTTAAAAGCATGGATTTCCTTACCTTTCAGAAGATTTTACATTCGAAAAATAATGTAACTGATTGAAAATCAATAAAAATTTATATTTTAGGTTTTGACCTGCCCCCAAACGAACGCAGGCCGGGCGACGCCACTGGCTCGCCCGGCCGGCACCGACCTCAGGGGCCTCAGAAGTCGACGGTGGCGGACACCCGCAGGGTGCGCGGCTCGCCCTGGGTCAGGTAGCCGCCGATGGTGGAGGCCCAGTAGGCCTCGTTGGCGACGTTCTCCAGGTTGGCGCGCAGGGTCACGTCGCGCTGTTCCACCTTGAAGCGGTAGCGGGCGCCCAGGTCGACGCGGGTCCAGGCCGGGATGCTCAGGTTGTTGGCCTGGTCCAGGTACTGGCCGCCGGTACGCAACAGGCGGCCGTTGACCGCCAGGCCGTCGATGCCGGGCACGTCCCTGTCGGCGCCGAGGTTGTACTGGAACTGCGGCACGCCGATGGCGCGGTTGCCGTCGTTGGCGCCGCCGGCGGTGTTGCGCAGCTCGGTGTCGATCCAGGTGGCGCCGGCCAGCAGGCGCAGGCCGTCCAGCGGTTCGCCGAACAGGTTCAGCTCGACGCCGCGGTTGCGCTGCTCGCCGTCGACGCTGAAGACCTTGGTGTCCGGGTCGGTGACGCTGGTGGGCTGTTCGATGCGGTAGAACGCCAGGTTGCCGCCGTAGCTGCCGAAGTCCAGCTTGGCGCCCACCTCGACCTGTTTGGAGCGCTGCGGGGCGAACACCTCGCCGACGTTGACCGCGGTGGAGGGCGCGGTGGGGCCGGCGGCCAGGCCTTCGATGCGGTTGGCGTACAGCGACAGGTAGTCGGTGGGCTTGACCACGATGCCGTACACCGGCGTGGTGATGGATTCGCAGTAGTCGGCGTTGCGCACGCCGGCGTAGCTCCAGCCGTCGGTGCCGATGCTCTGGCGGCGCACGCCGAGGGTCAGCAGTACGCGGTCGTCGAGAAAGCCCAGGGTATCGGAGGCGGCGGCGCTGCGGTTGCGCGTCTTGCCGACGATGCCGGGGTCGTTGTAGTCGCCGCCGGAGAAGGTGGTGGCCGGCTTGGCGACCTGCACGGGGTGGTACAGGTTGGCCGGGAACTTGGTCAGGGCCATGCGGTAGGCGCTGCGCTGCTCGGCCCAGATGCCGGCCAGGCCGAAGTTCAGCTGGTGGCTCACCGGGCCGGTGTGGAAGCGGCCGTTGAGGCCGGCCATGGCGCTCTTGTTGTCCTCGTCGTGGGTGGCGTCCATGGTGCCGCCGCCGGCGGTTCCGGCGTTGTCGCTCAAGGTCAGCGAGGAGTAGCTGCCGTTCTCGCGGGTGTGCTTGGCGCCGCCGGAGAGGTAGGCCGTCCAGTTGTCGTTGAGGTCGTATTCGCCGCGGAACATGCCGTAGCTGTCTTCCAGCTGCGAGTAGCTCCAGGCCTGGCCGTAGTTGCTGTCGGCGTCGGGGGCGTGGGGGATGCTGGTGACGCCGCTGCCGACGTAGACCACCGGGCGGCCCTGGTTGATGCGCTGCTTCTGGTAGCCGAAGTCGCCGCTCAGGCGCAGGCGCTCGCCGCGGTAGTCGAGGTTGACGCTGGCCAGCTTGTAGCGCTGGGCGTTGTCGTCGATGGCGGTGTCGCCCTCGCGCTGGGCCAGGTTGAGCCGCGCGCCGAAGCGGTTGTCCTCGCCGAAGCGCTGGCCAAGGTCGAGGTGTTCGCCGACCTGGCTGTCGCTGCCGTAGTCCAGGCTCAGGCTGCGGGTGGGGATGTCCTCGGCGTGCTTGGTCTGCAGGTTCACCGCGCCGCCGATGCCGCTGCCGCTGGGCGTCACGCCGTTGATGAAGGCGTTGGGGCCCTTGAACAGCTCGACGCGCTCCAGCGACTCGGTGCCGATGATCTGCCGCGGCGTCACGCCGTACAGGCCGTTGAGCGAGACGTCGTCGGTGCTCAGCGGCAGGCCGCGGATGACGAAGACCTGGGAGAAGTTGCCGTAGCCGTTGCCCTGGCGCACCGCGGCGTCGTTGAGCAGCACGTCGCCGACGGTCTGCGCCTGCTGGTCGCGGATGGTCTGCGCGGTGTAGCTGGAGAAGGCGAAGGGCACGTCCTGCATGTCCTGGTTGCCCAGCATGCCCAGCCGGGCGCCGCGGGCCACCTGGCCGCCGCTGTAGGCCGGCGGCAGCTCGCCGGGGGCCTGGGCCACGGCGCTGACGGTGGTGGCGCCCATTTCCAGGGCCTCGCCGTCCCGGGCGATGGGCTCCACGCCATAGCCGCTGGGCTTGCGGACCAGGCGGTAGCCGCTGCCTTCGAGCAGCCGGCCGAGGCCGTCTTCGGCGTCGTAGCTGCCCTTGAGGCCGTCGCTGTGGCGGGCGTTCAGGGTGGCGGCCTCGAAGGCCAGCGGCACGCCGGCCTGGGCGGCGAAGCGCGCCAGCACCTCGCCCAGCGGGCCGGGGGCGATGTCGTACTGGCGTTGCACGCTGACGGTCTCCGCGGCCAGGGCGGGCAGGGCGGCGCCGTGCAGGGCCAGGCCGATGGCCAGGGCGAGGGTGTGGGGCTTGAGGCGGAGGCGGGTGGTCATGCGGTGTTCCTGTCGGCGGGAGGTGTGGATGGGTTGTTTCCTCCTTCACCGGACGAGCAGGAAAAAGGTGTCACGGCGGATGAAAATTTTTTCCGGGGCCTCAGGCGGGCTCCAGGGTCACCCAGTAGCGCGTCAGGCGGCTGACCTTCAGCGGCAGCATGTCGGCCAGCAGGCGCAGGCCGGCGTCGTCGTTGCCCAGGGGAATGGCGCCGCTGACGCGCAGGCCGGCCAGCTGCGGCGCGCAGCGCAGCACGCCGCTGCGGTAGCGGCCCAGTTCGGCCAGCAGGGCGTCCAGGCGCATGTCCTGGGCCAGCAGCATGCCGTTCTCCCAACTGCTGGCATTGGCGTCCGCCGGCTGCACGGCCTGCAGGGCGCTGGCGCTGAACAGCAGTTGCTGGCCGGCCTCGACCTGGCGGCGCGCGGCGCTGGCGAGGGGCTCCACGGCGACACTGCCTTCCAGCACGGCCACCCGGCACAGCTCGCCCAGGTCGCGCACCGCGAAGCGCGCGCCGGCGGTGCGCAGCAGGCCCTGGCGGCTTTCCACCAGGAACGGCCGCGGCTCGGGCGCCGGGTCGGCATGGGTGGCGACGAGGATTTCCCCCTCGAGCAGGCGCAGGCGGCGTTCCCGCGGGGTGAAGCGGATGTCCACGGCGCTGCCGGTGTTGAGCGTCAGCAGGCTGCCGTCGGGCAGTTGCACGCGCTTGCGCTCGCCGGTGGCGGTGCGCTGGTCGGCGCTCCATTCGGCCCAGGGCAGCTGGCGCGCCGCCAGCCAGGCCGCGGGCGCCACCGCCAGCAGCAGGCCCAGGCGGTTGAGCATCTGCCGCCGGCTCGGGCCGCGCTCGCCGAGGCGCTGCAGGCTCTGCCGGCCCATGCCCGGGGGCAACTGGTGCAGGCCGCCGAGCAGGCTTTCCGCGCGGCGCCAGGCCTCGGCGTGCTGGGCGCTGCGCCCGCGCCATTGCTCGATGGATTGCTCGATGGCCTGCAGGTCGGCGTCGCTGGCCGGGCGTTCGCCCAGGCGCACCAGCCAGTCGGCGGCTTCGCCGAGGATGCGCGGGTCCAGCGTTTGCTCGTGCATCAGGCCAGGCTCAGGCAGGCGATGAAGGCCGCGCGCATATAGCGTTTGACGGTCGCCAGGGACAGCCCCAGGCGCTCGGCGATGGCCGGGTAGGTGAGGCCGTCCAGCTGCGAGAGCAGGAAGGCTTCGCGGGTCAGGGGCGGCAGTTCGCCCAGCGCCGCGTCGATGCGTTCCAGGGTTTCCAGGATCAGCTCGCGGGCTTCCGGGCCGGGGGCCTGTTCCCCGGGCAGCGCGGCCAGGGCCTCGAGGTAGGCGCGCTCGATCTCCTGGCGGCGCCAGCGGTCCACCAGCAGCCCCTTGGCGATGTGGGTGAGCAGCGCCCGCGGGCGTTCGCCGATGTCGCCCGGCGGCCGGCGCAGCAGGCGCAGGAAGGTGTCCTGGGCCAGGTCGGCGGCATCCCAGGCGTTGCCCAGGCGGCCGCGCAGCCATTGCTGCAGCCAGCCGTGATGGCGTTCGTAGAGGCTGTGCAGGTGTTGTTCGGCGGAGGGTTCGGCGAATGCCACGGTGTCGTGCGCCAGATGATCATTTGCGAATGACTCTCATTTTATGTCGGTTCCGCCGCGGGGCGCAATGCCACGACGCCGCAGCCGGTCGGCGCGCGTGCCGAGCGCTGCCATCTGCACTGGCATTGCCACGCAGACGCGCTACCTTCAGCCTGTCCCGAATGCAAAATTCGCGGGTTTGCCTTCCTCGGCGGACGGCACCGTCGTTCGCGGTCGAAACCTCAGCCATCCAGAGATACGGAGCAGATCATGGCTCGCACCACGCCCATCGAGCTTTATCGCAACATCGGCATAGTCGCGCACGTGGACGCCGGCAAGACCACCACCACCGAGCGCATCCTGTTCTACACCGGCGTCAACCACAAGATGGGCGAGGTGCACGACGGGGCGGCGACCATGGACTGGATGGTGCAGGAGCAGGAGCGCGGCATCACCATCACCTCGGCGGCCACCACCGCCTTCTGGCAGGGCTCGACCAAGCAGTACCCGCACAAGTACCGCTTCAACATCATCGACACCCCCGGCCACGTCGACTTCACCATCGAGGTGGAGCGCTCGCTGCGCGTGCTCGACGGCGCCGTGGTGGTGTTCAGCGGCGCCGACGGCGTCGAGCCGCAGTCCGAGACGGTGTGGCGCCAGGCCAACAAGTACCACGTGCCGCGCCTGGCCTACGTGAACAAGATGGACCGCCAGGGCGCCGACTTCCTGCGCGTGGTCGAGCAGATCAGGCGCCGCCTGGGCCACGACCCGGTGCCGATCCAGCTGGCCATAGGCGCGGAGGAGAACTTCAACGGGCAGATCGACCTGGTGAAGATGAAGGCCATCTACTGGAACGACGACGACCAGGGCACCAGCTACCGCGAGGAGGAGATTCCCGCCGAGCTGCAGGGCCTGGCCGCGGAATGGCGCGCGCACATGGTCGAGGCCGCCGCCGAGGCCAACGACGAGCTGATGAACAAGTACCTCGAGGGCGAGGAACTGAGCCAGGAGGAGATCAAGGCCGGCCTGCGCCAGCGCACCCTGGCCAACGAGATCGTCCCGGCGGTGCTGGGCTCCTCGTTCAAGAACAAGGGCGTGCCCCTGGTGCTGGACGCGGTGATCGACTACCTGCCGGCGCCCTCGGAAATCCCGGCGATCAAGGGCACCCACCCGGACGACGAGGAGAAGCACGACGAGCGCCACGCCGACGACAGCGAGCCGTTTTCCTCGCTGGCCTTCAAGATCGCCACCGACCCCTTCGTCGGCACCCTGACCTTCACCCGCGTCTACTCAGGTGTGCTGAGCAGCGGCGACGCGGTGCTCAACTCGGTGAAGGGCAAGAAGGAGCGCGTCGGGCGGATGGTGCAGATGCACGCCAACCAGCGCGAGGAGATCAAGGAGGTGCGCGCCGGCGACATCGCCGCGCTGATCGGCATGAAGGACGTGACCACCGGCGACACCCTGTGCGCCATCGACAAGCCGATCATCCTCGAACGCATGGACTTCCCCGACCCGGTGATCTCGGTGGCGGTGGAGCCCAGGACCAAGGCCGACCAGGAGAAGATGGGCATCGCCCTGTCCAAGCTGGCCCAGGAGGACCCCTCGTTCCGTGTCAAGACCGACGAGGAGACCGGGCAGACCATCATCTCCGGCATGGGCGAGCTGCACCTGGACATCATCGTCGACCGCATGCGCCGCGAGTTCAACGTCGAGGCCAACATCGGCAAGCCGCAGGTGGCCTACCGCGAGGCGATCCGCAGGAAGTGCGAGATCGAGGGCAAGTTCGTCCGCCAGTCCGGCGGCCGCGGCCAGTTCGGCCACTGCTGGATCCGCTTCGAGCCGGGCGACGAGGGCAAGGACGGCCTGGAGTTCCACAACGAGGTCGTCGGTGGGGTGATTCCCCGCGAGTTCATTCCGGCGATCCAGAAGGGCATCGAGGAGCAGATGCACAACGGCGTGCTCGCCGGCTACCCGCTGATCGGCCTGAAGGCGACGGTCTACGACGGCTCCTACCACGACGTCGACTCCAGCGAGATGGCCTTCAAGATCGCCGCCTCCATGGCCACCAAGCAGCTCTCGCAGAAGGGCGGCGCGGTGCTGCTGGAGCCGGTGATGAAGGTCGAGGTGGTGACCCCCGAGGACTACATGGGCGACGTGATGGGCGACCTGAACCGCCGCCGCGGCCTGATCCAGGGCATGGAAGACACCCCGGCGGGCAAGGTGATCCGCGCCGAGGTGCCGCTGGGCGAGATGTTCGGCTACGCCACCGACGTGCGCTCGATGTCCCAGGGCCGCGCCAGCTACTCCATGGAGTTCACCAGGTACGCCGAGGCGCCGGCGAACATCGCCGATGCCATCGTGAAGAAGAACAACGGCTGAGCCCCTGGTGAAAGAAGAACGGCGCCTGTGGGCGCCGTTTTTCATTCGGGGAAGGGGAATGGCGTAGGGCGAATAACCGTTCGCGGTTATCCGCCGCCATCCGTGCCACCAGGGCGTCCGGCGTGGCTGGTGAGTCCAATCGCGGACGGAGTCCGCTCCTACGCTGGCCGAGCCATGCCATTCCCCTGTAGGAGCGCGCCCTGCGCGCGAATCGCGGGCAGGGCCCGCTCCTACGACCGTGCTTCCTGGAGCCGTAGGAGACTCTGTCCGCGATTCGGCGGATAACGCCGTAGGCGTTATGCGCCCTACAGGGCCCGGGAGCCTCGTGGTTCCGCACCACACCGAACGGATAACGCAGCGTCAGCCGGCAAGTTCGTAGGGCGAATGACCGTTCGCGGTTATCCGCCGTTGGTCGTGCCACCGGAGCGTCCGGCGTGGCGGATGCCAATCGCGGACGGAGTCCGCTCCTACGTTGGCCGAGCCATGCCATTCCCCTGTAGGAGCGCGCCCTGCGCGCGAATCGCGGGCAGGGCCCGCTCCTACGACTGTGCTTCCTGGAGCCGTAGGAGCGGACTCTGTCCGCGATCGGCGGATAACGCCGTAGGCGTTATGCGCCCTACGGGGGCCCGGGAGCCTCGTGGTTTCGCACCACACCGAACGGATAACGCAGCGTCAGCCGGCACGTTCGTAGGGCGAATAACCGTTCGCGGTTATCCGCCGCTGGCGCCATCAGGACCGGTACAGCATCGGCCTACGCAGGCGCAGGTAGCTGTAGCCCTCGCGGACCATGGCGATGCGTTCCGGCTCGAGGTCGGCGATCAGCAGCTCCCCGGCCTGCCTGGCCCGGGCGATCACCTGGCCGTCCGGGGCCACCACGCAGCTCAGGCCGCAGTATTCCAGCTCGCCTTCGCTGCCCTGGAAGTTGGCGTAGGCGAGGAACACCTGGTTTTCGTAGGCACGGGTGGGCACCAGCACCTGGCAGACGAACTCGTAGGGGTGCATGTTGGCCGTGGGCACCAGCACCAGGTCGGCGCCGGCCAGGGCCAGGGTGCGCACCGCCTCGGGGAACTCGACATCGAAGCAGATCAGCAGGCCGAGCTTCCAGCCGTCCAGCTCGACGATCGCCGGCGGCTCGTCCGAGGGGCTGAACTGGTCGCGGTCGAGGTCGCCGTACAGGTGCGTCTTGCGGTAGTTGGCGCGGCGCTCGCCCTGGCGGTCGATCAACTGGACGCTGTTGAAGGGCGCGCCGTCGGGGTTGCGTTCCGGGTAGCCGTAGAGGATGCCCAGGTCGAATTCCCGGGCGATCCCGGCCACGGTTTCGGCGATGGCGCCGTCGGCGGCTTCGGCCAGGGCGGCGACGCGTTCGGCGCCGATGTTGTAGCCGCTGGCGTACATTTCCGGGCAGACCAGCAGGTCCGCGCTCTGGGCGGCCGCGCGTTGCGCGGCCTCGCGCAGCCGGCGCAGGTTGCCGGGCAGGTCATCGGGCCCCGGAGGGCATTGGTAGAGGGCGAGACGCATGGCGCTTCCTCCTTGGTCAATCGGGCAGGGCCACGGGGCCCAGTTCGGCATAGCGGTCGCCGGGGCCGGGGTTGTCCGGGTGGGTGGCGCCGCCGAAGTGGTGCAGGATGCCCCACACGGCGTTGAGCGAGGTCTGTACCGCGCCTTCGACCCAGGCCGGGGTCCAGGATACATCGTCGCCGGCGATGAAGATGCCGCGCTGCTCGGCGGGCAGCTCGTCCTGCATGAAGTGCGAGTACATGCGGTGGTTGTAGCGGTAGTGGCCGGGCAGGGCGCCCTTGAAGGCGCCGAGGAAGTGCGGGTCGGCCTCCCAGGACACGGTGATGGGGTTGCCGATGACGTGGCTGGCGATGTCCACCTCCGGGTAGACCTTCTTCAGGGCATCCAGCGCAAGCTGCACGCGCTTCTCCACCGGGTGCGGCAGCATCTTCATGGCGTCGCTCATCCAGGAGTAGGACAGGCAGATCACCCCGGGCTTGTCGTCGCCGTTGTCGAACAGGTAGGTGCCGCGGGTCAGGCGGTCGGTGAGGGTCATGCTCATGACGTCGCGGCCGGTCTGCGGGTCCTTGTCCTTCCAGAACGGCCGGTCGACCATGACGAAGGTCTTCGACGACTGCATGTAGCGGGTGCGGTCCAGGGCCATCCACATCTTCTGCGAGAACAGCGCTTCCTCGCATTCGATCTGGGTGGTCAGCAGCCAGCTCTGGCAGGTGGTCAGCACCGCGGCGTACTCGCGGGTGTCGCCCCAGTAGTCGGTGACCGCCAGGTTGCCGCTGGCGGCGCGGGCGATCTTCTTCACCCCCGGGCGCGGCGCGCCGTTGTGCAGCTTGGCCAGGGACGTGCCGGCCGGCCAGTGCGCGCACTGTTCCGGCACGTGGTTCCAGATGCCCCGCGGCACCTGCTCGACGCCGCCCACCACCAGGTGCTGGTGGTCGTCGCAGTTGGTCATCACCACGCGGAAGATTTCCAGCATGGAGTTGGGGAAGTCCGAGTCCCAGCCGCCGGTGCCGAAGCCGACCTGGCCGAAGATCTCGCGGTGGTGGAAGGACAGGCGCGAGAAGGCCTTGGAGGTGGCGACGAAGTCATAGAAGGTGCGGTCGTCCCACAGCGGCACCAGCTCGTCCCACAGCGCCTTGAGCTTGGCGGTGTCGCGCGCGCGGATGGCGTCCTGGATCTCGGAGAAGCGCGCACCGTCCTCCAGGGCGTCGGCCCAGGCCTGGGCGACCTCGCGGAAGATCGGCGGCAGGTCGTCGATCTTCTCCGCGTAGTGGCTGGTGCCTTCCAGGTCCACCACGGTGCTGCCGGAGGCCGGCGTCAGCGGGTTGGGGAAGGGCTTGGTCTGCAGGCCGAGCTTGTCGACGTAGTGGTAGAAGGCCGTGCTGGAGACCGGGAAGCGCATGCCGCCCAGCTCGGCGATGATGCCGTCGGCGCCCTCGAAGGGCTCCGAGCGCAGCCGGCCGCCCAGTTTCGAGGCCTCGTAGACCACCGGTTTCAGGCCCAGCTTCATCAGTTCGTAGGCCGCCACCAGGCCGGCGATGCCGGCGCCGACGATGGCCACCTCCTTGCCGTGGTTGTGCGCCGGGATGCTGCCCAGGCCCGCCGGGTGTTCCAGCCAGTCGTCGAAGGCGAAGGGAAAGTCCGGGCCGAAGATGGTCACCGGTTTCTTGCCGGGGGTATGGGGGTGGCGGTTGTCGTGCATTTGTCTCTCCCAACGGTTCTGGCGTGCCTGGCCCTTGTTCCAGCATTGCCCAGGCAGGTGTCTCTTGCACCGCCGCACGCGCTCCGCGGCCGGCCTTCCGATGGATGGCGGGGCGCGGAGAGGGCAAGCCTGGCCAGGCTTGTCGGCCGGCCCTGGCGGGCCGGCGCTGGTGCACATGGTGGCAAAGCCGGTCGTTGAAATGAATCCGCCAATCTGCAAAATGACGAGCCTATTCAAGGCAATTAAACCGATGGATCAGACAAAATGACGAAAAATGCCGATGCGGCCCTGCTCAACCTCCTGCGCGCCAACGCCCGCGAGTCGGTTTCCGAACTGGCGCGCAAGCTCGGGGTGTCGCGCTCCACGGTGCAGAGCCGGATCGAGCGCCTGGAGCAGCAGGGCATCATCAGCGGCTATTCGATCAAAGTGGCCGACAGCTACGCGCAGTCGCTGGTGCGCGCCCATGTGCTGGTGACCGCGCTGCCCAAGCTGTCGCACCAAGTGGTGCAGGCGCTGGAGAAGATCCCCGAGGTGAAGACGCTGCACTCGGTGAGCGGCCAGTTCGACATGATCGCCATCGTCGAAGCCCTGTCGATCCGCGACCTGGATGCCTTGCTCGACCGCATAGGCGCGCTGGACGGCGTGGAGCGCACCATGTCGTCGATCATCCTCTCCACCCGCATCGACCGCTGAACCCGGCGGCGCCAATGGACTCCCGCAATAGCGCCGCATTGGCTATTCGGCGGGCCCGCCGCGGACGCTAAGGTGGGCCCATTCCCGCCACCGGCGGGCCCCACTGGAGAGAACCATGAGTGCACGTATCGAATGGGCCAGGCAGTCCCCCGAGGCCTACAAGGCCATGCTCGGCCTGGAACAGGCCCTGGCCGCTTCCGGCCTGGACGACAGCCTGCTGGAGCTGATCCGCCTGCGCGCCTCGCAGATCAACGGCTGCGCCTATTGCGTGAACCTGCACGCCAATGACGCGCGCAAGGCCGGGGAGAGCGAGGCACGCCTGCAGACCCTCTGCGTCTGGCGCGAGACGGACTTCTTCAGCGCCCGCGAGCGTGCCGTGCTGGCCTGGGTGGAAAGCCTCACCCTGCTGGCCGAGAAGCACGCCCCGCAGGCGCAGTTCGACGCCTTGCGCGAGCATTTCAGCGAGACCGAGATCGTCGGCTTGACCCTCGCCATCGCCACCATCAATGCCTGGAACCGCTTCGGCGTCGGCATGGCCATGGTGCCCTGAGGCAGGGGCCGGGGAGAGGGTTGAAGGCGTCCGTGCGGGCGCCTTTGGCGCTCAAGCAGAGCGGCCGGGGGCAAGTCAAGCGAAACGAGCGCAGGGATGAGATCGTTTCGGCATCGACGTTATAGGAAAACGGTCAATGGGCGCGTCAAGATATTGCTAGCTTTACAACTTGAAGCGCCAAGTTTCTGTTTTATAAAGTTTTTCAAAAAAATGGCGCCAAGGAAGGGAGCATGCTTGAAGCCGCGTCGAAGCGACGTCGTCTGCTGGTGGTCGATCCGTGTGACGACTGCCAGCGATTATTACCCGGACTCCGGGCAGCAGGGTGGGAGGTAGACAGTTGCGGGCTCGACGTGGCGAGCGAACACAACTGCGACGTCGGCCTGCTGCGCCTGCATCCGCAACACCTGGAGCGCCCGGAATCGGTGAAGGACCTCATCACCCGCAGCGGCACCGAGTGGATCGCGGTGCTCAGCCCGGACGCACTGCCCATCCAGGAGGTGGGCGATTTCGTCTGCGAATGGTTCTTCGACTTCCACACCCTGCCGTTCGACGTGGCGCGGGTGCAGGTCACCCTCGGCCGCGCCTTCGGCATGGCGCGCCTGCGCGGGCGCGGCGGCACCTACCACAGCCTGGAGCACCAGCACGAGCTGCTCGGCGAGAGCCGCTCGATGCAGGAGCTGCGCCGCCTGCTGGCGAAGTTCGCGCCCACCGAGTCGCCGGTGCTGATCCGCGGCGAGAGCGGCACCGGCAAGGAGCTGGTGGCGCGCACCCTGCACCGCCAGTCGCGGCGGGCCAACCGGCCGTTCATCGCGATCAACTGCGGGGCCATCCCCGAGCACCTGATCCAGTCTGAGCTGTTCGGTCACGAGAAGGGCGCCTTCACCGGCGCGCACCAGCGCAAGATCGGCCGCTTCGAGCAGGCCAACGGCGGCACCCTGTTCCTTGACGAGATCGGCGACCTGCCCCTGGAGCTGCAGGCCAACCTGCTGCGGGTGCTGCAGGAGAAACAGATCGAGCGCGTCGGCGGCAGCCAGCCCATCGCCGTGGACGTGCGGGTGCTGGCGGCCACCCACCTGGACCTGGAGAACGCCATCCGCACCGGCGGTTTCCGCGAAGACCTGTACTACCGCCTGAACGTGCTGCAGGTGTCCACCCTGCCGCTGCGCGAGCGCAATGGCGACCTGGCGCTGCTGGCCAACCATTTCGCCCACCTTTATAGCGTCGAGACCGGCCGCCGCCCGCGGCGCTTCAGCGACGACGCGCTGGCGGCGATGGCCGAGCACGCCTGGCCGGGCAACGTGCGCGAGCTGGCCAACCGCGTGCGACGCGGCCTGGTGCTGGCCGAAGGAAGGCAGATCGAGGCCCGCGACCTGGGCCTGGAGCGCCAGCGCGGCGGCTCCGGCAAGGTGCCGCTGGTGACCCTGGAGGAGTACAAGCTGGGCGCCGAGCGCCAGGCCATGTGCGACGCCCTGGCCCGCCACGGCGACAACCTGAGCCTGGCGGCGCGCATGCTGGGCATCTCGCGGCCGACTTTCTACCGCCTGCTGCACAAGCACCAGCTGCGCTGAGTGCTGCGCCGTAACGACAACGGCCCCTTTCGGGGCCGTTGTCGTATGCGGGGGATCAGAAGTAGTAGGGGAATTTGACGCTGAAGCTGAAGTCCGGGGCATCGGGGCTGATGCCGATGGACAGGTTCGGCACTATGGTCAGGTTGTTGCTCCAGGCGTAGGTCAGGCCCCAGTTGAAGTAGGCGGCGTTGGCGTCGCTGTCGGTGATCGACTGCCAGTCGCCGCCGTCGGGTTTGAGCTTGCTCTTCTGCGCGATCAGGTCGGAGAAGGAGAACGACATGCTGGTCTTCTCGTTCAGCGCGAAGGCCACGCCGGCACCGACCTGGAACCAGTCGCCCAGGTCCACCTTGCCGCCGAGCTTGGTGCCCTGCTGCGGGCTGATGTCGCTGAAGTCGCGCTCGAAGTTGTGGGTGTAGCTCAGGCTGGCGAAGAGCACCGCCGGGTCGACGGTCTTGACCAGCGACAGGCCCGGGGTGATCGACCAGACACCGTTGCCGGTGGGCAGGTCGTCGGGCACGTTGAGGCTGTCGTTGTCCGGTGCGCGGACCAGCTTGATGCCGTACGGGTCCTTGCCGGTGGGGGCTTTCACCCGCAGGCTGAACACCGCGTCGGGGCGCGACTCGGTCTCGTCCATGAACTTGTAGGCGATGCCAAGGTTGACGTCGCCCAGGGTCGGGTCGCGGTCGACCTTCTCGTCGGTGGACTGCGCGGTGGAGTTGCCGGCACCGGCCGAGGAGTAGGTGCTTTCGCGATAGACCACGGGCACGTTGATGTCGAACTGCCAACGGTTGTTCCAGTTGTAGCGGCCGGTCAGGTCCAGGGTCCAGTTGTCGGCCTTGATGTTGTCCACGCCGATGTTGCCCAGGAAGATGGTGTCCAGCGCCAGGAAGCCGTTGAGGATCAGCTGCTTGGTGTCGTAGTGGGTGTAGGTCAGGCCCGTCTCGAAGCTGAAGGCGCCGTTGCCGAAGAAGCCGCTGGCCTCGTCGTAGAGGTTCTCCACGCTTTTGGGCGGGTTGTTGCTGTCGTCCTTGAGCGATTCGCCGTAGGAGCTTCCGGTGCCCGGCGGCGTCGGCTTGTTGGTGGAGGTGACCAGGCGCTTGGGTTGCGCCGGGGTCGCCGGCTGTTCCTCGACCTGGCGAACCCGCTGCTCCAGCACCATGAGCGCCTTCTGCTGCGACTCATAGCGTTGCTTGAGCTCGATGAGCTCCTGTTTCAGAGCCTCCACCTCGGCCTCCGTCGCAGCATGGACGAAGGCCGAGGGGAGCAAAGCGGATACACAGATTGCGGTGCGAAGCGAGAGCGATCGGTGCATGGCGCGCTATCCCTATCTTTATCGTTGGGGCACTGCTTCCGCCACTGAGCGTAGATCACATTCCCATGGATCGCAGGCCCTTGAGCTGGTCGAGATTGCAATCCAGCGCTCCGACGGAAGGTGCGTTGTTACGCAGGACCACGTTCAGCTGGGTAAGGTTGTTGACCAGGTTGCTGCTACCCAGCAGGTTGGTGGCCTGCACCAGGCCGCCGGCCCCCAGTTGCTGGAGGCTGGAGCCTTGGCCGTTGGCGTTGATCGCCAACTGGATGTTCCCCTTGCCGGGGGAGACGGTGACGGTGCCGGCGCCGTTGCTGGCGCTGATCTGGCCGTTCAGGGGCGTGCCCTGGTTGCTGGCGGCGGGCGCCTGGTCGGCTTCGCTCACGTTGATGCCGACGTTGTTGTAGGCGGTGTTGTAGTCACCCGCGGAGCGTGCGCTCTGGGTGACGCCCTGGGTCTGGTTGAGCCCTGCGCCACCGACGATGCTGCCGGTCGCGGCCGAGGATGTGCCGCCGTTGCCGGTTTCGTTGGTGGTGGTGACGTAGAACTGCGGTTTGATGGTGGATTCCTGGATCTGCATGCTCACCTTGGCGCCGATGTTGTCGCCTACGGCGTTCTTCCAGGTACTGCTCATGACGATGCCGAAGCTGATGATGCGCCCGGGCATGACGTAGCGGCCGCGCAACTGGGCCAGCTCCTGGTCGTGCAACTCGATCGGCCGGAATACCTCGGCGGCCTGGATCGGCAGGCTGGCCACCAGGCAGGCGGTGGCGAGCATCGGAATGGTTCTCATCGTTCGCTCCCCGAGAGGATCCCACCCCTCGTTATCGTTTGTGGCTCACAGGAAGTCGCTCTGGATGAATCCGAAATCCATGAGCTCCGCGTCCTTGACGGGGCGGAAGGTATCGAGGCGGTTCTTGGCGGTCAGCGGTTCCGGCGGGCTCATCAGGGCGTTTGCCCTGTCATAGCCGGGGCCGATGATGGCGAAGATGATGCCGTTCCAACCCTTGAGAAAATCTTCTTCCTTGTAGCGCTTGTGGCCGAGCACGGGGTCGCCCACGTAGACGTAGCCGTTGTGCGTGCGCTGCAGCACGACGAAGTGCTTGTAGCCACGCACGTCCAGCAGCACGATCACCGGAATGGTCAGTTTCTCCAGCGAGGAGATCGGGATGCGGTAGCCGCGGGCCCGCATGCCGATGCTTTCCAGGTAGGTCTTCATGTCCAGCATCGAGAAGCCCTGGGTCCGTACCAGTTGGGGGTCGGCCTTGACCAGCATGCCGCGGATGACGAACTCCTCGTCCACGTCGAGGTTGTAGCCGGTGCGCAGGATGGTGGCCAGGGCGGCGGCGCCGCAACTGAAGTCGGTCTTCTGTTCCACCAGGTTGCTGAAGCGACGTTCGCGGATGCTCTCCACATGCTTATAGGCCAGCATGCCCCCGGGCAGTATGGCGAAGGGCAGCTGCGCGGCCTGGATCAGGCCCGAGCAGAATGCGAGTAGCAGGAAAGCGAGCGTACGCATGATCGTGACGCCTTATGCCAGCGCTGGGAAAAGGGGAGGCTCCGTTGCCGGAGCCTCCAGGTACAGCACGATGTCGCTTAGAAGCCAGTGACTGCGCCAGTGCTTACGCAAGCCTGGCAACCGGCGGCGATGGACAGCGAGTTGCTCTGTTGGTTGCCGACGCCGGCAGCAACGTTCACACCCACGTTACCCGACACGCCGTTGAGCGAGTTGTTGATGGAAGCGTTGTTGACGACCGGGTCCTTCCAGCCGGTGGGAACCAGGACCTGATAGGTAGCCTGGCCACGCAGGTCGATGGTGCCAGACTCGCTGAAGTACAGCGGATCCTTGTCCACCTTGTTGTGGTCCTTGCCTTTGTTGTCATAGCTGTTGTGATGGCCACCTTTTTCCGGGTCATCCAGCACTACGCCCGAACCATGGCCCTGGTAGGTGCCATGAGCGTAGAAGCTGGACTTGAGGGTCTTGGTGTCGAAGGTGGCGATGCCCAGGTTGGCTACGTTGTTGCCAGTGGAGGTCTGGCTGGCGCCGCTGCTGGCACCGGCCAGGCGCCCACCGGAAACGGCGGCGGCCATGTCGTTTTTCTGTTGGTTGTAGTTGCCGGCGGCGATGTTGATGCCGACGTTGCCCGAGGCGCCGTTGGCCGAGTTGTTCAGCGCGGCGTTGTTGGTGGTGGAGAAGTTCCAGGCGGTGTTGTTGGCGTTGCCTTGGGTCACGGAGGTGGCCGCATAGGCGGAACCGAAGATGAACTGCTCATCCGCGGTGGCCAGGGCAGCGGCATTGGCCTGCTGGTTCATGTCGCCAGCGGCGACGTTGGCCCCGACGTTGCCCGAAGCGCCGCCCAGGGAATTGCTGACACCGGCGGTGTTCTTGGTCCCCTGGTTGATCACGTTGTTGCTGTAGCTGGATTGGCTATCGATGACGGTAGCGCTGGCACCGGCCGGAATCCGCGGGTCCTTGTACGGATCGTACTGCTGTTGGCCATGGTGGTTGTCATGGTCATGGCCGTGGCGACGGTCACGATCATGGTCATTGCCTGCGTAAACACTTACAGCCATGACTGCCGTGACAGCGAAAACCAGAGGCTTGAGGGCCATTGTAGGTTTCATGGTGTATCTCCTTGCATTTAGTGTGCTTAGTGTTTCTGGTTGTTGGCGTGGGTCAGTCTGCGACCCGGATGCTCAAGGTATTGGCAAGGCGATTGCCGATACCGGCACTCTGGCTCACCTGGACCACCCCCCGGCTGCCGGCGAATGCCTGGTCGCTGGTGACGACCTGCCGACTGCCCATGGTGGATCCGGTTGGGCCGGAGTTCTGGGACAACGTGATGTTCTGCTGGGACAGCACGTCGTCGTCGACGCTTTGCACCGCGTTGACGCTGATGCTCATGGCGTTGACCTGTTGGTTGGCGGTACCGGCGGCCTGGTTCACGCCCAGGGCGCCGCTGCCGTTGGAGAAGGAGTTGCCGCTGATCGAGGCCTTGGCGGCCTGGCTCGGGTCGGCGGTGGTGATGACCGTCTGCTGGAACCGGGTGCTGGCGCCGCCGCTGGTGCCGATGGCGATGGCCCGGCCGTTGGCCTGTTGCTGCTCGTCGCCGGCGGCCTGGTTGACGCTGGCCACGCCGTTGTAGCCGCGGCCGGCGTTGTCGATGCTGGCGTTGTTCACCAGCTGCGGGTCGGCGGCGAAGGCGCTGGAGCAGCAGAGCAGGGCGAGAAGGGGCAGGCGTGCTTTCATGTCAGCGATCTCCCGTCAGCATGCGCAGCGGCGACAGGCCCTGCTGCACGGTGCGATTGACCGAGTTGGAAATACTGGCGCCGCTGCCGCCGCCGCCCCCCAGGCTGCCGGACTGCAGCGTCTGGTTGGCGCCGTTGTCCATGCCGACCAGGTTGCCGCCGGGGAGAATCCGCTGGGTCAGGCTGGAACCGCTGGTGACGCGGGCGAAGTCGGCGTCATCCAGCTCGGCGTTGCCGAGTTGCTGGTTGACCTGGGAGGAGATGTTCGGATTGACGGTGATGGGATTCGGGTCCGGCACCATGGTGGGGCGGGTGGCGACCCGGGGCTGTACGGTGCGCTGGATGACAATGGTGCCGTCGCCTGCCTGGACCGGTGCCGACAGCGGAACAGCGGTCAGGCACGCGAGGGAAGCGAGCAGTCCGACGATCCTTGAGTCGATGTTCCCCATGATGGCGATCCCTTCTGGTGCGCTGTGCCCTGAACAGCAGTACCGGGATGGAGCAGAAGCCGTGCCGCTTTTGCTTATCGCTTGAAATTCAGGGGCTTACGAATAGCTGTCAGAAATGCCTGAAAGAAATCTGTTTCGCGGCTGAGACAATGAGTGGGGAACGCACCCCCACCGAAAGTGGGGGAAGTGCTCTGGAATGGGGCTTTGCGTGCATGCGTATCAGTGCTGAAACAGTTTCCCGTGATGCCATCGACGATTGCGCCATTCCTGAGGCCTGGCGGCCTTCGGCTGTTTCAGGGCTGAGACATGATGGCCACTCAGGGGTGCTTTTGGTACGAATGTGCACTTTTCATTTCAAGGGTTTAGCGAAGGCGACGGCACTGTTAAGGGAATGATCGCGGGCACCGGGTGTCTCATTCCACCGCTTGCTTACAGCCATGGCCGCAGGGTGAAACGCGCCAATGCGAGAAATTTTCGTTACACGCTGACCCGCGGCACTGCAATGCAGTAGCATGCCCAGCCTTTCGTCGGGCCCACCCACGGGTGCCCCGGCGGCTGCACGAAAACAGAAGAAAACGAAAGAGAAATGCGCCTTCGGGGGAAGCAGTATGGAGTTTTGGAGTGCCTTTCAGGCGTTCGTCCTGGGAGTGGTCGAGGGGCTGACCGAGTTCCTGCCGGTGTCCAGCACCGGGCACCAGATCATAGTCGCCGACCTGCTGGGGTTCGTCGGTGAGCGGGCCCAGGCCTTCAACATCATCATCCAGCTGGCCGCCATCCTGGCGGTGGTCTGGGAGTTCCGCGGCAAGATCATCGAGGTCATCTGCGGCCTGCCCAGCCAGCCTCGTGCACAGCGTTTCACCGTCAACCTGCTGGTCGCCTTCTTCCCCGCCGTGGTGCTGGGGGTGGCCTTCGCCGACCTGATCCACCACTACCTGTTCAACCCCATCACGGTGGCGGCGGCGCTGGTGGTCGGCGGGGTGGTCATGCTCTGGGCGGAGAAGCGCGAGCACCGCATCCGCGCCGAGAGCGTCGACGACATGACCTGGAAGGACGCCCTGAAGGTCGGGTGCGCCCAGTGCCTGGCACTGGTCCCCGGCACCTCGCGGTCCGGCGCCACCATCATCGGCGGCCTGCTGTTCGGCCTGTCGCGCAAGGCGGCCACCGAGTTCTCCTTCTTCCTGGCGATGCCGACCATGGTCGGCGCCGCCGTCTATTCCGGCTACAAGTACCGCGACCTGTTCCAGCCCGGCGACCTGCCGGTGTTCGCCGTGGGCTTCGTCACCTCCTTCATCTTCGCCATGATCGCCGTGCGCGGCCTGCTGAAATTCATCGCCAACCACAGCTACGCGATGTTCGCCTGGTACCGCATCGGCTTCGGCCTGCTGATCCTGGCGACCTGGCAGTTCAGCCTGATCGACTGGAGCAGCGCCGCCCCCTGAGGTCACACGGATGAACATGGAAAAGGACGGCGTGATCAGCCGCTGGGACGACGACAAGGGCTTCGGCTTCATCCGCCCGCGCGCCGGCGGCGAGGAACTCTTCCTGCACATCTCGGCCTTCCGCGGCGACCGCCGGCCCCAGACCGGCGATGCGGTGCGCTTCGTCGAAGGTTCCGATCGCCAGGGCCGCCCGCGCGCCGAACATGCGCGTCTGGCCGGCCTGGCCGTGGACCTGCCCGAAATCCGCCGCAAGCCGGCGGCGCCCGCCACCCGCGCCAAGGTCCGCAGCGGCCGGCAGATCGCCGAACCGACGCGGCCGGGCGGCTGGGGCAGTGGACTGGGCTGGCTCGCCGCCTTGCTGCTGTTGCCCCTGGTCGGTGCCGGCCGCCTGCTGCTCGCCGGCACCGCACCCTGGTGGCTGCTGGCCTACCCGCTGTTCAGCCTGGCGGCCTTCTTCGCCTACTGGCGCGACAAGCGCAGCGCCGAGCGGGGCGCCTGGCGTACCCCGGAGCAGACCCTGCACCTGCTGGAACTGCTGGGCGGCTGGCCGGGCGCCTTCCTGGCCCAGCGCCTGCTGCGTCACAAGACGCGCAAGCCCAGCTACCAGCTGGTGTTCTGGGCGATAGTGCTGGTGCACCAGGTGTTCTGGCTGGACCGCTTGCTCGGTGGCGTCCTTCTGGCGCGGGTGTTGCCCGCCTTCTGAGTCGATTTACAGCGGCTCGTCGCTATGGCCGAACCCCTCGGCCAGGTAATCGATCAGCGCCCGCACCGCCGGCAGCAGCCCGCGCCGGTGCGGGTACACCGCCTGGAGGAAGGCCGCCGGTTCCCGCCAGTCGGGCAGCACCCGCGCCAGTTGGCCGCTGGCCAGTTCTTCCTGGCAGTAGTAGAGGGGCAGGGTGGTGATGCCCAGGCCGGCCAGCGCCACGTTCTTGCGCAGGTTGAAGTCCTCCGCGGCCAGGCGCGCCTCCAGGGCCAGCTCGCGGACTTCGCCGCCGGGCCCATGCAACTGCAGATGCACCTTGCGATCGTTGCCGATGGCGCCCAGCACCGGCAGCCCGGCCAGGTCGTCCGGGCCCTGCAGCTGGCGGCCGCGCAGCAGCTCCGGTGCGGCCACCAGCACCGCCGCGGCCGGGCGCAGGCGGCGGGTGACCAGCGACGGGTCCTCGTCGCCGGGCGCGCGCACGCGCAGCGCCACGTCCACGCCCTCGTTGACCAGGTCGACGCGCCTGTTGGTCAGCAGCAGCTCCAGGTTGACCTGCGGGAAACCGGCGAGAAAGCCCGGCAGCATGGCGTTCAGGGAGGTCTCGGCCAGCGCCACCGGGCAGGACAGGCGCACCCGCCCGCGGGGTTCGGCGCTGAGCTGGGCGACCACCTCGTCGGCCATCTCCGCCTCCACCAGCATCGCCTGGCAGTGCCGGTAGTAGCGCTCGCCGATGTCGGTGAGCGCCAGCTTGCGGGTGGTGCGCTGCAGCAGACGCGCGTTCAGGCGCGCCTCAAGTTCGGCGACGCGCCGCGACAGGCGCGACTTGGGCAGCCCCAACTCGCGGCCCGCGGCGGCGAAGCCACCGGCTTCCACCACCTTGGCGAAATAGAAGAGATCGTTGAGGTCCTGCATGGGATTGTCCTGCTGGTGGGACGATTCATCGCATTTTTGCCGACTTATCGCTCATTGGCTACATGCGTAGTATGCGTCCCATCGCTTCCTACCCCCATTCACAGGAGCCACCCCATGAAACTTCTGCACATCGATTCCAGCATCCTCGGCGACGCCTCCGCCTCCCGCCAGCTCAGCCAGGAAGTGGTCCAGGCCTGGGCCGCCGCCGAGCCGGGCGTACAGGTGACCTACCGTGACCTGGCCGCCGACGCCATCAGCCACCTGTCCGCCGCCAGCCTGGTCGCCGCCGGCACCCCGGCGGAACTGCGCGACGCCGCGCAGAAGCACGAAGCCGCCCTGGGCGAGAACAGCATCGAGGAGTTCCTCGCCGCCGACGCCATCGTCATCGGCGCGCCCATGTACAACTTCACCGTGCCCAGCCAGCTGAAGGCCTGGATCGACCGCATCGCCGTGGCCGGCAAGACCTTCCGCTACACCGAGAACGGTCCGCAGGGCCTGGCCGGCGGCAAGAAGGTGATCATCGTCTCCACCGCCGGCGGCCTGCACGCCGGCCAGCCGAGCGGCGCCGCCCACGAGGACTACCTGAAGCTGGTGCTGGGCTTCCTCGGCATCACCGACATCGAAGTGGTCCGCGCCGAGGGCCTGGCCTACGGCGAGGAACCGCGCGCCAACGCCCTCAAGGGCGCCCGCGCGGAGATCGCCGCGGCCTTCGCCAGCGCCTGATCCACCGAGCGTCGAACGACGAAGCTCCGGCAATGCCGGGGCTTCGTGCTTTCAGGGCGCCGGTCGCCACAGGCCGACCTTGCGCGCCCGCGCTTCCTGCTCCTCGAAGTTGTACTGGGCGCGTTCCTCCTCGCCCTGGGCATCCGCCACCCGCCAGCGCGCCATGCCCACGGAAAGCTGGGCCCGGCCGACGTCCAGGGTATGCCCGCAGCCCGGGCAATCAGCCGGCTCCACCCACACCGCCGCGCTGAGCGCCCCGGCGGCCTCCTCGCGCGGCAGCACCAGGGTGGCGCCGCGGCCCAAGGCCAGGCGCCGCAGATTGTCCTGCGAGGCCTGGGCATAGGGCTCGCCGGCCCTGGGCGCCTCGACGCCACGCAGGCGCACCTCGACGCTGCGCTCGGCAAAGCGGCAGGTCAGGCGATCGCCGCTGGCGACGGCGGTCACCTGGCAGGGGCCGTCGGCCAGCGCGACGGAGGGGAGGGCGAGGATGAAGAGCAGGGCGGGGCGGGGTAATCGCATGGGGGCTCCTGGGTTGGTCGTTGCAGGATAACGTCGCAGGGGAGGAAATGTCCGGCGCGGCGGGCGAACCTGATCGCGGACGAAGTCCGCTCCTACGGGATATATGCCGTGCCCATCGGCAACCTGTAGGAGCAGGCCCTGCCTGCGATTTCGCGCGCAGGGCGCGCTCCTACAGGGGAATGGCATGGGTGGGGCGGCGTAGGAGCGGATCTCATCCGCGAATCGCGCCGGTGGTTCCGGCTATCGCGGACAAGGTCCTCCTACGTTGCAGGCGAGCATGGCTCGCTCCTACGAAGAGCACTTCGGTAGAGCCTGTAAGACAGTTGCTCCTACGCACGCGCTTGACCGTAGGGCGAATAACCGTTCGCGGTTATCCGCCGTCGGCCTGGGCGCCAGTGCCCGACGCCAATGGCGGATAACGCCGTAGGCGTTATGCGCCCTACGGGGAGCCCGGGAGCTTCGTGATTCCGCTTCACGCCGAACGGTTCCCTCTCCCGCTTGCGGGGGAGGGTTAGGGAGGGGGTGCGGCGTCAGGGTTGGCAGAGGTGCGTGGGCGAAGTCCGTTGCCCTCACCCCAGCCCTCTCCCGGAGGTAGAGGGGGCCGTTCGGCGTGGGCGGAAAGCTCGGGGTCATCCAGTGAGCGCGTAGGGCGTATAACCGTTCGCGGTTATACGCCGTTGGCCGATACACCGATGCCATCATGACTGGGCGAGCTTGCTCGCGAACGGGGTTTACCAGTGGCTGCTGTGTCGGGTTCAAGAGCGCCCTCTCCCCAGCCCTCTCCCGCAAGCGGGAGAGGGGGCAGTCCGTGCCGAGAAGAGGCTTGGCTTTAGCCGGCAATCTCTGTGCTAGCCGGCTGACTCCAGAACATCAACGTCTGCCCAACGGTCCCCTCTCCCTTCAGGGCGGGGCGCGCAGCCGAGGGTTAGGGAGAGGGAGCAGAGTTGAACCAGTACGCAGATGTCACCGGCCAGCTCGAGAGGTTCGCGAGCAAGCTCGCTCCTACAACCTCGCGTAAGTCATTCCCGACGGATTCGCTCGGACAAGTTCGTGCTAGGATTGCCTCCGGCCCCGAATTCCCCGGCCCCGCCGGCCTCTCCGGCGGGGCCATCCCCTCGATAGAAGGAATACCGCAATGGCTCAAGTCACCCTCAAGGGCAACCCGGTCAACGTCGATGGCAAGCTGCCGCAGAAGGGCGAGAAGGCCCCGGCCTTCAAGCTGGTCGGCGGCGACCTGGCCGACGTGACCCTGGAGAACTTCGCCGGCAAGCGCAAGGTGCTGAACATCTTCCCCAGCGTCGACACCCCGACCTGCGCCACCTCCGTGCGCAAGTTCAACGTCGAGGCCAGCAAGCTGGCCAACACCGTGGTGCTGTGCGTCTCCGCCGACCTGCCGTTCGCCCAGAAGCGCTTCTGCGGCACCGAAGGCCTGGACAACGTGATCAACCTGTCGACCCTGCGTGGCGCCGACTTCCTGGCCAACTACGGCGTGGCCATCGCCAGCGGCCCGCTGGCCGGCCTGGCCGCCCGTGCCGTGGTGGTGCTGGACGAGAACGACCAGGTGCTGCACAGCCAACTGGTCGGCGAGATCGCCGACGAGCCCGACTACGCCGCCGCCGTCGCCGCGCTGAGCTGATCGCCCGCCGCAGCCCCCGGCTGCGCAGGTGCCTGGATGCCGCCCCACCGATGGTGGGGCGGCATCTTCGTTTCCGCCCCACTGTGCCGGGGGCAACAGCCGTGCTTCTGCTGCTGGCCGAACACTTGCCGCACAACCCCGTCCAGGCGCCGTAAGCCTCGGTAAAACAAAGGTAAATAGCGGGTAAAGAGGCTTTGCCCGCAGCCCCGCTGTGCTTATCGTTCCACCCTGAGGATTTCCCGGTGCGCGCCGCGTCATGGATGCGGCGCTTTGCCCTGCGCCTCGCTATCATCCAAACCTTTGGCCGCCTGATGACCGCTATGACTCCAAGCAATGGAACGCCCTCGAAACTCCGCAAGCTGCGCCCCTGGCTGATCACCGCCGCCGTCTTCGCCGCCGTGGTGGGGCTGAGCATGTGGCTGCACAAGACCAGCTCGGCGCCGGAGCCCCAGGCCGGGGGCGGGCGCGGTGGGCGCGGGGCGGCCATGGCCGGGCGCGGGCCCGGCGGCCCGGGTGGCGGCACGGCCATCACCGTCAGCGTGGCGCCGGTGACCAAGGGCGACCTGCCGGTGCATTACCATGCGCTGGGCACCGTCACCGCCTACAACACGGTGAACGTGCGGGCGCGGGTCAGCGGCCAGCTGGTCAAGGTGCCGTTCCAGGAAGGCCAGCAGGTGAAGGCCGGCGACGTCCTCGCGGTGATCGACCCACGGCCCTTCCAGGCGGCCCTGGACCAGGCGGTGGGTACCCTGCAGCAGAACCAGGCGCAGCTTAAGAACGCCCAGATCGACCTGGCGCGCTACAAGGGCCTGTACGCCGAGGACTCCATCGCCAAGCAGACCCTCGACACCCAGGAAGCCCTGGTGCGCCAGTACGAGGGCACCCTGCGCACCAACCAGGGCCAGGTCGACGACGCCAAGCTCAACCTCGAGTTCACCCAGGTGCGCGCGCCCATCTCCGGCCGCGTCGGCCTGCGCCAGGTGGACGTCGGCAACCTGGTCACCAGCGGCGACACCACGCCGCTGGTGGTCATCACCCAGGTCAGGCCGATCTCCGTGGTGTTCAGCCTGCCGCAGCAGCAGCTGGGCACCGTCGCCCGCCAGCTGTCCGGCAGCCAGCCGGTGCCGGTGGAGGCGCTGGACCGCAACCAGAACCAGACCCTCGCCAGTGGCGTGCTCAAGACCCTCGACAACCAGATCGACACCACCACCGGCACGGTCAAGCTCAAGGCCGCCTTCGAGAACGCCGACCAGAGGCTGTTCCCCAACCAGTTCGTCAACGTGCGCCTGCTCGCCGAGACCCTCCACGGCGTGCTGAGCATCCCGGCCAACGCGGTGCAGCGCGGCAACGACGGCACCTACGTGTACATCGCCGATGCCGACGGCAAGGCCAAGCGCCAGCTGGTCACCCTGGGCACCAGCGAGAACGAGCAGGTGGTGGTCACCGAGGGCCTGAAGGAAGGCCAGCGCGTGGTGGTCGAAGGCACCGACCGCCTGCGCGACGGCACCCGCCTGCACATAGTCGCCAGCGACGAGCAGGCCCGCGCCGCCGCCACCGAGGAGGGCGAGGCGGCCTCGCCGAAGCCGTTCGGCTCGGGCTCCCCGGCCCAGGACGACGGTAAGAGCGAATGAACCCGTCGCGCCTGTTCATCCTGAGGCCGGTCGCCACCACGCTGCTGATGGTGGCGATCCTGCTGTCGGGCATCATCGCCTACCGCTTCCTGCCGATCTCGGCGCTGCCGGAGGTGGATTACCCGACCATCCAGGTGGTCACCCTGTACCCCGGCGCCAGCCCGGACATCATGACCTCCTCGGTCACCGCGCCGCTGGAGAACCAGCTGGGGCAGATCCCGGGGCTCAACGAGATGTCCTCCACCAGCTCCGGCGGCGCCTCGGTGATCACCCTGCAGTTCAGCCTGCAGGTCGACCTGGACGTGGCCGAGCAGGAAGTGCAGGCGGCGATCAACACGGCGCAGAGCCTGCTGCCCAAGGACCTGCCCAACCAGCCGGTGTACAGCAAGGTGAACCCGGCTGACGCGCCCATCCTGACCCTGGCGGTGATGTCCCCGGACATGCCGCTGCCGAAGATCCAGGACCTGGTGGACACCCGCCTGGCGCAGAAGATCTCGCAGATTTCCGGCGTCGGCCTGGTCAGCATCAGCGGCGGCCAGCGCCCGGCCGTGCGCATCCGCGCCAACCCCGCGGCCCTGGCGGCCGCCGGGCTGAGCCTGGAAGACCTGCAGAGCACCGTCAGCAACAACAACCTGAACGGGCCCAAGGGCAGCTTCGACGGCCCGACGCGTTCCTCGACCCTGGACGCCAACGACCAGCTCAAGTCCGCCGACGCCTACCGCGACCTGATCGTCGCCTACAAGAACGGCTCGCCGCTGCGGGTGCGCGATGTCGCCAGCGTCGAGGACGACGCCGAGAACGTGCGCCTGGCCGCCTGGGCCAACCACACCCCGGCGGTGGTGCTGAACATCCAGCGCCAGCCGGGTGCCAACGTCATCGAGGTGGTGGACAGCATCAAGAAGATGCTGCCGCAGCTGCAGGCGACCCTGCCCGGCAGCCTGGAAGTCACGGTGCTGACCGACCGCACCACCACCATCCGCGCCTCGGTGGCCGACGTGCAGTTCGAGCTGTTCCTCGCCGTGTGCCTGGTGGTGATGGTCACCTTCCTGTTCCTGCGCAACCTCTCGGCCACCCTGATCCCCAGCTTCGCCGTGCCGCTGTCGCTGATCGGCACCTTCGGCGTCATGTACCTGGCCGGCTTCTCCATCAACAACCTGACGCTGATGGCGCTGACCATCGCCACCGGCTTCGTGGTGGACGACGCCATCGTCATGGTGGAGAACATCGCCCGCTACCTGGAGCAGGGCGACCCGCCACTGGAAGCGGCGCTCAAGGGCTCGAAGCAGATCGGCTTCACCATCATCTCGCTGACCTTCTCGCTGATCGCCGTGCTCATCCCGCTGCTGTTCATGGGCGACGTGGCCGGGCGGCTGTTCCGCGAGTTCGCCGTGACCCTGGCGGTGGCCATCCTGATTTCCGGCTTCGTCTCCCTGACCCTCACGCCCATGCTCGCCGCCAAGCTGCTCAAGCACGTCGAGCCGGAGCAGGAGGGCCGCTTCGCCCGCGCCGCCGGGCGCTTCATCGAGAACATGATCGAGCGCTACGCCGCCGCCCTGCGCGTGGTGCTGCGCCACCAGGGGCTGACCCTGTTGGTGGCCATCGGCACCCTGCTGCTGACCGCCGCGCTCTACGTCTTCATGCCCAAGGGCTTCTTCCCGGTGCAGGACACCGGGGTGATCCAGGGCATCGCCGAGGCGCCGCAGTCGATCTCCTTCCAGGCCATGGCGAGCCGCCAGCAGGAACTGGCCAAGGTGGTCCTGGCCGACCCGGACGTGGAAAGCCTGTCGTCCTTCATCGGCGTCGACGGCAGCAACGCCACCCTCAACACCGGGCGCATGCTGATCAACCTCAAGCCCCACAGCGAGCGCGACCTCACCGCCAGCGAGGTGATCCGCCGCCTGCAGCCGGAGCTGGACAAGGTCGCCGGCATCAAGCTGTACCTGCAGCCGGTGCAGGACCTCACCATCGAGGACCGCATCGCCCGCACCCAGTACCAGTTCACCTTGCAGGACGCCGACCCGGACGTGCTCGCCGAGTGGGTGCCGAAGCTGGTCGACCGGTTGCAGCAGCTGCCGCAGCTGGCCGACGTGGCCAGCGACTGGCAGGACAAGGGCCTGCAGGCCTACATCGACATCGACCGCGACACCGCCTCGCGCCTGGGCGTGAGCCTGTCGAGCATCGACAGCGTGCTCTACAGCGCCTTCGGCCAGCGGCTGATCTCCACCATCTTCACCCAGGCCACCCAGTACCGCGTGGTGCTGGAGGTTGCGCCGGACTTCCAGCTCGGCCCGCAGTCCCTGGAAAACCTCTACGTGCCGGCCAGCGACGGCACCCAGGTGCGCCTGTCGAGCCTGGCGAAGGTGGAGGAGCGCCACACCCTGCTGGCGGTCAACCACATCGCCCAGTTCCCGGCGGCGACCATCTCCTTCAACCTGGCCAAGGGCGTAGCCCTGGGCGAGGCGGTGCAGGCCATCCGCGACGTCGAGGCGCAGATGCAGATGCCGGCCAGCCTGGAGGGCAGCTTCCGCGGCGCCGCCGAGGCCTTCGAGGCGTCGCTGTCCAACACCCTGCTGCTGGTGCTGGCCTCCATCGTCACCATGTACATCGTGCTGGGCATCCTCTACGAGAGCTTCATCCACCCGGTGACCATCCTCTCCACGCTGCCCTCGGCCGGCGTGGGCGCGCTGCTGGCGCTGATGCTGGCCGGGCAGGACATCGGCATCGTGGCGAT
This sequence comes from Pseudomonas sp. JH-2, assembly GCF_036231725.1. Classification (NCBI taxonomy): domain Bacteria; kingdom Pseudomonadati; phylum Pseudomonadota; class Gammaproteobacteria; order Pseudomonadales; family Pseudomonadaceae; genus Pseudomonas; species Pseudomonas sp. JH-2. The sequence goes on along the minus strand of NZ_JAZAQP010000007.1, from coordinate 152,487 downwards.
CATCGGCATCATCCTGCTGATCGGCATCGTCAAGAAGAACGCGATCATGATGATCGACTTCGCCCTGGACGCCGAACGCAACGAGGGCAAGCCGCCCCATGAGGCCATCTACCAGGCCTGCCTGCTACGCTTCCGGCCGATCCTGATGACCACCATGGCCGCGCTGCTGGGCGCGCTGCCGCTGATGCTCGCCGGCGGCGCCGGCGCCGAGCTGCGCCAGCCGCTGGGCATCACCATGGTCGGCGGCCTGCTGCTGAGCCAGCTGCTGACGCTGTTCACCACCCCGGTCATCTACCTCTACTTCGACCGCCTGGCGCTGCGCTGGGCCAACTGGCGCAAGCGCCACGGGCTGGACGTGAACAGCCCCGACGAAGGCCTGGAGCAGGGCTGATGAACATCTCCCGCCCGTTCATCCTGCGGCCGGTGGCGACCCTGCTGCTGACCCTGGCAATGGTGCTGGCCGGGGCGCTGTCCTTCGGCCTGCTGCCGGTGGCGCCGCTGCCCAACGTCGACTTCCCGACCATCGTGGTGCAGGCGGCGCTGCCCGGCGCCAGCCCGGAGACCATGGCCTCCACCGTGGCCACGCCGCTGGAGCGCTCGCTGGGGCGCATCGCCGGGGTCACCGACATGACCTCCACCAGCTCCCTGGGCAACACCACCGTCATCATCCAGTTCGACCTGTCGAAAGACATCGACGGCGCCGCCCGCGAGGTGCAGTCGGCGATCAACGCGGCCATGAGCCTGCTGCCCACCGGCATGCCGAACAACCCGACGTACCGCAAGGCGAACCCGTCGGACCAGCCGATCATGATTCTCACCCTGACCTCGGACACCTACACCCGCGGGCAGATGTACGACCTGGCCTCGACCATCGTCTCGCCCAAGCTGGCCCAGGTGAAGGGCGTGGGCCAGGTGAGCATCGGCGGCTCCTCGCTGCCGGCGGTGCGGGTGGACGTCAACCCGGACCAGCTCAGCCACTACGGCATTTCCCTGGACACGGTGCGCACCGCCATCGACAACACCAACGCCACCGGGCCCAAGGGCGCCCTGGAGTTCGGCGAGCGGCACTGGCAGGTGGACGCCAACGACCAGTTGCGCAAGGCCAGCGAGTACGCGCCGCTGATCATCCACTACAACGCCGAGACCAATGCCGCGGTGCGCCTGCGCGACGTGGCCAAGGTCAGCGACTCGGTGGAGGACGTGCGCAACGCCGGCTTCTCCGACAACCTGCCGGCGGTGCTGCTGATCGTCACCCGCCAGCCCGGCGCCAACATCATCGAGGCCACCGACGCCATCCACGCGCAGCTGCCGATCATCCAGGACGTGCTCGGCCCGCAGGTCAAGCTCAGCGTCATGGACGACCGCAGCCCGTCGATCCGCTCCTCCCTGGAGGAGGCCGAGCTGACCCTGGTGATCTCGGTGCTGCTGGTGATCCTGGTGGTCTACCTGTTCCTGCGCAACGGCCGCGCCACGCTGATCCCCAGCCTGGCGGTGCCGGTGTCGCTGGTGGGCACCTTCGCCGTCATGTACCTGTGCGGCTTCTCGCTGAACAACCTGTCGCTGATGGCGCTGATCATCGCCACCGGCTTCGTGGTGGACGACGCCATAGTCGTCGTAGAGAACATCGCCCGGCGCATCGAGGAGGGCGACCACCCGGTCCGGGCGGCCATCCGCGGCGCCCGCGAGGTGAGCTTCACGGTGCTGTCGATGACCCTCTCGCTGGTGGCGGTGTTCATCCCGCTGCTGCTCATGGGTGGCATCACCGGGCGGCTGTTCCGCGAGTTCTCGGTGACCCTGGCGGCGGCCATCCTGGTCTCGCTGGTGGTCTCCCTGACCCTCACGCCGATGCTCTGCGCGCGCCTGCTGCGCCGTGCCGAGCGGCCGCAGAAGGCTTCGGTGGCGCGGCAGAGCAACCGCTACTTCGTCGCCTTCATGCTGCGCTACCGCGCAAGCCTGAGCTGGGCGCTGGAGCACTCGCGGCTGATGGTGGTGATCATGTTCGGCTGCATCGCGCTGAACCTCTACCTGTTCGCCATCGTGCCCAAGGGCTTCCTGCCGCAGCAGGACTCCGGGCGCCTGCGCGGCTTCGCGGTGGCCGACCAGAGCATTTCCTTCCAGGCCCTGGACCGCAAGATGGCGGAGTTCCGCAACATCCTCGCCCAGGACCCGGGGGTGGAGAACGTGGTCGGCTTCGTCGGCGGCGGCCGCTGGCAGTCGAGCAACACCGGCTCCTTCTTCGTCACCCTGAAACCCATCACCCAGCGCGACTCCGCCGAGGCCATAGTCGCGCGGCTGCGCAAGAAGCTGGCGGAAATCCCCGGCGCCAACCTCTACCTCACGGCCGGCCAGGACGTGCGCATCGGCGGCCGGCAGAGCAACGCGCAGTACGAGTTCACCCTGCGCAGCGACGACCTCACCCTGCTGCGCGACTGGGCGCCCAAGGTCGAGGCGGTGCTGAACAAGGTCCCGCAGCTGGTGGACGTCAACAGCGACGCCCAGGACAAGGGCGTGCAGAGCCGCCTGGTGATCGACCGCGACCGCGCCGCCAGCCTCGGCATCGACGTGGCGGCGGTGGACGCGGTGCTGAACAACGCCTACGGCCAGCGCCAGGTGTCGACCATCTTCAACCCGCTGAACCAGTACCACGTGGTGATGGAAGTGGACCAGCCGTTCCAGCAGAGCCCGGAAGAGCTGCGCCAGGTCTACGTCATCGGCGCGGACGGCCAGCAGGTGCCGCTGTCGGCCTTCACCCACGTGGAGCCCAGCCGTGCGCCGCTGTCGGTCAACCACCAGGGGCAGTTCGCCGCCACCACCTTCTCGTTCAACCTGGCCCCCGGCGCGCTCATCGGCCCGGCCCGCGACGCCGTGATGGCGGCGCTGGAGCCGCTGCACCTGCCGCTGGAGATCCAGGCCAGCTTCGAAGGCAACGCCGGCGCCGTGCAGGACACCCAGAACGACATGCCCTGGCTGATCCTGCTGGCGCTGGTGGCGGTCTACATCGTCCTGGGCATCCTCTACGAAAGCTACGTGCACCCGCTGACCATCCTTTCCACGCTGCCCTCGGCGGGGGTGGGCGCGCTGCTGACACTGATGCTGTTCCGCACCGAGCTGTCGCTGATCGCGCTGATCGGGGTGATCCTGCTGATCGGCATCGTCAAGAAGAACGCCATCATGATGATCGACTTCGCCCTGGACGCCGAGCGCACCCTCGGCCTGTCGCCGCGCGAGGCCATCCTGGAAGCCTGCATGAAGCGCTTCCGGCCGATCATGATGACCACCCTGGCGGCCATCCTCGGCGCGCTGCCGCTGATCTTCGGCATCGGCGGCGACGCCGCGCTGCGCCGCCCGCTGGGCATGACCATCGTCGGCGGCCTGATCGGCAGCCAGCTGCTCACCCTCTACACCACCCCCGTGGTCTACCTCTATCTCGACCGCCTGCGCCTCTGGGTCAACCAGAAGCGCGGCGTGCGCACCGACGGCGCCCTGGAGACTCCGCTATGAACCGCCCGAACCCATCCCGCAGCCTGCTCGCCCTGGCGCTGTGCGCGGCGCTCGCCGGCTGCGCGGTCGGCCCCGACTACAAGCGCCCCGAGCTGGGCGTGCCGGCCGCCTTCAAGGAAGGCGAGGGCTGGCGCCTGGCGCAGCCGGCCGACCCGGGCGGCCACGGCCAGTGGTGGACGCTGTACGCCGACCCGGTTCTGGACGACCTGCAGCAGCGCCTGCTCAAGGCCAACCAGACCCTGGCGCAGTCCGAGGCCTCCTACCGCCAGGCCGCGGCCTTGGTGAAGGGCTCGCGTGCCTCCTTCTTCCCGACCATCAGCGCCGACGTCGGCAAGACCCGCTCCGGCCAGGGTGGCAGCGGCAGCGGCAGCGTGCGCCTGCCCGACGGCTCCACGGTCAGCAGCGGTGGCAGCGGCGGCATCAGCAACAGCTACAGCGCAAGCCTGGGCGTGAGCTGGGAACTGGACCTGTGGGGCAAGCTGCGCCGCCAGCTGGAGGCCGACACCGCCAGCCGCGACGCCAGCGCCGCGGACCTGGCCGCCTCGCGCCTGTCGCTGCAGTCGCAGCTGGCGCAGAACTACCTGCAACTGCGGGTGATGGACCAGCAGATCAAGCTGCTCAACGACACGGTCGAAGCCTACGAGCGCGCGCTCAAGCTGACCACCAACCAGTACAACGCCGGCATCGTCACCAAGGCCGACGTGGCCCAGGCGCGCACCCAGCTCAAGAGCACCGAGGCCCAGGCCATCGACCTCAAGTACCAGCGCGCGCAGCTGGAACACGCCATCGCCGTGCTGGTGGGCCAGGCCCCGGCCAACTTCAGCCTGGCTGCCACCGGCCAGGTGCCGAAGCTGCCGTCTATCCCGGCGCTGGTGCCTTCGCAATTGCTGGAGCGGCGCCCGGATATCGCCTCCGCCGAGCGCCAGGTGATCTCGGCCAACGCCAAGATCGGCGTGGCCAAGGCCGCCTGGTACCCCGACCTGACCCTGAGCGCCGCCGGCGGCTACCGCAGCGGCAGCTTCCACGACTGGATCGAGACGCCCAACCGCTACTGGTCCATCGGCCCGCAGTTCGCCATGACGCTGTTCGACGGCGGCCTGATCTCTTCCCAGGTGGAACAGGCCGAGGCCAGCTACGACCAGACCGTGGCCAGCTACCGCCAGACCGTGCTCGACGGCATGCGCGAGGTGGAGGACTACATGGTCCAGCTCAAGGTGCTGGAAGAGGAGAGCGGGGCGCAGAACGAAGCCCTGGACGCCGCCCGCGAAGCCCTGCGCCTGACCAGCAACCAGTACAAGGCCGGCACCGTGGACTACAACAGCGTGGTCACCACCCAGACCACCGCGCTGTCCAACGAACGCAACGTGCTGAGCCTGTACGGCAACCGCCTGGTGGCCAGCGTGCAGCTGATCGCCGCCATGGGCGGCGGCTGGGACGCCGGCCAGATCGCCACCGAAGGCGAGAGGGCGGCCAAGGCCGATTGACCCCGCCCCTCTCAACGCCTACGGCGTTATCCGCCGTTTGGCCTCGGTTCCCGGCGGCTCCGGGGTTGACCTGGGCGTTGGCTGTGGCCTCGGTGTATCGGCGTATAACCGCGAACGGTTATACGCCCTACGTCAAGGTCGGGTCTGGCGTAGGGCGCATAACGCCTACGGCGTTATCCGCCGTTTGACCTTGGTTCCCGGCGGCTCCGGGGTTGATCTGGGCATTGGCCATGACCCCGGTGTATCGGCGAATAACCGCGAACATGAGGGAGTGGCGTGGATGGGCCTTCAATGCCTGAACCGCCGCGCCGTGGTGAAATTGCGATCCCAGTAGCTGTTGCTCAGCGAGTCGATGCGCACCGTCTTGCCGCTGCGCGGCGCGTGGATGAAGCGGTCATCGCCCAGGTACAGCCCGACGTGGCTGACCCGCGCGCCGCCATTGTGGCTGAAGAACACCGCATCCCCCGGCTTGAGCGCATGGCGCGGCACCTGGCGGTGCTTCTGGTGGATCATCGAGCGGGTGGTGCGCGGCAGTTCCAGGCCGATTTCCTTGCGGAACAGGTAGACCAGCAGGCCGCTGCAATCGAAGCCGGTCTTCGCCGAGGTGCCGCCCCAGCGGTACGGCGTGCCCACCAGTTGCCGCGCGCTCTGCAGCAGGCGGTGCATGTCGCCGTCCGGCACCCCGGGCTTCAGGCCGGGCTGTGCGCCGGGGCGGAAGAATTGCGCCAGGCTGCCTTCCTGCGACTGGTAGCTGCGCCAGGCGGGCGCATCCAGCAGGTCGGCCGAAGCGAACAGGGGTGACAGGCAAATCAGCAACAGCAGGAAACTACGCACGACAGGTACCGCAGGGAAGCATTAGGAACAGGGCGTCATCCTAGGCATTCGGTGCGTGAGCGGTCAGTCGGAAAATTCGCCTGTACCAGGCGGAAAATACCAATCGGTGCCGGGGGCGCAGCCTGCAACTGCGCAAGAACGTTCAAGGCGGGCGCTGGGGGTTTCTGCCAAGCTGGTGGCCTCACTGCCTCGAAAGCATCATCCATGTCACAACAACTGCTTCCCTCCCGCGCCTTCCTCAAGGGCGCCATCGCCATCATGCCGCTGTCCATCGCGGTGCTGCCCTGGGGCCTGCTGGCCGGCTCCCTGGCCATCGAGGCCGGGCTTTCGCCGCTGCACGGCCAGGGCCTGTCGGCCATCGTCTTCGCCGGCGCCGCGCAACTGGTGGCCATCGGCATGCTCAAGGGCGGCGCCGGGTTCTTCTCGATCATGATCACCACGCTGCTGCTGACCTCGCAGCACCTGCTCTACGGCATGAGCATGCGCCCGGTGATCGCCGACCTGCCCGGGCGCTGGCGCCTGGGCCTGGGCTTCCTGCTCACCGACGAGTTCTTCGCCCTGACCAGCCAGCACGACCGCGAGACCTTCAACCGCTGGTACGCCCTGGGCGTGGGCCTGACCTTCTACGTGGCCTGGAACCTCTTCACCCTGGCCGGCGTGCTGCTGGGCAGCAGCATCCCGGGCCTGGAGCACCTGGGCCTGGACTTCTCCGTGGCCGCCACCTTCGTGGCGCTGATCGCGCCGGTGGTGCGCAGCGTGCCGACGGTGGTCTGCGTGGCGGTGTCGCTGTTCTGCTCGGTGCTGTTCAGCTACTGGCAACTGGGCTCGGCCCTGGTGCTCTCGGGCCTGGCGGGCATGACCGCGGGCTTTTTCTGCAACAGGTTCAGCGGGAGGTCGGCATGATGGTCTGGGCCGTGATCGTCGGCATGGGGCTGATCGTCTTCTTCAACCGCTACGTGTTCCTCGAACCGCGCCTGCCGATCCGCCTGGGCAGCAACGTCCGGCAGTTCCTGGGCTTCGCCGTGCCGGGCATGCTCACGGCCATCTGCGGGCCCATCGTGTTCCTGCCCGAACACCAGTTGAACCTGCGCCCGGACAACCCCTACCTGCTGGGCTCGCTGGTGGCGGTGGGGCTGGTGCTGTGGACGCGCAACACGCTGCTCAGCGTGCTGCTGAGCATGGGCGTGTTCTTCCTGCTGCGCTGGTGGCTGTAGGGCGCATAACGCCCCAAGCGTTATCCGCCGTCGTCCTGGCGCCGATGTGCCAGCCAACGGCGGATAACCGCGAACGGTTATGCGCCCTACGGTCAGGCACGCCCATAGGAGCGGACTCCGCCCGCGATCGGGCCTGCAGGATGACGCCGGACTTCCCGACAACGCCGGACGGCTCCCTCTCCCGCTTGCGGGAGAGGGCTGGGGAGAGGGTGCGGAACCCCGCCCGGCGCCGATGTCCCGGCTAACGGCGGTACGGTCAGGCACGCCCGTAGGAGACTCCGTCCGAGATCGGGCTTGCAGGATGACGCCGGACTTCCCGACAACGCCGGACGGCTCCCTCTCCCGCTTGCGGGAGAGGGCTGGGGAGAGGGCGCGGAACCCCGCCCGGCGCCGATGTCCTGGCCAACGGCGCACGAAACCCCTTCAACCCTTACGCTCGAACCCATACGCCCGCTCGACCTTGGCCACCCGCACGGCGAAGCGCTCGTACCAGTCCCGCCGCCCAGCGTCCCGCGCCAGCCGGTGCTCGGCATGCTCGCGCCACAGGCGAATGCTGTCCTCGTCCCTCCAGTAGGACACGGTAATGCCCAGCCCATCCGCCCCGCGCGCCGACTCCACGCCGAGGAAGCCCGGCTGCGCGGCGGCCAGCTCGACCATGCGTTCGGCCGCCTCGCCATAACCGGCCTCCACCGGCGTGCGCAGGGAGGTGAAGATCACCGCATAGTAGGGCGGCTCGGGCGTCGTGGCGCTCATGCCGCGCTCCTCGCATACTGGTTGGCGGCGCGCAGGAAGGCCTCTGCCAGCGGCACGCTGACGCCGGCCAGGGCCTTGCGCTCGGGTTGGAACAGGGTGGCGACGAAGAACGGATGGTCGCTGGCCTCCAAGGCGCGGATGCTGCCGTCCTCGCCGTGGGCGGTGGCGTGCAGGGCGTCGCCGAACAGCGCTTGCTGGTACTCCGGGTTGACGCCGTAGCTGCAGCGGTAGCCTTCGCGGATGCTCGGCTTGCCGTAGACGCTGGCCAGGCGCGAACCCGGCTGCAGGCGGATGTCCTCGCGCACCTCGATCAGCGAGCAGGGTAGGGCGTGGATCACCGGCCGTGCCGCGCGGGGTTCGACCTCGCCGTGGGCGGCGTCGTCCCAGCCCAGGACGTTGCGGGCTCGCTCCAGCAAGGCGTGCTGGAAGCCGGCGCAGGTGCCCAGGTAGGGCACGCCGCGGGTGCGCGCATGGGCGATGGCGCGCAGCGCGCCCTCGGTGCTGCGGTAGGGGCTGCCGGGGGTGCACCAGAAGCCGGAATAGGCGTCCAGCGCCAGGCCGTTGGCCAGGCGCGCGGTGTCCAGCCACTCCAGGCGCAGGGTGCCGGTGTGGGGCAGCAGCGACTGCTGCAGCGCCAGGGGAATGGCCCAGTGCGCGGTGACCCGGCTGTCGCGGTCGCCGATCAGGCCGATCCGCAGTAGTTTCCGCATCTTCCGCATCGCTCCTTCCCCCTGCGCTGGCGCCCGTTGGCGGGCTTCGCTGGGCAATTTATAGTTGCGCCGATGCAATCGAAATGGGCGGTTGCGCAATTCAAGAGTGCGCTCATGCAATATCGACTGGAATACGCCGACCTTTCCCTGGTACTGGCCCTGGTGCGCGGCGGCACCCTGGCGCGGGCCGCGGAGTTGCTGGCGGTGGACGTGTCCACGGTGTTCCGCGCCGTGCGCCGGCTGGAGAAGGCCCTGGGCATGGCGCTGTTCGAGAAGGGCCGCGCCGGCTACCTGCCCGGCGCCACCGCGCAGCAGCTGGCGCGCCAGGCGGAACTGGCCGAGCAGGCCCTGGAGGCGGCGCGGGTGGGCCTGGAGCAGGGCCGCGAGGTGCTCAGCGGCACGGTGCGCCTGACCTGCACCGACGCCGTGCTGCACGGCCTGCTGCTGCCGGCCCTGGGCCGTTTCATGGGCGGCTACCCCGGCCTGCACCTGGAGCTGTCCACCTCCAACGCCTTCGCCAACCTCAGCCGGCGCGACGCCGACGTCGCCCTGCGCCTGACCACCGCGCCGCCGGACTACCTGGTGGGCCGCTGCCTGGGCGAGGTGCGCTACGCACTGTGCGCCCACGAGGACTACCTGGCCACCCAGGCCGGGCGCGACTGGAGCGAGCTGAGCTGGATCGCCCCGGACGAGTTCATGCCCGACCACCCCAGCGTCGCCTGGCGCCGCCAGCTGTACCCGGCGCTCACCCCGGCCTACCGCTGCGGCAGCATCCTCTCGGTACTGGAACTGTGCAGCGCCGGCCTGGGTCTGGCGGCGTTGCCGGACTACCTGCTGCGCGAAGGCGATGGCCTGCGCGTACTGCAGCACGACCTGCCGGGCTGCGGCACCGCGCTGTGGCTGCTGACGCGGCCGGACTGCCGGGCCCTGCGCACCGTGGTCACGCTGTTCGAGGAACTGGCGCGGCACATCCGCCTGCCGCAATCCATCGGGCGCTGAACGACCACCCGACGAACAGAACGAACCCGGGGCGGCCGGCGGCCCTCCAATGGCCATCCCCGCATCGACCGGAGGTCGCCATGAACCCGACTCTGCACAAATGGCTGGGCAACCCCTGGCCGCAACGCGACGGCGACAATGCCGCCCGTGGCCTGCCGGGCTACCCGCGGGACGCCGAGCAGGACGCGGAAATCGTCAGGAGCCTGGGCTTCGACCCCGACTCGCCGGACCTGGCCGACCCGCAGATCGACCCGCCGCAGCCGCCACACCCGCCCCGCGAGGGCCCCAGCCCGCAGCGCCACAAGCGCGCCCCGGGCGAGCAGTACCCGCCTTACGGCGATTGAGCCCTGCCCCCCGGACGGCGGGGCTGCGCGGCGCCGGCACATGCCCTAGACTGCCGCTTTGCGCAAGCCGAGGAGCAGGGCATGTACCAGGGAAGCTGTCTGTGCGGGGCCGTCGCCTTCGAGCTGGAAGGCGAGCTGGCGCCCATCCAGGTCTGCCATTGCGGGCAGTGCCGCAAGGCCCAGGGCGGGCCCTTCGCCACCAACATCCCGGTGCGCCGCGAGGCCTTGCGCCTGCTGGCCGGGCAGGCGCAGCTGCGGGCCCATGAATCCTCGCCGGGCAAGCGGCGCTGGTTCTGCGCGGACTGCGGCTCGCCAATCTACAGCGAACGCGATGCCTTGCCCGGTATCCTGCGGTTGCGCGCCGGCACCCTCGACGGCGAGCTGCGCACCCTGCCGAAGGCCCACTACCACGTGGCCTCGGCGGCCAACTGGTGGCCGCTGGACGACGACCTGCCGCAGCATCCCGCCGGCAAGCCCGGCTGAACGAGGCGGCGTTTGTCATGTTCGCAGCACCCGACGCACGTTACCCTATGGGCCGCCTGAATGGCTGATCGTCAAGGAGGAACGATGTCGGCATCACCCAGCCGCTTTCGCGTCATGGTGCTCGGTGGCTATGGCAATTTCGGCAGCCTGATCGTCCGCCGCCTGGCCGGCGCGGAGGGCATTCGCGTGCTGGTCGCCGGGCGCGACCAGAAGCGCGCCGGCCTGCTGGCCGCGGAGGTGGGCGGCGAGGCGGTGTGCCTGGACATGAACCAGCCGACCCTCGCCGGGCGCCTGCGCGAGCTGCGCGTGGACCTGCTGATCTCCACCGCCGGCCCCTTCCAGGCCCAGGACTACCGGGTGGCGCGCGCCGCGGTGGCAGCGGGGGCGCACTACGTCGACCTGGCCGACGCCCGCCAGTTCGTCTGCGCCATCGGCGAGCTGGACCGGGCGGCGCGCAGCGCCGGGGTGCTGGTGTGCGCCGGCGCCAGCTCGGTGCCGGCGCTCAGCGCCGCGGTGGTCGATGAACTGCTGCCGCGCTTCGCCCGCCTGGACGCCATCCACCACGGCATTAGTTCGTCGGCGAAGATTCCCGGCCAGGCCACCCTGGCGGCCGTGCTCGGCTATTGCGGCAAGCCGTTGCGCCAGTTGCGCGACGGCCGCTGGCAGGCGGTGTACGGCTGGCAGGACCTGGTCGCCCATTGCTTCCCGGCGCCGCTGGGGCGCCGCTGGCTGGCCAACTGCGACGTGCCCGACCTGGAACTCTTCCCGCAGCGCTACCCGACGGTGCGCGAGGTGCGCTTCGGCGCCGGCCTGGGCCTGCGCACCACGCATTTCGGCACCTGGGCGCTGTCCTGGCTGGTGCGCCTGGGCCTGCTGCGGGACGCCAGCCGCCTGAGCCCCTGGCTGCAGCGCCTGGCCCAGGGCCTGGAGCCGCTGGGCGACGGGCGCAGCGGCATGTTCGTGCGCCTGGAAGGCGAGGGCGCCGATGGCCAGCCCCTGCGCCTGTGCTGGGAGCTGCAGGCGGCCGACGACCACGGGCCGAACATCCCCTGCATGGCCGCGGTGGCCCTGGCCCGCAAGCTGGCGGCCGGGCGCCTGGACAAGCGCGGCGCCACGCCCTGCGTCGGCCTGCTGGGCCTGGACGACTACCTAGCCGAGCTGCAAGGCCTGAGTGTGCGCCATGGCCTGCGCGAGCTGGGGCCGCTGCGCCCCGGCGCCTGATGCCTCCAAGGGGGTATGCGCGCCGGCGCCGCAGGCCCATCCGCCGCCGGCTACTGATCCACGACAAGAAATGCGCCGATCGCCCGCCCTAGACTCCGGGACCGCCCATCCCCGCGAGAGGAGTCACCCATGCACGTGGATATCGCCATCGTCGGCGCCGGCCCCGCCGGGCTCTGCCTGGCCCGCGCCCTGTCCGGCCATGGCCTGTCGATCCTGCTGATCGAGCGCCAGGCCCGCGCCGCCCTGGCCGAGCCGGCGGAGGACGGCCGCGAGATCGCCCTGACGCACGCCTCGCGCAGCCAGTTGCAACTCCTGGACATCTGGCCGCGACTGGCAGCCAGGGACATCGCGCCGCTGCGTGACGCCCAGGTGCTCAACGGCCCCTCGCTGTTCGCCCTGCGCATCGATGCAGGCCTGGCCGGCGCCGGCCAGCTCGGCCACCTGGTGCCGAACCAGGCGATCCGCCGCGCCGCCTTCGCGGCGGTGGAAGATTGCGCCGACGTGACCCTGCTCGACGGGCATGCGCTGCAGTCCGTGCGCGTCACCGGCGAACGCGCCCGGCTCACCCTCGATGACGGCGAGCAACTGACCGCTGGCCTGCTGGTGGCCGCCGACAGCCGCTTCTCGGAAACCCGCCGCATGCTCGGCATAGGCGCGCGCATGGAAGACTTCGGCAAGACCATGCTGGTCTGCCGCATGGCCCACGCCAAGCCCCACCAGCAGGTGGCCTGGGAATGGTTCGGCTACGGCCAGACCCTGGCCCTGCTGCCGCTCAACGGCGACGTCTCGTCGGTGGTGCTGACCCTGCCGCAGCACGAGATGAACCCGATGCTGGCCCTGGACGAGGCGGCCTTCGCCCGCGACATCGAGCGCCGCTTCGAAAGCCGCCTGGGCAGCATGGCCCTGCTCGGGCCGCGCCATTGCTACCCGCTGGTGGGCGTCTACGCTGACCGCTTCGCCGGTCCGCGCTGCGCGCTGCTGGGCGATGCCGCGGTGGGCATGCACCCGGTCACCGCCCATGGCTTCAACTTCGGCCTGCAGAGCGCCCGGCGCCTGGCCGCCGAAGTGCTGGCGGCCAGGCGCAAGGGCAGTGACTGGGGCGCCGCCGGCCCCCTGCGCCGCTACGCCCTGGCGCACCGCCTGGCGACCTGGCCGCTGTACCAGGCCACCAGCCTGATCGCCGGGCTGTACAACGACCCGCGCCCGCCGGCGCGCCTGCTGCGCAATGCCGGCCTGCGCCTGGCCCAGGGCCTGCCGCCGCTGCGCCAGGCCATCGCCCGGCACCTGACGCAGAACGCCTGAAACAGACGGCCCGCGCCCGGGGGAGGGCGCGGGCCGCGAGCCAAGAAAGTACGGGAGGAAAGACCATGGCCCTGACATCCACCGACATCTGCGCCGCCGCCGATCGCCTGAAGGGCTTCGTCGGCTTCAACCGCAAGACCGGCAAGTACCTGGTGCGCTTCAGCGAGGACTCCTTCGGCCTCGACGTGGACGAGGACAGCATCGTCCCGGCCTGCGAGTTCGTCTGGGCGCAGAAGACCGGCGAGCTGATGACGCTGAGCCGCGAATGCTTGCAGATACTCCAGGCGCAGAACATCGCCGAGCGCCTGGAGTTCGGCGAGGCGCTGCAGACCTACCTGCGGCGCACCGACCTGCCGGAAATCTGCGCCCAGCGCCAGCTGAAGTAGCCGGTGCCGCCTGGCCGCGCTGGAGCAGAACAAGGCGAAAGCAGGCGAGGGAGCGTAATGCCGTTCATGGTTCAGCGAAGGCGGGAACGTAGGGCGAATAACCGTTCGCGGTTATACGCCGTTGGCCGTGCCACCGGAGCGTTCGGCGGGGTCGGTGAATCCAATCGCGGACGGAGTCCGCTCCTACGCTGGCCGAGCCATGCCATTCCCCTGTAGGAGCGCGCCCTGCGCGCGAATCGCGGGCAGGGCCCGCTCCTACGACCGTGCTTCCTGGAACCGTAGGAGCGGACTCTGTCCGCGATTCGGCGGATAACGCCGTAGGCGTTATGCGCCCTACGGGTTTCCAGAGAAACCTCCGCGCGCACCGGAACGCCCCTTCAGAAGGCCGAGCGAAACCGGCGCTCAGGAGGTCATGCGACATGGATGTCGCTAGAGCCCCGATGGGCTACAGGGACGTACCCTCGGGGCGGGCCTCCGTGGCGGGGGAATTCGCGAGGGTAGCCCGGCTTCATCGGGCCCGTATGCGGGGCAAGCCTTCTTGGTTACTTCTTTGGCGTTTGAAAGAAGTGACTCGCCCGAGGGGGCGAAACGAGAGACATCCGAGCACTCGGTGCGGCGCGCTACACCCAAACCCGACGTCTTTTTTGGGTTCCCGCGTTGCGGGATTGAGTGCAAGGGCTCGCAAACGAAGCCATAACCCCATCCCATATGAAAAATGCCGTTTCCCTCATGAAGAGAAACGGCATTCTTTCTTCAGTGAACAGCATCAGGCGAGGAAACGGAGTTCAGGCCACTTAATGAGCATCACTCGCCTGCTTATGCCGACGCGCAGCAGATCATGGACTGGTTCTCAGAGGAACATGCCGCCGGAGGCCTCCACCCGCTGGCCATTGATCCAGCGGCTGTCGTCGCTCAGCAGGGCGACCACGGCGCCACCGATATCGTCCGGCAGGCCGACGCGGCCCAGCGCGGTGTTGCTGGCGATCTGCCGGTTGAGTTCGGCGTTGTCGCGCACCAGGCCGCCGCCGAAGTCGGTCTCGATGGCGCCGGGGGCGAGGATGTTCACCGAAATACCGCGCCCACCCAACTCCTTGGCCTGGTACTTCGTCAGCACCTCCATCGCGCCCTTCATGGCCGCATAGGTGGAGTAGCCGGGCAGGGCGAAGCGGGTGAGGCCGGTGGAGACGTTGAGGATGCGCCCGCCGTCGGCGAGCAGCGGCAGCAGCTTCTGGGTGAGGAAGAAGGGGCCCTTGAACTGGATCTTCAGCAACTGGTCGAACTGCGCCTCGGTGGTCTCGGCGAAGGCCGCGTGGAGGCCGATGCCGGCGTTGTTCACCAGGTAGTCGAAATGCGGGCGGCCGAAGTGTTCCTTCAGCACGCTTTCGACGTTCCGGGCGAAGTCGGCGAAGCTGGCGCTGTCGGCGACGTCCAGGGGCAGCATCCGCACCCGGGCGCCGTGCTGCTCGATCTCGTCGGCGACGATCCGTGCCTCGTCGGCCTGGCTGCGGTAGGTACCGATGATATCGACGCCGGCGGCGGCCAGGTGCAGGGCGGCGTTGCGGCCCAGGCCGCGGCTGGCGCCGGTGATGAGGGCGATCTTGCGGGACATGGTCTGGCTCCTGTGTGGGGTGGCTTCCGGGGCAAGGTTATTGTCCTGGCTGGTGCTGATAAACACGGCGAAATCGGAAATACTGGTCGCTACAGCCGAACAATCCGCAGGCCTCGCCGCCCCATGATCAAGCCCGAACTGTTGCGCACCTTCGTGCGTGTCACCGAACTCTCCAGCTTCAGCCAGGCCGGCGAGCAGCTGGGCCTGCCGCGCTCCAGCGTTTCCGAGCAGGTCCGGCAACTGGAGGGCCTGCTCGGCACCCGCCTGCTGCAGCGCACCACCCGCAAGGTCCGGGCGACCCAGGACGGCCTGGTGTTCTACGAGCGTAGCAAGGCGCTGCTGGCGCAGATGGACGAACTGCAGGGGCTGTTCCGCCGCGACGGCGAGGTGCTCGCCGGGCGCCTGCGGGTGGACATGCCGACCATAGTGGCGCGCAAGGTGGTGATGCCGCGCCTGGGCGAGTTCACCGCCCGCCATCCGGGCCTGGAGCTGGAGGTGAGCAGCACCGACCGCCGCGTCGACCTGGTGCGCGAGGGCTTCGACTGCGTGCTGCGCATAGGCGGTGCCGCGGAGGCCTCCCTGGTGGCGCGGCCGCTGGGCGCCTTCGAGCAGATCAACTGCGCCAGCCCCGCCTACCTGGCCGCCTTCGGCACGCCCCGTGGCCTGGAAGACCTGGCCGGGCACCGCCTGGTGCACTACGTGCCCGTACTGGGCACCCGCCCGGCCGGCTTCGAGTACCGTCGCGAGGGTGCGACGCACTTCCTGCCGATGGCCGGCAGCGTGACGGTGAACAACGCCGAGGCCTACGAAGGCGCCTGCCTCGGCGGGCTGGGGCTGATCCAGGCGCCGCGCCACGGCCTGCAGGACTACCTGGCCGACGGCCGCCTGGTGGAGGTGCTGCCGGACTTGCGCCCGGCGCCGCTGGAGGTGACGCTGCTCTACGCCCACCGCCAGCAGCCACCGCGGGTAAGGGTGTTCATGCAGTGGCTGCAGGGGCTGGTGGAGGAGGCGGCCGGCCGCTGAGCCGGCCGCGCGCCTGCTCAGCTCGGCCAGTCCGAATCGAGGATGATCCGGCAGAAGTCGATGCGTTCGAAGTGCGCGTCCTTCAGCGCCAGGACGTCGGCCTTGACGTTGCCGAAGGTGGTCTGCGGCTTGTCCTTGATGCCCTGGTAGAAGGCCTCGATGATGTCGTTCTTGAAGTCGCCGCCGCGCGGGTGGGCGGCCACCACGGCGTCGCGCACCGCGCCGGGGAACCCGGCGTAGTCGATGCCCAGCACGTCCATCTCCACCCCGGCGGTGACCAGGGCGATCTCCGCCCGCATGTGCTGCGGGATGCCCGGCGTGGTGTGCAGGGCGATGGCCGTCCACACGGTTTCCACGTCGCGCTCGGCGATGCCGTGGCTGCGCAGGAACTCGGCGGCGCAGTCGGCGCCGTCCACCTCGAAGCGCTCGCACTTGCTGCAGTAGCGCGGCAGCAGCCCCATGTCGTGGAACATGGCGCCGGCGTAAAGCAGCTCGGCGTCGTACTTCAGGCCCCGGCGCGCGCCGGCGAGCGCGCCCCAGTAGTACACCCGCGAGGAGTGGTGGAACAGCAGCGGGGTGGCGGTGTCGCGCACCAGTTCGGTGATTTCCCGGGCGAGCGGGCTGTCGGGGACTTTCACCCCCTGGATGTCGAGCGTCATGGTGGCCTCCTGATGAGTGTCGCGGCGATGTCGTGCCGTACATCCATTGGAAGTCCATAGCGCTTTGGCAGCAATCGACAGGGTGGATCGAATCCTGCCAACCGACGCCGATGCCCTGCCAGCCTTGTGGAATGAGATTCCGCTGAAAATGACGTCATAAAACTGACGAATCTTGTCGCGCGTCAAATCAGAAGTCGGTTGTTCGTCACATTCTTACAGCAATCCATTAAGATGCTGCGGGTTTTGTCGCCGTATTCCGGTCCTCGCCGAGCCGCCACCGTGTTCTTCGCTTCCACCGCCATCCGTCGCTCCTCTGTGCTACAACGCGCAGCGCTGCTGGCCCTGCTGGGCCTGGCGGCGCCCCTGTGCCTGGCGGCTTCCAGCGCCTCGGAGGGCGACAGCGCGGCCCTGCGCGGCATGTTGCTGGGCATCCTCAGCTACGTGCGCTGGCCGCGGGAGCCGCAGACCCTGGAACTGTGCGTGCTGGGCGCCAGCGAATACGCCGAGGACCTGCTGCGCCGGGGCAGCCTGCTGCAGGCCAGTGGCCGCCGCGTCGAGGTGCGCCGGGCCCAGGTGGACGACCCCGGCCTGGGCGAGCGCTGCAACGTGCTCTACCTCGGCAGGCTGGATGCGGCGCAGCGCCAGCGGGCATTCGCCGGGATCGCCGGGCACCCGGTGCTGTCGCTCAGCGAGGACGACCCCGACTGCAGCGTCGGCGCCGTGTTCTGCCTGGAACTCGGCGTCGCGCCGCCGTCCTTCGCGGTGAACCTGGATTCGGTGGCGCGCAGCGGCGTGCGGGTGCACCCCAGCGTGCTGAGCCTCGGCCGGCGGAGGGGCGAGCCATGAGCCTGCCACGCCTGACCGAGCGCCGCAGCACCCGGCGCAAGTCGCTGGGCCGCCTGCTGTACCGCGCGCACCTGGGGGTGGCCCTGGCCTCGGTGTGCATGGCCGGCCTGGCGGTGAGCGTGGTCGGCCTGCTCACCCTGCGCGCCTACGCCGAGCACAACCTGCACCTGATAGGCCGCTCGATGGCCTACACCGTCGAGGCCGCGGTGGTGTTCAACGACAGCGCCGCCGCCGAGGAGGCCCTGCGCCTGGTGGCCAGCACCGAGGAGGTGCGCCGCTGCGCCGTGTACGACGCCCAGGGCCGCCTGCTGGCCACCTGGGAGCGCAGCCACGGGATCAGCCCGCTGCGCCACTTCATCGGCCGCTGGTGGCTCAACCACGAGGAAGTGCAGCCCATCGTCCACGACGGCCGGGCGATCGGCGAGATCCGCCTGACCGGCACCGGCGGGCGCCTGCTGACCTTCCTGCTCACCGGCCTGGGCGGCATGCTCGGCTGCCTGGCGCTGACCGCCCTGGGCGCCTTCTACCTGTCGCGGCGCATGGTCAGCCGCATCGTCACGCCGCTCGACCGCCTGGCCCAGGTGGCCCACGCGGTGCGCCGTGACCGCCAGTTCTCGCGGCGCGTGCCCTCGGCGCGCATCGCCGAGCTGGACGAGCTGGGCGGCGACTTCAACGCGCTGCTCGACGAACTGGAAGCCTGGCAGCAGCACCTGGAGCGCGAGAACGCCTCCCTGGCGCACCAGGCCAACCACGACAGCCTCACCCACCTGCCCAACCGCGCCTTCTTCGAGGGCCGCCTGAGCCGCACCCTGCGCGACCTGGCCCAGCACGGCGGGCAGGCGGCGGTGCTGTACATCGACTCCGATCGCTTCAAGGCGATCAATGACGAACTCGGCCACGCGGCCGGCGACCGCGTGCTGGTGGCCATCGCCGAGCGCATCCGCGGCCAGCTGCGCGACAGCGACCTGGTGGCGCGCCTGGGCGGCGACGAGTTCGCCGTGCTGCTGGCGCCGCTGCCGGACAGCCGCGCGGCGCTGCACATCGCCGACGACATCCTGGCCAGCATGGCCGCGTCCATCGCCTTGCCGGACGGCAGCAGCATCACTACCTCGTTGAGCATTGGCGTGGCGCTCTATCCGCAGCACGGGCGCACCCAGGCGGAGCTGCTGCAGCGCGCCGACAGCGCCATGTACCACGCCAAGCGCAGCGGCCGCGGCATGCGCAGCCTGGCCGGCGAGGAAGCGGATTCCACCCCCGAGGACTACGAGGAGATAGCCCGTGATAGCCAAGCCCCTGAAACCTAGCCGCCTGTTCATCGGCCTGCTGCTGAGCCTGCTGCTGGCCGGTTGCCAGACGCCGCCCGCGCCGCAGAAGGGGCTGAGCGCCGAGCAGGTCGCCGTGCTCCGCCAGCAGGGCTTCGCGCTGGGCGAGGAAGGCTGGGAGCTGGGGCTGTCGAGCAAGGTGCTGTTCGGCAACAACCTCGACAACATCGACCCGCCCAGCCGCGGCGAGGTCGAGCGCATTGGCCGCGTGCTGCTGGGAGTGGGCATCGACAGGCTGCGCCTGGAAGGCCATACCGATTCCTACGGCGATGCAGGTTACAATCAGCAGCTCTCGGTGCGCCGGGCACAGTCGGTGGCCCAGGTGCTGGCCGGCATCGGCATGCCCCGGGAGAACCTCGAAGTCATCGGCCGCGGCATGCAGCGCCCGGTGGCGGACAACAGCAGCCCCGCCGGGCGCATGGAGAACCGCCGGGTATCCATCATCGTCCCGGCCGAGTAAGGAGTCGCCATGGAGCGGTCTTCGCCATTGGCAGCCTACCACCTGGCCCTGAGCGAACGGGGCTTCGTCGAGGACGACGCGCAACACCGCGCCGCGCAGCACCTGGAGGCCTGCCAGGCGGCCCTGCACCGTGGCGAGCGGCCGCCGGGCGTCTACCTGTGGGGGCCGGTGGGGCGCGGCAAGACCTGGCTGCTGGACCGCTTCCACGCCAGCCTGCGGGTGCCCGCGCGGCGCCAGCATTTCCACCACTTCATGCAGTGGGTGCACCGCCGCCTGTTCCAGCTCTCCGGCACCGCCTCGCCGTTGCAGGCCCTGGCCGCCGAGCTGGCTCAAGAAGTGCGGGTGCTGTGCTTCGACGAACTCTTCGTCAGCGACATCGGCGATGCCATGCTGCTGGGCGGCCTGCTGCAGGCCATGTTCGAGCAGGGCGTGGTGGTGGTCGCCACCTCCAACCAGCCGCCCGAGGGGCTCTACGCCGACGGCTTCAACCGCGAGCGTTTCCTCCCGGCCATCGCCGCGCTGGAGCGCCACATGCAGGTGCTGGCCACCGACGGCGGCCAGGACCACCGCCTGCACCCGGGCGCGCCGGTGCAGCGCTACTGGCTCGCCCGCGCCGGGGTGCCCAGCGCCCTGGGCTACGTGTTCGCCGCGCTGGCCGGCAGCGGCAGCGAGGCGCCGCTGGCGCTGGGCACCCGCGAACTGGCCGTGGTGCGCCACGGCCGCGGGGTGCTCTGGTGCCGCTATGCCGACCTGTGCGAACGGCCCTGGTCGGCCCAGGACTTCATCGCCCTGTGCGACCGCTTCCACGCCATCCTGCTGGGCGACATCCCCGAACTGGGCGGCGAGCGCCGCGAGGCGCGCATCGCCCGCGGCACCGAGGACGGCGCCCGGCGCGTGGTGGCCGGCGACCGCCAGTTGCCGGCGCTGTCGGCCCGGGACGACGGCGTGCGCCGCTTCATCGCCCTGGTCGACGAATGCTACGACCGCGGCGTGCCGTTGTACCTGGAGGCCGAGGTGACGCTGGAGGCGCTCTACACCCGCGGCGGCCTGGAGTTCCCGTTCCGCCGCACCCTGAGCCGCCTGCGCGAGATGCAGACCAGCCGCTTCGGCCGCTGAGCGGCGCGCACGGGCACGTTCGTCGGGCCTGTTCCAGACTTGTCGATCCCGCGTCCCGCCGGACGACCAGGAACAGGGCGCGGCCACGGTGGCCGCGCACCCGCCAGGAGACAGCCCCATGTCCCGTATCCAGCGCGTCACCCCCTGCCTGTGGTTCGACGACCAGGCGGAGCAGGCCGCGGCCTTCTACACGGCCATCTTCCCCAACTCGCGCATCGCCGCCGTCAGCCATTACGGCGAGGCCGGCCGGGAAATCCATGGCCGCCCGCCGGGCTCGGTGATGACCGTGGCCTTCAAACTGGACGGCCTGGCCTTCACCGCGCTCAACGGCGGACCGGTGTTCCAGTTCAGCGAGGCGCTGTCGCTGCAGGTGAACTGCGACAGCCAGGAAGAGATCGACCACTATTGGGAACGCCTGTCCGCCGGCGGCCCGGTGGAGGCGCAGCAGTGCGGCTGGCTGAAGGACAGGTACGGCCTGTCGTGGCAGATAGTGCCGGCGACGCTCGCGGACATGATGGCCGGCCCGGCGACGGCGGCGTCGCAGCGCGCCATGCTGGCGCTGCTGGGCATGAAGAAACTGGATATCGCGGCGTTGCGCCGGGCCTATGACGGGCACCCGTAGGGCGATTATCCGCCGCGGGCCGGGCACCGATGCGCGGGGACAACGGCGGATAACGCCGTAGGCGTTATGCGCCCTACGGGGGAATGGCATGGATGGCGTAGGGCGAATAACCGTTCGCGGTTATCCGCCGCGGGCCGGGCGCCGATGCGCGAGGTCGACGGCGGATGTCGTACCTCACGCAAACCTGTAGGAGCGGGCCCTGCCCGCGATTCGCGCGCAGGGCGCGCTCCTACAGGGGAATGGCGCCGGCCTACCAGGCGTACTTGACGCTGGTCAGCACCGTGCGGCCTTCGCCGGGGTAGCACTCGGCGATGTCGTCGCAGGTGGTCACGTACTTCTCGTCGAGCAGGTTCTGCGCGCTGAAGGAGAGGGTGACGTTCCTGTTCACCGGGTAGCTCACGCCAGCGTCGTACAGGGTGTAGTTGTCGACGTGGAAGGTGTTGCCGTTGTCGCCGTACACCGAGCCGGTGTAGCGCACCCCGCCGCCGACGCTGAGGCCGTTGGCCACGCCTTCGTGGAAGGTGTAGTTGAGCCAGGCCGAGGCCATGTGCTCGGGCACGTTGGCGAAGCGGTTGCCCTCGTCGCCGTTGTTGCTCTTGAGGATCTTGGTCTTGGTGTAGGTGTAGGAACCCAGCAGGTCCCAGTGCTCGTCGAGCTGGGCCTTCACCTCGGCCTCGATGCCGCGCGAGCGCACCTTGCCGGTGGCCTTCTGGAAGCCGGTGTTGACGCCGTTGACCACGTCGTTGGTGAGCACGTTGGTCTTCTCGATCTCGAAGCCGGCCAGGGTCAGCAGGACCTTGTCGGTGGGCTGGTACTTCACCCCGGTCTCCCACTGGTGCGCGGTGCTCGGCTCGAAGGTCTTGCCGTTGCCGTCGATGCCGCTGTTGGGCACGAAGGACTCGGAGTAGGCGACGTAGGGCGCCAGGCCGAAGTCGGTCAGGTAGGTCAGGCCGACGCGGCCGCTGAAGGCATCGTCCTTGGCCAGGGTGTCGCTGCCGCTCAGGTGGTCGTTGGTGCTGCTGCGCACGTTGTCGTAGCGCCCGCCGAGGGTCAGCAGCCAGTTGTCGTCGAACCTGATCTGGTCCTGGGCGTAGTAGCCGACGGCGTCGATGTCCTGGTCGTAGTTGACCTGGAGGGTGCTCGGGCGGTTGATGTTCAGGCCGTATTTCGGGTTGCTCGGGTCCAGCAGCAGCGGCAGGAAGTACGACAGGTTGGCCAGGCTCAGGCTCTCGAAGTAGCGCTTGACGTCGGATTCGGTGCGCGAATAGTCGATGCCGGTGAGCAGGGTGTGCTCGATGCCCGCGGTGTCGAAGTCGAACTGCAGCTGGTTGTCGACGGTGAAGGCGTTCATGTGCTCGTCCCAGCGCCGCGGCGAGCGCAGGACGTCGTTGGCCAGGGATGGGACCAGCGCGGCCAGGGCCGGCACGGCGCTCTTCACGGTGCCCAGCGGCAGCATGTTGTTGAGGATGAAGTCGACCTGGCCGTAGCGCAGGTTCTGGCGGAACTCGACGTTGTCGTTGAAGCGGTGGCGGAACTGGTAGCCCAGGGTGAACTGGTCCTGGTACGAGTGGTTGAAGCTGTGGTCGCCCAGCAGGGTGTTGTCGGTATGGCCGTACTGCGGGGTGTTGACCGCGACGGTGCCGCCGCTGTCGTCCTTCATGAAGCTGCTGAGAAAGGTGAAGCTGGTGTCTTCGTCCGGCGCCCAGGTGAAGGAGGGGGCGACGTAGTAGCGGTCGTCCTTGATCTCGTGGCCGTCGTCGTACTCGAACTCGGTGTTGGCCTTGCGCACCACGCCGACCACGCGGTACAGCAGGCTGCCGTCGTCGACCAGGCGGTCGCCGATGTCGAAGCGGCCCTGGATGCGGTCATGATTGCCGAAGCCCAGTTCCACCTCGTGCACGCCGGCCGCGGTGGGCAGCTTGCTGACGCGGTTGATGATGCCGCCGGCGTCGCCCAGGCCGAACAGCGTGGAGGACGGGCCGCGGACCACGTCGATGCGCTCCAGCGCATAGGGCTCGGTGCGGAAGAAGGTGTAGCTGTTGTTCAACTGGCGCAGGCCGTCGAGGTAGTCGCTGGTGGTCTGGCCGTTGAAGCCGCGGATGAACAGCCAGTCATAGCCCTTGGGGTCCTGGCCGTAGGTCTCCACGCGCACGCCGGGGACGTAGCGCAGGGCCTGGGTCACGCTCTGCACGCCCTGGGCGTCCATCTGCTTGCGGGTGATCACCGAGACCGACTGCGGGATTTCCAGCAGCGGGGTATCGGTCTTGCTGGCGCTGCCGCTGGTGCGCGGCACGTAGCTGTCGGTGCCCTCGGGGGCGGCGGTGACCACCTGGGCCGGCATCGCCAGGGTGTCGTTGCCGGCGGCGTCGGCGTCTAGCAGGGTCACGCGGCTGCCGTCGACCTGGTAGCGGATGCCGGTGCCGCGCAGCAGTTGCTCCAGCGCCCGCGCCGGCTCCATCTCGCCGTGCACGCCGGGGCTGCGCAGGTTCTGCACCTGGGCCTGGTTGAAGATGATCTGCAGGTGCGCCTGGCTGCCGAGGTTGGTCAGCGCCGAGGCCAGCGGCTGCGCCGGGATGTCGATGCGCACCGGCGCGGCGAAGGCGCTGGTGGCGCTCAGGGTCAGGCCGAGCGCGGCGGCGCCGACCAGGCGGGCCAGGGGGCTGCGCTTGCTGTGCAGGGGCTTGCGGTTCACTGGGACACTCCTATGATCCATGCAGTTTTGTTATTAATGCGAATGATTAGCCTTCTATGACGCAGCTACCGGAAAAAACCGGAAGACTTTTTTTTCGCGGGCATGGATTGGAGGGAGAAGCGACGGCTTTTCGTAACGGCTTTTCGTAGGAGCGAGCTTGCTCGCGAATCAGCCCCGCTGCAGAGTCCGTTCGCGAGCAAGCTCGCTCCTACGAAGAGACAGACGCAACGCTCAGAGCGGCGCGTACCTGCTGGCCAGGGTGATGCTGCCGTCGTCGTGCCGGCGCATTTCCAGCGGCAGCACCTTGGGCAGGGAGTCGACCAGCGCCTGCAGGTCGCTGGTGTCGTAGATGCCGCCGATGCGCATGGCCGCCACCACCGGGTCGTCCAGGCGCACCGGGCGCGCCAGGTAGCGGTTGATCTGCGGGATGGCCGCCTGCAGCGGCTGGTCCTGCAGCACCAGGCGGCCGTCGAGCCAGGCGATGGCGTCGCCGGGGGCCACCTGGGCCAGCTCGATCTGCCGGGTGGCGCTGCTGTAGCGGGCCTGCATGCCCGGGGTCAGCTGGGCGCTGTTGCTGTCCACGCCGGGCGGCGGGGTGACCACCACCGAGCCCTCGAGCAGGGTGACGAGCATCTGGTTGGCGTCGGTCCAGACGTTGAAGCGGGTGCCGGTGACGCGCACGCTGCCGTTGTCGGTGCGCACCGTGAATGGCTGCAGGCTGTTGTGGCTGACGCTGAAGTAGGCCTCGCCACCGCTGCCCAGGCGGGCGTCGCGGCGGTCGCGGTAGAGGGCGAAGAACAGGCTCGAATGGGCGTTCAGGCGCACCTGCGAGTCATCCGCCAGGCGCAGCTCGCGCGGGGCGTCCGTGGCGCTGTAGTAGCCGACGCGGGAGGGCAGCCAGCCGGCGGACCAGCCCGTCGACCAGACCATGCCCAGCGCCAGGCAGGCAACGGCCGCGGCAGTGGCGAAACGCCTGACGCGCGAGCGCCGCGGCCGCGCCGGGGCCCGGCGGCTGTGCGACAGGGGTTGGCGCGCCGGGGCCTGCAGGCGTTCGGCCAGGCGCCAGATCTCCAGCATTGCCAGGTATTCGTCGCGGTGCCGTGGGTCTTCCGCGCACCAGGCGTCGAAGGCATCACGCTCGGCCTGGGTGCAGTCCGCCTCGTGCAGGCGCGAGCACCAGCGCGCGGCTTCGGTGCTCAGGCTCTGGTCGTCGTGCTCGGCGGGGGGCTGGTTCATCGAAGGCTTCCACGGCTGGGCGGCGAAGTGCGCCCAGATCACTCTTTCTTTTCGGCTTGATGCGAGTGATTATAATTACGTCCGACCCGGACTGTCAGCCAGTACCGGCTGCGAAAGCCGATCTTACCCGCAAGCCCCCACCGGGCGGAGCGCTTTTTTCTTGATTCGCTACTACCAGGAACTGACCGCCTTCCTCAGTCGCACCCTGGGGGACCGCCACGCAGCCGCGGACCTGACCCAGGAGACCTTCCTGCGCTTGCTCGACCGCAAGGCCGAGGAGCGCATCGAACAGCCGCGGGCGTTCCTCTTCAAGACCGCCGTCAACCTCAGCATCGACCTGCGCCGGCGCGCGCGTATCCGTCGCAACGAGGACCTGGAGGCCCTCGACCGCGAAGGCTGCATCGACGAACGCTG
The DNA here is from genome assembly GCF_036231725.1 of Pseudomonas sp. JH-2. NCBI lineage: Bacteria > Pseudomonadati > Pseudomonadota > Gammaproteobacteria > Pseudomonadales > Pseudomonadaceae > Pseudomonas > Pseudomonas sp. JH-2. Next base: position 127,257 of record NZ_JAZAQP010000007.1, on the reverse strand, counting down.
CCCGCAGGCCGAGGCCATCCAGCAACAGCAGCTGCTGATGTTGCGCCGCGCCCTGGCGCAACTGCCGGAGAACTGCCGCGAGGCCTTCCTGCTGCGCAAGGTCGAGGGCTGTTCCCATGCCGAGATCGCCGAACGCCTGGGCATTTCCCGGGACATGGTGGAAAAGCACATCGTCAACGCCATGCGGCATTGCCGGCAGCGCCTGCAGCAGTGGGGTGGGCAGGCGTAGGTGTCGTGGTGGGAGCGGGGGCGCCCTACATGGTTGAGCTGCTTGGCGGTCAGGCACCATCCTCACACCTCGTCATTCCCGCGAACGCGGGACGCAGCTCCATCGCGAACAGCGCTTGCGCTGGCCCGAAGGGGAATAACCCAGAGACTTTTGGGTTTGGGTGTAGCGCGCCGCACCGAGTGCTCGGATGTTTCTTGTTTCGCCCCCTCGGGCGAGTCCCTTTTGTCAAACGCCACAAAAGGAACCAAAAAGGCTTGCCCCGCATACGGGCCCGATGGAGCCGGGCTACCCTCACGAACTCCCCCGCCACGGAGGCCCGCCCCGACATCCATGTCGCATGACCTCCTGAGCGCCGGTTTCGCTCGGCCTTCTGAAGGGGCGTTTCGGAGTGCGCGGAGGTTTCTCTGGAAGTCCAAAAGCCAGAGCAAGAGCGGGCGTGCTTTTGCTTTTCGTAGGATCGAGGGGGAGTGAGGAGTTTCAGGATGACTCTAGATTAGCCGCCCACTCCGAACGGCCCCCTCTCCCTTCAGGGAGAGGGTTGGGGAGAGGGCGCTCTCAACTCCAACACCGCAGCCACCGGCAAACCCCGTTCGCGAGCAAGCTCGCTCCTACAGTTCCAGAAGGGCATCGGCGCACAGGCCAACGGCGTATAACCGCGAACGGTTATACGCCCTACGAACTCGCCAGCTGACGTAGGGTTATCCGCCCACGCCGAACGGCCCCCTCTCCCTCCGGGAGAGGGCTGGGGTGAGGGTGCTCTAGAGCCCGCCGCGCAATCCCAACCCTGAATCGCAGACGAAAAAAAGGCCGTTACCGAGTCGCGGGGGAAGCGGGGAGTGGTAACGGCCTTGAGGCTTCAAAACCAGGCGAGCAACACCTGATGGGGTAATAAGCTAGCAAACTGTTCGCAGGCTAATGATGAATGCGCTTGATAGTGCATATGGGCCAGGGCGATGGTCCGCCGGCAGGCCCGGTTGCGGCGCGCGGCGCGAGTTTCGGCTATCAATACAGGGCGGCCCGCTTCGCGCGGGTGGCGACGCGGCGTGCTTGCCGGCGCGCCTTCGACCTGGCACCGGCCTCGTGGCCGGCTCGAAGAAGGAACGACCCGATGCATTCGATCACCCGCTGGCTGGGGACCGCGCTGCTGGCCCTGGGGCTCCTGGCGCAGGGCGCGCAGGCGGCCGAGGAACGCAAGCCCATCCATTTCGGCGAACTCACCTGGGAAAGCGGCAGCCTGATCACCGAGGTGCTGCGCCTGCTGGTGGAGCAGGGCTACGGCTACCCCACCGACACCTTGCCCGGCAGCACCGTGAGCCTGGAGACCGCGCTGGCGCACAACGACATCCAGGTGATAGGCGAGGAGTGGGCCGGGCGCAGCCCCGCCTGGATCAAGGCCGAGGCCGAAGGCAAGGTGGCCGGCCTGGGCGACATCGTGAAGAACGCCAACGAGGGCTGGTGGGTGCCGGACTACGTGATCCACGGCGACCCGGCCCGCGGCATCGCCGCCGCCGCGCCGCAGCTGAGCTCGGTGAGCGACCTGCCGCGCTACCGCGAGGTGTTCCGCGACGCCGAGGCGCCGGACAAGGGGCGCTTCCTCAACAGCCCCACCGGCTGGACCTCGGAGATCGTCAATTCGCAGAAGCTCAAGGCCTACGGCCTGGAAGACAGCTACGTGAACTTCCGCAGCGGCTCGGGCGCGGCCATGGACGCCGAGATCGCCTCGGCCATCCGCCGCGGCAAGCCGGTGCTGTTCTACTACTGGTCGCCGACGCCGCTGATGGGCCGCTACAAGCTGGTGCGCCTGGAAGAACCGCCCTTCGACGCCGAGGCCTGGAAGACCCTGGTGGACGCCAGCAACCCCAACCCGCGCGGCTGCCAGTCGCTGCCGGCGCGCCTGTCCATCGGCGTCTCGGCGGCCTTCCGCGAGGACTACCCGGACCTGGTGGCGCTGTTCCAGAAGGTCGACATCCCCATCGAGCCGCTCAATGCCGCCCTGGCGAAGATGAGCGAGACGCGCCAGGCCCCGCGCGACGCCGCCCGCGCCTTCCTCAAGGCGCATCCGCAAGTGTGGCAGGACTGGCTGCCGGAACCGGCGCGGGCCAAGGTCGCCGCCGCGCTCTGAATCAACCCTTGCCGAACCCCGCCTGCAGGTCCGCCAGGGCCTGCTTCAGGCCCTCGCTGGCGTCCTTCTGGCGCTGTTCCAGCTGCTTGGCGCGGGCCTCGCAGGCAGGGCCGAGGTCCTTGGCCAGCGCCTGCAGGGCGGGCTCCTTGGCGATTGCCCGGCGCAGCTCGGCGTCGCCCAGCAGCGCCTGGGCCTGCGCCAGCGCCTCCATGGCCTGGCGGTAACGCAGGGTCAGCTGCCTGGCGTAGGCGTCGAGGCCGTCGCCCAGTTGCGCGGCCACCTCGGCCTGGGGCCCCTGGCTGCCGGCCCGGGCCTTGGCGCTCAGCTCCGGCAGCGCCGGCAACTGCACCAGGGTGCCGCTGGGCAGGGTTGCCAGGTCGGCCAGCTGCGGATTCTGCCGGAGCAGGGCGCTCTCGACCTTCTCGCGCTGCTTCACCGTGAGCCGGCTGTACAGCTTGTCGGCGATTTCGCCGAGGCTCTTTTCACCGCGGAACGGGATGACGGGCATGCTGCACCTTCCTTAGACGCCGATGAGGTTGCACAGGTTGATGTCGTTGGGCACCGTGGCGCCGCTGAGCACCCTGATGTTGCCGCTGCTGGCGTTGCCGATGACGATGGCCCGTTCCAGCTGGGTGCTCAGGTGCAGGGTGTCGAGCTTTTCGCGGCCGATCAGGCGGTTGTTGCTGGCGTTGAGGGTCCGCCCCTGCAACGCGCCCAGTTGCGGCTGCTGGTCGTTGCCGTCCAGCGCCTGGCAGCGGTTGCCGGCGAACAGGCAGTTGTCCAGCGCCGCGCAGAGCACCAGCGGCAGGCTGCTGGCGTGGCTGCGCAGCTGGTTGTCCTGGATCGCCAGGTCGGCCGCGCGCGGGGCCAGGGCGAACACCTGGCTGGCGGTGAACAGGTAGCTCAGCTGGGCCCCCTCGACCACCTGGGCGGGGCTTGCGTAGAGCGGCGAGCCGGCCGCCGCGCTGGCCACGCGGATGGCCCGCCACTGGCTCATCAACGGTTTCTGCGCCGGGTCGTCGCCCAGGCGTTCCACCTGGTTGGCCTGCACCAGCGCGCGGTCGAAGGGCGGCAGCAGGTGGATGCCGGTGATCTCGGCGCCGCTGCGGTCCGGGCCGATGCCGAGCAGGCGGTTGCCGCTGATGCGCAGGCGCTGCACCGCCACGGTACGGATGGCGTCCAGCGCCGCCAGGTCGGTGGCCTGGCGCGCCACCTCGGCTAGCTGGTTGTCGCACAGGTCGGCCTGGTCGACGCGCACCAGCTGGATGGCGGCATAGGCGCCGCTCGCTGCCAGGCCCAGGCCCTGGCAGCGGTTGCCGCTGAAGGCCAGCACCCCGGCGGCGCCGCCTTCGCCCATCACCAGCGCGCCCAGGCCGATGGCGTCGAAGCTGTTACCGGTGATCACGGCGCTCTCCACCCGCTGGCGGATGAGGATGGCGTTGCCCTGCAGCCGGGCCAGGCGGTTGCCTTCGATGCGCACGCCGTCCAGCGCCAGCGGGTCCAGGCCTTCCTCGAGGACGATGCCGTCGCCGCTGCGCTGGTCCAGGCCGCTGATCTCGTTGGCGCGGATGCGCAGGCCGTCGACCCCGGCGCGGATGCCGGCGCCGCCGGTGTGGATGACGTTGCCGTCGATGTCGAACACCGCGCCGGGCAGCACCGCGCCGGTGGCCACCAGCGCCGCCTGGTTGCCGCCCAGCATCAGGTTGCCGGCCACCCGCGTGTTGCCGTAGTGCAGGCTGACGCCGTCGAAGCTGAGGGCGCGCTGGCTGCAGATGAACAGGTTGCGGGCGACCTGCAGCTCGGCGCCGAGCAGGTACTCGTCGGCGCGCACGATGCCGCGCTCGGCCACCAGCGCGCAGTCGCCGACGTAGGCGCCCAGGGCGTAGCCGGCCAGGCCGATGGCCGCGCTGGTGCCGTCGCCCACCGCCAGGCAGATCACGTTGATGTGCTCGGCGCGCAGGTCCAGGGTGTTGCGCGCGAGGATCGCCGGCGTTTCCCGGTTGGTCGAGCCGAGCAGGCTGAGGTTCTCCAGGGCCACGCCGATGCTGGCCTCGATGTTCAGCACGGTGCCGGGCTGGCCGGCCACCAGCAGGGTGGCCCAGCCCTGGCCGCGGATGCGCAGCGAGCGGGCGCCGTCGATGTTCAGCGGCTCGCGCAGGTTGTAGGTGCCGATGCCCAGGCAGACGGTGCCGCCGCTGTCCTTGATCGAGTCGATGGCCTGTTGAATGGTGGCCGCGCCGCTGTTGTGGCCTTCGGCGCTGACGCAGACGCTGCAGTCGCAGCCTTCGCCCTCGGCGATGGGCGGCCAGAGCACGCGGCAGTCGGTCTCGTCGTCGGGGAAGTCGACCACCGCCAGGCGCGCGTAGTGGTGGTGGATGCCCAGTGGCGGCGCCTGGTCCAGCAGCTCGATGCTGGCATCCACGGTGCGCGCGGCGAACACCCAGTGGTCGCCGCTGTGGAACTGGCCGCCCGCCGGCGCCAGGGCGAACTCGACGAGGATGCCGCTCTCCAGGAACAGCCGGGTACCGGCGGCGGGGATCGGGATGTCGCCGGCCGCCGCCGGGGCATTGAGGTCCAGCAGCTGGCTGCCGTCCTCGCGGCGCACCGGGCCGGCCTGGTCCCAGCGCCGCACGCGGGTGTTGCGCGCCGCGTCGGTGGCCTGCTGGGCGTCGGTGGGGAACAGCCCGGCCGGCAGCGCGAGGTCGAACTGCAGGGTGCGCGCGGTCTCGTCGACGCCGCCGGCCACGCGGATGCGCCGCAGCTCGCCGGGCAGGTTGTGCAGCTCGCGCCAGTCGTCGCTGACTTCCACCCAGTCGCCGTCGTGGAAGCGCAGCACCTGGTCGCGGCCGAGGCTTTCCACGGTGATGCGGTCGCGCGCCGGGTTGATGTGGGTGACGCGCGAGGCCACCGTGGCGTTGTCCCGCGACCACTTGAAGGTCGCCGTGCCCAGGGGGCCGCCGCGGTGCACCTCGACACGGTACAGCTGGTTCTCCAGGCCGCGGTAGCCGGCGGCCGGCGGCACCTGGCAGGGGTCGGGCTCGAAGTCCGGCACCCCGGTGGCGGTGCTCAGGCGCGCCGCCGAGGGCGCGGTGGCGGCCAGCCAGCCGGGCAGCTCGGCGTCGGGCGTGGCGCAGGTGCCATCGCCGATGCCGGCCAGCACCTTGACCTGCCAGACCGTCTGCAGGCGCCCCGTGGTGTCGACGCCCACGGCTTTCTCCACCAGGTCCGGGGCCAGCACCGCGTCCACCTCGCGCTGCCAGACGTCCAGGTAGGCCAGGTGCGGCCCGCCCTCGGGCAGCGCCGGCGGGTCCGGGTAGTAGGGCTGCGCGGCGTAGTCCAGCGGCGCGCTGCCGGCCAGCCCGGCCAGCCGTGGTTCCCAGGCCAGGGGCGCGGCGCCGTGGTTCTCCGCCAGCAGGCCGTCGACGTACATGCGCCCGGCGCCGATGTTCAGCTTGCCGCCGCTGGCCTGGATGCGGAAACCGTCGGGGGTGATGCGCGGCACCACGTTGCCGCCGAAGCCGTCCAGGCTGCCGGCCTGCAGGCGCCGCGCCAGCTGCGCGACCCATTCGTTCCAGTCGGCGTCTAGCTGGACGCGGCCCTGTTGCATGACCACACCGAGGAAGTCGCGGTGGGCGTCGAAGCGGATGCGCGAAAGATCGAAGCTCATGGCGGGGTTCCTCAGGATTCGTGGAAACTGCCGGCGCGCAGCCCGACGCGCAGGTACTCGGCCAGGCGGATGCGCAGGTTGACCAGGCGTTGCGCGCCGTACAGGTGGTGCAGCACGCCCATTTCGCTCTCGTCGTCGGCGCCCTGGAGGATTTCCACCGGCGTCGAACCGGCCAGTTGGCCGTAGGCGGGCGTGCCATAGCGCAGCGAGGTGAAGCGTGGCGCGATGCCCGAGCCGGCGGTGTCCGGCTGGCAGTGGTGGCGACGCGGCACCCGCGAGCCGGGCGGCAGCCAGCTGAAGCGCACGCAGCCGACCTGCTTGCGCAGGGCGCGCACCGCGGCGGGCCAGGTGTCGGCCGTGGCCAGCTCGGCGAACAGGATGCTGTTGGAGATCAGCCCCACCTCGCGGGTGTGCAGCTTGCCGACCACCGTGCAGGCGTCCAGCGACAACCTGGCCCCCGGCGAATCGCCGTCGCCGGCGGCCAGGGCCACGGCGCTGCGGGCGAGGGCATCGACCAGGCAGTCGCTGGCCGTCACCTCGGCGTGCTCGTGGGCGCGGATGGCGCCGAGGATGCAGCGCGTCAGTTCCACGCGCAGGCCGGGCACTTCCAGTTGCAGGCTCGGCGTGGCCGGTTGCGTCGGCAGGCCGGCGGCGTCCAGGGCGATGCCCGGCACCAGGGTGCAGTGCTTCAGCTCCAGGCGCGCCAGGGCGTTGCCCGGGGCGGCCGGCACTTGCAACGGCGCGCCGGCGATCAGCAGGCCGTTGAGCAGGCAGGCCGCGTCGGCGCCGCCGCTGACATTCAGCGTGGTCAGCGCCAGCAGCGGGCGGAAGCCATTGGCGGCGCGGATTTCCACTGCGCCGCCGGCGCTCACCTCGATGTCCAGCGCCTCTTCGTAGCGGCCGTTGTCGGTGATCTCCACCACGCCGTCGCCGGCGACCTGCGCCAGGGCCGCGGCCAGGGTCGGCTGGTCGCCGGGCACGCGCACCGGCGTGCGCTCTTCCGGCGGCACGGGCAGGTCGGCGCCGCGCTCGTACTGGCCGCCGCCGAGGTCGGCGCAGGCGCCTTCGTGCCAGCTCAGGCGGACTTCGGCGGGGTCGGCGGCGTCGCCGGGCAGGGCGATGCGCCCCAGCCGCGGGTCGATGGAATACAGGCCGTCCGGCGGCGGCGTATGGGCCCAGCCGCCGCCATCGTCGCCCAGGTGGCAGATGCAGATGCGGTCGCGCTCGATGGCCACGCCGTCGACCCACAGCTGCAGGCTCGGCTGCGGGTTGTCCAGCGGCGCCGTGGCGCTGGCCCGCACGCCGTAGTGGCGGGCCAGGTGCGCGGCCAGGCGCCGGCGCGACAGCGGCCAGGGCACGTTGTCCGGCTCGGCCAGGTGGCCGATGTCGTCCTCCGCCTGCGGCCGGTTGTACAGCGCCACGTCCTGGCCCAGGGGGCTTGCCCGGTAGCGGCGCACGCCGGCGCGCGGGCAGGGCACCTGGCTGCGCGGGTAGGCCTGGATACGCCACAGGTGCAGGCCGACGTTGGGGATGTTGTGGCGGCCGCGGCCGGACTCGATGTTGCGCACGTCGACGCTGCGGTTGGCGCCCTCGAAGGCCGTGCCCAGCCATTCCAGCGCCTCGCCCTGGCGCAGGTCCGGCGCCTGCACGGCCTGCGGGCGCGGGTGGTTCATGTACTGGGTGGCGCACAGGCGCTGGAAGTACTCCACCGCGCGGGCGTCCCAGCCGGTGACGTCGCGGGCCAGCTGCTCCAGCACCGTGGCGGTACCCTTGCGCCGGCGCAGGGCGATGGTGTGGGCCACCTCGGCGCGCGGGCTGGCGACCTTGGGCACCACCCGGTGCAGGCCCTGGTAGCCGATCAGGTCGCCGATGTAGGGCACCACCCAGTCGCCGCAGGTCTCGATGAACAGGTCGTCGTAGAGCTGCTCCAGGCTTTCCTCGGCGACGCCGAGCTGTTCCGCCAGCAGCGCCAGCAGTTCCTCCAGCGGGCCCCGGTCCAGGCCTTCGGCGGCGGCGATCTCGGCGTCGCGCACGCGGTGGATGGCCGGCAGCAGGGCGTACAGGCTTTGCGCATCCAGGCTCATGGCAGCACCTCCAGTTCCATTGGCGCATCACTCAGGGTCAGCAGTTCCGCGGCCTGGGGCAGGCCGGTCAGCGAGGGCACCGGCAGCGCGGCGAACAGCCGTGGCTTCAGCGCCGGCGGCTGGCCCTGGCGGTACAGCCGGGCGACCTGCACCGCCAGCACGCCGGGCAGGCGCTGGACCACCGCGGCCAGCTCGTCCACCGAGACGGTCTGGCCGAAGTCGCGGCGGGCGAAGCCGAAGTGCTCGCGCAGCGCCGCCTCGACCGCCGTGAGCAGCGGCGTGGCTTCGTAGCCGGGGGCCAGTTTCACCGCCAGCCGGCAGCGGAAGCGCGCGTCGCGGTAGCTGGCCAGGCGCAGCGGCAGCAGCGGGTCGCCATAGGCCAGCAGGGCGTCGCGCAGGAAGCCGTAGGTGGCGCCGTCCTCGCTCACGGGCGAGCCGTCGACGCCGGCCAGGCTGAGGAACACGCCGCGCGCCGGGCCGGCGGGGATCCACAGCGCATGGGCCTTGTCGATGCCGGCGAAGGCGCGGGCGAAGTTGGCGTAGTCGGCCACCGATACCGCGCGGTCGAGGGTCAGCACCGTCAGCGGCGCATTGGCCCGCGCCCGCTCCAGCGCCTCGCCGTCCTCGCCGCCGCTGGCCGCGGCCGGGTTGACCACTTCGCTGACGCCCAGCGGCCGCGAGAGCAGGGTGGTGAGCTTGCCGGCGGCGAGGTTGCCGGCGCTGCCCAGGCCCTTGCGGTAGCGCGCCCGCACGTTGCTGTGGCCGCTGGGCAGGCGCGCGCCTTCGAGGCCGTCGCCGAACTGCAGGGTGGCGAGGCCCGCCTCGTCCTGGGCCGTTTCGTAGCCGTGGGCGTCGGCGGCGGCGCGGTACAGCGTCGGGGCCTCGGTCCAGAGTACGTCGTTGACCCGCAGCTCCAGGGTGGAGGCGCGGCCGCTGGGGGTGTTGGCGGCGACGTAGGTCAGCGGCGCCTGGTTCAGGGCGAAGCGCTGGTTGGCCTGGCCAGCGTCGCCGTCGCCGAGGATGGCCTCCACCGTCTCGCCGTGGCTGGCCGGCGCCAGGTTGGCGTTGACGCGCAGGCTGGCGCGCTCGAACACGTACTGCAACGCGGCGCGCAGCTTGATGCGGGTGTAGTCGCGGTCGAGCGCCAGGGCGTCGTCGCCGTCGGCGATGAAGGCCACCTGGCGCACCACGGCGTCGCCCTTGCGCGCCTCGGCCAGGCGCAACTGGCTGGCCTTGGCGCTGAGCCGGCCACTGCGGCCGTCGCGGTCCAGCAGGTGCAGGCGCAGGTTCACCGCGGGGCTGCCCAGCAGCCCGGCGAAGGTTTCCGCGTCCTGGGCCACCGCGCTGGCGCCATACAGGCGGTCGGCCGGGGCGAGCATGAAGAGTTCGTCGCCTTCGCCCAGGGCGGCGCTGCCGCCGTCGTCCAGCTGCAGCGCCAGGCCCCCGGCCAGCACCGCTAGGCGCTGGCGCACGCCGGAGAGGGCCAGCGGCTGCCCCGGGGCAAGGCCTTCGACGCGGCGCGCCAGCACCAGCTCGTCGCCCTGCACCGGGTACAGCAGTGGCCGCGCCGTGGCGGCCAGCGCCTCGCTCTGCGCCAGGACCAGGGTGCGGCGCAGCGGGAAGCGCTCGGCGGTCAGGTGCTCCTGGGTGTCCGGGGTCAGCCGGGTGACCTTGGCCGACAGCGCGAAGGCCGTGCGGCTGCGGTGCGCCACCCGGGCGATGCGGTACAGCTCGGTGTAGCCGGGCAGGTCGGCGCTGCCCAGGCCGGCCTGGTTGGAGACCAGGGCGAACCAGCCGCCGGCGACCAGCTTCGGGTTGTCGCCATCGAGGTCGACGGCCGCTGGGTCGAGCACGAAGTTCTTCCATTGCCAGGCGTCGGCATCGGCCTTGTCGATCTGCTGGGCGATGTTGGAATCGTCGTTGCCCAGCAGGTTCGGGTCCGGCGCGTTGTGGCCGAACAGCGCGCCGCGCTGGCGCAGGGCGAACACCTGCACGCCGGCGGCGGCCGGGGCCATGCTCGGGAAGCGGCTGCCCAGGGGCGTGGTCCAGCGCACCCGGGTGCGCTGGTTGGCGGTGTCCGGCTCGACGCTGGCCAGCACCCGGATGTCCCAGCGTTCGCTGCCCGGGTCGGCCAGGCGCTCGTTGCCGACGATCAGCAGGGCGTCGCCCGGCTGCAGGCCGGTGGCCAGGCCCGCCAGCCACAGCCCGGTGTCGCCGCTCTGCGGCTGCCAGGGGCGGCTGGCCTGCACCGCGATGGCGTTCCACTCGGCGCGCGCCGGCGCCGGCGCGGTGGTCTCGAAGGTCTGCGCCTGCTCGCCCTGGCCGGGCACGCTCTGCACCCGCGTGCCCGGCGGGATGACGATGGGCTCGCTCGGCGCGCCGGGGGTTTCCAGCAGGGTGAAGGCCAGGTGGGTGGAAGCGGCCACCCCGGGCGCCGCGCGGTAGCCGATCAGCCGCGCCAGCTGGCGCACCGACAGCTGTTCGGTGGCGGTGCGCAGGTAGTGCTCCTGGGCGTAGCGCTCGGTGTAGAAGCCCAGCACTTCCAGCGAGCAGGCCAGGGCGTCGGCCAGGGCCAGGGTGAAGTCGCTGTCCTCGCGGCTGGTCAGCGCCGCCAGGGCCGGGTAGTCGGTGCTGGACAGGCGCGCCCGCAGGCTCGCCAGGTAGTCGCCGTGGCGGCCGCTGCGGTAGTCCAGCGCCGGCAGGCCGGGCGGGTTGTCGATGCGCCGCGGGGTGTCGGCCTCGACGCCGGCGCAGCAGTCGCACTCGGGTTTGCCGTTCATCATTTGCCTCCGTGCAGTTCCAGGTGCAGCACGCCGTGCTCGGGGAAGTCGGGGTCATTGTCCAGGCGCGCTATCTCCAGCCGGCCCAGGCGCATGAAGCCATCGGCCAGGGGCTTGGCGTCGGCCTGGCCGAGGCGCTGGAAGCGCTTGACCTGCACCGAGGCCACGCCGGGTACGCTGCGCGCCGCGGCGTACAGCGGGCTGAGGTAGACGGTCTGGCCAAAGCTGAAGTTGTCCGGGTGGAACAGCCCCGGGGCGCCGTCGGCGCGGCGCCGGGAGCCGAGCACGTCGAGCAGCGCGCGGCGCACGTCGCTGCGGAAGTAGCCGGCGCGCACGCAGACCAGCAGCTCGATCTCCAGCGACACGTGCACCGGCTCGTCCACCCGCAGGTCGTGGCCGGCCATGCGGTAGCGCTCCAGGTGCTCGACCAGCTCCACGGCGAAGCCGGCGTCCACCGCCGCGCCGCCCTCGCGGTCGACGGTGACGAACACCGTGTGCCAGCTGCCGGTCCAGCGCAGGCTGGCGGCGGCGCGCTGCACGCCGGCCAGGCGTTCGCTGACCTCGGCGTAGTCGGCCGGGGTGACCGCGCGTTCCTGGGTGCGGAACGCCTGGGGTGCGGCGCGGCGCAGCTGGGCCGGGCTTTCCGGCTCGACGCCGCCGCGGGCCGGCAGCGGGTTGCACACCCACCGGATGCGCCCCTCGGCGCTCACCGCATGGGCGATGGCGTCCGCGCCGACGTTGCCGGCGGTGCCGTTGCCGACGCGGTAGAAGGCGCGGAAGGCGCTGCCGCTGTCCGGCCGGCGGCCGTGCTGGTCGTCGCCGAAGCGCAGGCGGGCGCTGCCGTCCTGCTCGGTTTCCAGGACGAAGCAGCGGTCGTCGGCGTGGCTGTCCAGCAGGTCGCGCTGCACGCTCCAAAGGTCCGGGGCGGCGCCGCTCTCCAGGCGCAGCTCGGGCAGGGCGTCGGCGGCGCGCCAGCGCAGCGCGGCGCTGGCCGAGTCGGTGGCATCGAAGAACACCCACTGGCGGCGCTGCAGGCCGCCTTCGACGATGCGCCGCTGCACGCGGCCGCGGTGCGTCACCGGGCCCTCCGCCAGCAAGGGCCGGTAGCGCGGCGGCAGCGGCTCGGGCGCCTGGCGCTGGCAGGCGCCGCCGCTGCCCGGGTATCTCAGCAGCGGCGCCGGCACGCTGCCCAGGGCTTCGCCGGCGACGCTGCGGCCGTGGTCGACCAGCACGATATTGCCCAGGGCGACGCTGACATCTTCCAGGCGCGCATTGCCGTGCTCGTCGTCGCTCTGGCTGGAGATGCACAGGGCGAAGGGCAGGGCGTCGCCGGGGTGCCAGGCGATCTCGGTGACCGGGCTGCCGTCCAGGGGATCGGCCAGCGGATCGCTGCCATCGAAGGCGCGCACCCGGGTCAGGCGCACCGCATGGCGGCGCGCCGGGTCGGCGTCGGCCGGCTCGCCGGTGAGCGGGCCGAGCACTTCCTGCAGCACCAGCACGTCGCCCACGGCCAGGCCGGGCAAATGGCCGCGCAGGGTCGCCGTGGTGGCGCCGGCCGGCAGGCAGCAGCGCTCGTCGCTCCAGGTGTGGAAGAACAGCCGGTTGTGCGCCGCGTCCAGGTTCGCCCCGTGCATCGGTTCGAACACCAGCGGCGCCGCTTCCAGGGCGCGGCGCTCCTCCGGCGAGTCGGCGAGCAGGCGCCGCGGCACGCCGGGCACGCGGGTGTAGAAGCGCAGGCCGTCCGGCAGCGCGAAGGGCCCGCCGCTGACCTCCAGGTGCAGCCAGGCGCGGGCGTTGCAGCCCTCGTGCAGGTGGTAGTCCACCAGCAGCGCGTGGCGGCGCAGGCTGCTGCGGCGCCGCGCGGTGTGCAGGTAGGCCTCGGTGGCGATGGCGTCCAGCTGGTAGTGCTGCAGGTCGCCGACATAGGCGATCAGCTCGCCCAGGGTGGTGGCCAGGTCCGCCGGGCTGCGTTCGCGCCAACCGGGCATGCCTTGCGCCAGGCGGTCCATCACCAGGCGGCGCAGGCTGGCGTAGTCGCGGGCAAGGTAGTTCAGGTCCGGGCTGGCCGGAGGCTGCCCGGGGCAGTCGGTTTGCGGGCGGCAGTCGAAGTCGCTGGGGCACTCGACCTTGAAGGCGAAATCCACCGCCGACAGGCGCGGGTCGAAGTCCGCCAGCGGCTGTTCGGCGCCGGCCCGGTGCAGGCGCAGGCGGTAGGTGGAGTGGTCGCCGTCGCTGTCGGTGCGCACCACCAGCACCCGGTCGGGCTCGGCCAGGGCGGCGAACAGCGCCTGCTCGGCGGCGCTGGCCTGGGCCGGTGGCGAGCTGGCGCTGCCCAGCCAGAGGATGCCGATGTGGCGCACCCGCTCGCCACCCTCGATGTGCAGGTTGTCCAGGCCCAGCGCCGCCGGCACCGGCTTGAGCAGGCGCACCAGCAGGGTGCGCTGGCGCGGGCTGCCGGGCGGCGCGTCCTGGTCCAGCACTTCCAGGTAGTCGATGCCGTTGAGCGTGGGGTGGGCGTCCACCAGGGCGCGGCGGTGTTCCTCGCAGCAGTGGTAGATCATGGCGCGCCTCCCTGGACGAACAGCGCCGAGTGCAGCGCGTCGTTGCGGCGGATGCGGTACTGCACCTGCACCGCCAGGCGCGATTCGACGGCGCTGACCTCCACGCCCTCGACCAGGATCAGCCCGGCCAGCCACTGCTGCAGCGCGCCCTGCACCAGGAACTGCACGGTGGCCGCCAGCTCCGGGCTGTTGGGCGCGAACACCAGCTCGCGCAGGCCGCTGCCGAAGTCCGGGCGCATCACCCGCTCGCCCGGCGCGGTGAACAGCACCTGCTCGATCAGGCCGCGGATCCAGGTGGCCTCGTCGGCGTCGCGGGTGCGGCCGTGGCCGTCGAAGCGGTAGGGGAAGTACAGTCGCTGGGTCATGTTCAGCTCCCGATCACGCGGGTCTGCGCCGCCACCGGCAGCAGCGGCGTGCCGTTGGGCGCGCAGACCGCCTGGCTGTCCATCAGCAGCAGCGGCTGGCCGTTGCTGAACACCCGCGTCGCCGCCACCAGCCATTGCGCGGTGACGCAGGGCACCGGGCCGCCGGAAACGTTGAACGGGCAGCCGGCGATGACGTAGGGCGCGCTCATCAGCACCGTCGGCTGGCCACCGACCAGCACCCGTGGGTTGGGCGCGGTGGGGGTGGCATTGCCGCCATGGGCGCAGAGCACCGTGGCGCCGACATGAAGCAATGGCCCGGGCATATTAGGGGCCTCCCACGCTTCGCCACGAACCGCGTTGCTGCGCAACCCTGCGGGACGGGCGCCATTTGGCGCAGCACTGCGTTACTCGTCGTTCATTTGGAGTGACCAAACTTCCCTCCTCGCGCCTTGTTCTGCACCAAATGGCGCTCCGTCGCGGCTGCAGCGAAACGTGGGCGGCCCCTAGATCACCGTCAGCGCGCCGTTGTTGATGGTCACCGCCGGGCCCACCAGGGTGAGCGCGGCGCCCTTGCCGTTCTGGATGTAGATGCCGGTGTCGTTGACGATCAGCGTCGCCCCGGTGGCGCTCTTGAGCATGATGCCGCCGGTGGGGCCGGGCAGGTCGGAGATGGTCAGGCCGTTCTGCAGCGGCGTCTGCAGGGTGATCGCCGGCAGCCCCGGCGGGGTGGCCAGGGCCAGCGCCGGGACTTCCGCGGCGCTGCCCCAGAAGCAGCCGACCCAGATGGGGCTGTCGGGGTTGCCCTGCTCGAACTCCACCCAGACCCCGGAGCCGATCACCGGCAGCGCCACCATGCCGTTCTGCAGCCCGGCGATGGGCACGCAGGGCATGGCCCAGCTCGCCGGCACCAGCCCGGCCACGTCGGGCACCTGCACCTGCAGGCGGCCCTGCTGCATGGGGTCGACGTTGTTCAGCACCATGCCGCGGTACTTGCCGTAGTAGCGTTGGCTCATGCGGGCACCCTCGGCGTGATGGAGACCAGGCCGTTGCGCGTCAGCTGGAAGCTCTGGGTGAACTTGCCGCGGGCCAGGGTGCTGGTGACGCTGCTGACGTAGTACAGGCCGTCGTAGGCCACCCCCGCGCCGCGCACGCCGACCAGCCGCCGCGCGCGCAGCACGCGGCCGTAGCGCAGCACGTCGAGGCTGCCGCTGGCGCTGACCGCGTCCTGGGACTTCTTCGCCTCGGCCAGGCCGGCGCTGATGGCCTGCATGGGGTTCAGCTTGGCCGTGTCCTTCATCATCTTCAGGTTGGCGATGGGCGCCGGCAGGGCGCCCAGCGGCGGCTGCAGCGGGTTGAGGTTGGGGATCGGGATGGGAATGGGCGCGCGGGTCTGCGGGTTCTGGATGTACACCACCGGCAGCACGCCCTTGGTCGGGTCGAAGCTGAAGTTCAGCGACTCGACGTTGGTGTGCGCGTCCATGTCGACGTTCAGCGCCGGCTGCGGCGGGCCGACCTTAATCTCCGGGCCGAAGTAGGCGATGCTGGTCAGCGGCACCTCGCCCGGCTCGATGTAGAACACGTGGCCGACCTCTTCGGCGAGCTGGCGGACGTAGGCCAGGTCGGTGCCCTGCTGGGCGGGGATGCGCTCGATGGGGATGGGCACGTCGGGGAACAGCGCCGGGATCGGCAGCGGGATGATGCCGAAGGCCGCGTACTTCGCGCAGATCAGCGCCACCCGCGCCTCGATGGGCATGGCCGGGTAGGGCAGGCCGGAGAAGTCGATCAGGTCCATCACCTTGCTCAGGTCCTCGCCGGTCAGGGTGATGCTGCCGGCCTGGCGGTCCTGCCCGGCCTGCACCTCGACGTGGGTCAGCACGCCGTCGAACAGCGGCTGCGCGCGCCCGCCGAGGGTGACGATCAGCACCACCCGCAGCGGTGGCGTGCCCAGGCTGGTGTTGTTGCCCACGGCGATCAGGAACAGGGTGTTCAGCTCGGAGCGGCTGTTGACCTTGAAGCGCAGCTGGAAGCCGCTGGCGCCCTCGCTGGCATGGGTCACGCTGACCTCTTCCAGGGCGTCGATCAGCAGCGCCGGCACCGGGATCGGCACGATGGGCCCGATCAGCAGGCTCAGGTGTATGGCGCTGCTCACGATTCGTCCCCCGGCACCCCTTCGGGCAGGGTGATGCGCAGCGTCCGCCCGGGCGTCTCGGTCAGCTCGTCCGGGCGCAGCGCGCCGTTGCCGTCGCACAGCCGCCAGTACTGCTGCGGGTCGCCCAGGTAGCGGGCGGCGAGGTTGTCGATGCGGTCGCCGGCTTCCACCTGGTGTTCGCCGAGGGCGGCGAAGTGCTCCGGCGGCGGCACGAAGCGCCGCCGCACGTAGCTGAGCGCCACGCCGTCGGGGCGCGTCCACTGGGCGATGTCCAGGCCGTGGTAGCGGCTGTCCGGGGCGAAGGCCGGGGCGGTCAGGGCGTTGGCCTGGAGGAAGACCTTGAGCGGGTCGGTCATGGCAGGCCTCCGATGCCGAGGGCGTCGAAACCGAAGGTGGCGGCCTTGCCGGCCAGCTTCTCGCGGGATTGCAGGTAGGCCATGAACAGCCCGCCGCCCTTGTGCTCGAAGCCGAGGTCGGCGACGGACAGCACGCGCAGGCCGAGGGTGACGGTGGCGTTGATCGGGTTGAGCTGCGGGTCGAAGGCCTCCTCGCTGATGGAGAAGTCGGTCACCCGCACCGGCACGATGCGCTGGGCGCCCCAGACGAACAGGGCCAGGTCCGATTCCAGGGGGGCGATCTCGAGGATGCCCGAGGCCGCCTGCGCCTGGCTGGCCAGCAGGTCGGCCGCGCGCGGGTTGACCAGCGCCTCCAGCACCGCCAGCTGCGGGGCGATGCCGACTTCGCTGGCGGTCCGGTCGCGCTCGGGGAATTCCAACTGGTCGCTGGCGTCGATCTCCGCCTCCAGCTGGAAGGTCTCCACCGCCGGGCCCTTCAGGCGCAGCGCATCCGAGCGCTCGGCGCCATCGCCCATGCCCTGCACCTGCAGGCTGCGGCGCAGCTTCTCGGGGTTGTACTGCAGGGCGATCACCCGGCGCACCTGCGCCGAGCCGGGGTCGACCAGCACCAGGCCGGCCTTGATCAGTCGCGGTGAGCTGCTCAGCGTCATGCCGGCCTCCTGTCCTCAAGGGTTCGCATAGGTCAGCTCCGTGGTCTGGTCGGTCGCGGGCCACTGCTCGACGAACAACCCGGAGGCGTTGAACCAGCTGGAGCGGTGCAGGGTGACGCGCCAGCTGTCGTCGCTCAGCCGCTGCGTCGGCGTCAGGCGCACGAAGGCGCCCACCACGTACTCCCCGCGCTGGCGGGCGACGAAGGTCACCACCGTCTGCCCGACCGCCAGGCTGGTCTTGGGCACCAGGATGCGGCCGATGGTGGGCGAGCGCGCCAGCAGCGCGGCGATGCGCCGGCCGACTTCCGAGGGCGTTGCGGCCTCGGCCGTGGCCGGCGCCGGCTCGGGCAGCGCGGGTGTGGGCGTGGCCGCATCGTCCTCGCTGGGTTCGGCGTCGGGTTCGCTGCCGGCCGGCGTGCGCACCGTGGTCACCGCGGCCTGCAGGCTGGCGAGAATCTCGTCGACCGTCTGCCCCTGCACGCCGCCGAGCCCGGCGATCAGCCGGTCGGCCTCGGCGCCGGCGAGGTCGGCGGGGACGATGGCGAGGAAGCGCTCGACCACTTCGTCGGTGACGCTTGGCCCGCTGCCGCCGCGGCGGGTCATGGCGTCGAACAGCCGGCGCACCTCGGGGTTGGCCGCCAGGCGCCGGTTGAGTTCGTCGGAGATGCCCGGCAACGGTTCCGCCGGCGTCGGGGCGGGCGCCGGCTCGGCCGCGGCGTCCGCATCGGCATCCGCGTCGCCGCCACCACCCGCGTCGGCCGGCTCGCCGCGGCGCCGGGCTTCGAGCGCGGCGCGCATGGCCTCCAGGGTGGGTTGCGTGGCCACCTCGCCGCCGCTGGCCATTTCAGTGGCGCTGGCCAGCACTTGCAGGTCCTCGTCGCTGAAGGCGTCGGGGTTCTCGGCGATCACCCGCATCATCTGGTTGGCGATCTGCTGCTGCGCGGCGCTGAGGTCGCCGGTCTGCGCCGCCTGCTCCAGCGCGTTGCGCAGGGCTTCGTCGTGCTCCAGGCGCTCGCGCAGCTCCGGCGGCACCTCGATGCCGTCGTTGTGCATCGCTTCGAACAGGGTTTCCAGCGGCGATTCGCCCGGGCCCACGCGGGCCTCGGCGCGTCCGGCATAGAACACCAGCAGCGCGACTACGGCGAAGGCCTGGGCGTAGGCGGTGACGCGCCGCCCGGCCGCCTGGGGCGCATTGCGCAGGGCCGAGCGCATCAGCAGCGAGGTGGCCGTCAGCGCCGCGCCCAGCCAGCCGACCCGCGCCGCCTGGGGCACCCACTCGCCGTCTTCCTGGGGCGCGCCTTCTTCCTCCGTTCCCGGGCTGGGCCGGCCGGGGAAGGGCACCACGTTGTCCGGCGGGGTGTCGGGCACGGGTTCGGTTTCCGGCTCGGGCGTCGGGTGCGGCTGCGGTTCGGGCCTGGGTTCGGGCACGCTGTCCACCACCGGTGGCGTGCCGGGAACCGAGTGGGGCTGCGGCACCGTGCGCGGCACGGGCACCGGGACCGGCACCTCCACGTCCTCGCGTTCGCGCCGCGGCGGCCGGCAGGAGCACAGCCGGCGGGCCTCGGAGAAGGGCGGGGCGCAGAAGTAGCCGAACAGCCCGGGCTGCATCATCACCACTGACAGGCGCTGCTGCAGGCAGCCGGCGGAGGCGGCCAGCGGGTCCGGCATGGGCAGGCCGCGGCCGACGGGGATGCTGGTGCGCAGGCGTTCGACCTCCACGTCCGGGTTCTCGACCGCGAAGGCTTCCTGCACGGCGGCTTCGTAGAAGTTCAGGTCATCCACGCCCTCGCGCTCGCCGTGGGGCGTCGCCGCCTTGATCTCGCCGATCTGCACCCGCACCGGGATGCCGTTCTCGCGGGTGACGATGGCCAGGTCCAGGCGGCCGTTCTCGTCGGTCGGGCTGCTGAACGGCAGCTCCACGCGGCCACGGGGGAAGCGGGCGACGAAGGCCAGCTGGACGATGGCGTGGGCGGCGTTGCCGGCTTCCGCCGTGCCGAGCGGGCCGAACACCGCGCCGTAGCAGATGCCGCAACCGCCGGCGGCTTCCTCGGTGACCGAGAAGCGCTGGACGCGCTGGCGGCGCAGGACGCCGTCGACCCCGGCCGGCCCGCCCGCGCCCAGCCGTTGCACCGCGCGGTGGGCATCCTGTTCCAGGGCGTCGCCCGGCGCGCCGAGTTGCAATGCCTGTTCTGCAGTCCGCTCGGCGGCCCCGCGCTGCTGGACGACGTGGGCCAGTTCGTGGGCGAGCAGCGCGCGGCCGCTGGGCGTGTGCGGCTGGTAGCGGCCGCGGGCGAAGACGATGTGCTGGCCGACGGTGTAGGCGTGGGCCTCGACGTCACGGGCGGAGTCGGCCGCCGTGGCGTCGTGGTGCACGCGCACCCGGGCGAAATCGTGGCCGAAGCGCGGCTCGAAGAATGCCCTCGCCGGCAGTGGCAGCGGCTCCCCGGCGGCGCGCAGGGCCTGGCCGACGCTGCCCGGCGCCTGCCCGGCCGCCGTCGCGGGGCGTTCCGGTTGGCGGCTGATACGTGGCGTGGCGATGCCTGGCGAGGCTTCGCTGGCAGCGCCGGCATCCAGCACCTGGGCAGCGGCGCGGTCGGCCTCGCGCTCCAGCGGGTCGTCGCTGGCGCCCACCGCCAGGCGCGGCTGCAGGCCCAGGGCGTGGGCGCGCCGGCATTCCTCGCACTCGCCGCTGAGCCCGGCGGCTTCGCCACCGCAGGCGCACTTGCGCTGCAGCAGCGTCGCCGGCTGTTCGCCGGTGGCGGCCGGGGCCAGGCTGGCGTGGCTGTTCACCGCCGACCTCCGATGGTTTTCATGCCCTCAGGGCGCCGGATACTGGTCACGGAAGTCTCCCTTGACCTTGCAGGCGTTCTTCGCGTCGGTGGCGGCGATGGTCTGCCAGGCCGAGCCGTCCCAGTAGGTCACGGTGCCGCCCTGGAGGATGCCCGGCTGCGGGCCGGTCTCGCCCTTGTGGCGCGACTCGACCACCGACTTCCAGGTCGAGACGATGGCCGCCACGTCGACGGGGTCGTCGATCAGCAGCGGCCGGTTCAGCTCGTTGATGCGCTTGGTCAGGTCGCTGCGCACCGCCGCGCCCTGCAGTGGCGCCGACTTGCGGTAGCCGAGGATCACCGCGTTGGGGAACAGGCTGGTGAAGACCGCCACCGCCTCCTTGCAGAGCGTCGCGCAGCTGGTGCTGATCATCAGCTTGACGTTGGCGAAGCCGCCGGCCTTCTGGACGTAGCGCAGGTCGAAGCCCTGCGTCTCGTCGCCGTTGGCGAACAGGCCGGGGGCCTTGTACTGGGCGTACTGGTGGCCGCGGAAGTAGACGATGTCGGTGCGCCCCAGGTCGCCCAGGTCGGCGGTGGCGGTCTTCTTGGCCCGCGACTTGTGGGTGGCGCCCTCGGCGGACAGTTCGAAGGTGTCGGAGGCCAGCGATTCGCTGGCGCCGAGCTTGCCCAGGTGCGTCTTGATGTCCGGGGCGAAGCCCGGGTAGAAGCCGACGTAGCCGCCGAAGGCGGTGCCGGCGGCCTTCCAGGCTTCGTCCGCCTTGTCGGCGGCCAGCGCGCTGGCCAGGGCGCTCTTGACCTCGGTCTGCTGGGCGGCGCTGGCGCAGCGGCGGATCGGCTTGAGCGCGCGGATCAGCTGCAGCAGGTCGCCCTTGGCAGCCAGCTTGGCCTGGGCCTCGACCGCCTTGCGCGCCTTGTCGAAGTCGAACTTGGCGCACAGCGGGTCGGGGGCGGCGGCCTTGGGCTTGTCGGCCGGCTTGCGGTGCAGGCCGGGGCCCTGCTGCAGCACGTGGGTCAGTTCGTGGGCCAGCAGTTGCCGGCCTTCGGGGCTTTGCGGGCGGTACTGGCCGGCGGCGAACACCAGGTCGTGGCCGACGGCATAGGCGCGGGCCTGGACTGCCTGGGCCGAGGCATCTGCCTTGGTATCGGCGTGCACCCGCACCCGGGCGAAGTCGTGGCCGAAGCGCGGTTCGAAGAAGCCCCGCGCCTCGGCGGCCAGGGGCTGGCCCGGTTCGCGCAATACGTCGTGGACGATGCCGGGCGCCTGGCCGGCGCCGGGGCCGGCGGTTGCCGGCTTGCGCGCCAGCGTGCCGCTGGCGGACGTGATCTTCGCCGGCGGCTCGGCGGCCATGACCTGCTCGGCGACGCGGTCGGCCTCGCGCTCCAGTGGTTCGTCCTGGGCGCCGACCCACAGCTTGGGCTGCAGGGCCGCCTGTTCCTCGCGTTCGCATTCCTCGCACTGGCCCTGGGGGCCGGAATCGCCGCCGCAGGCGCACTTGCGCTGCAGCAGCCAGTCGGCCCCGCTGGCGGGCGAGGGCTCGCGGGTGCCGTGGGTGGCGATCATGGCTGCGGCCCTCCCTCCTTCGCACCGCGCGGCGCCTGTGGCCAGAGCCCCTGGGGCCCGTGCACCAGGCTCGCGGCCACGGCCTGGCCGAGCCCCTGCACGCCGGCATCGGCGGCGAGCCGCAGCTTGTCCGGGCGGCGTGCGTGCCGCGGTTGCTCCTGCAAGGGCGGCAGGCCGCTGGCGCCGAGCAGGCGCTGGACCTCCTGGCGCAAGGCCGCCGCCAGCGCGTCGGCGTCCGCCGGGTCGATGCCGCGCAGCAGCAGGCGGTCGATGTGCAGCACGATGCGCGTCATACCCAGCCCCTCGTCTCCGCGTCGGAGATCGCCTTGTCGCGCTTCGCCGCTTCCAGGTGCGCCGCCCGCAGCAGGTGCCCCATGCCTACCGCGGTGCCGGCCTCGGCGGCGAGGAAGGCCGCGGCCAGGGCGATGTTGCGGATGCTGCCGCCGGGCACCGCCAGGCGCGCCAGCCGGGCGTAGTCCAGCCCGGCCAGCGGCGTGGCGGCGGGGAACACGCCGCGCCACAGGGCCTCGCGCTGGGCCGCGTCGGGGAAGGGGAAGTGCACCACGAAGCGCAGCCGGCGGGCGAAGGCGCCGTCCAGCGCGGCCTTGTGGTTGGTGGTGAGGATCGCCAGGCCGCGGTAGGCCTCCATGCGCTGCAGCAGGTAGCTGACCTCGATGTTGGCGTAGCGGTCGTGGCTGTCCTTGACCTCGCTGCGCTTGCCGAACAGCGCGTCGGCCTCGTCGAACAGCAGGATGGCGCCCAGTTCCTCGGCGCTGTCGAAGACGCGGCGCAGGTTCTTCTCGGTCTCGCCGATGTACTTGCTGACCACCGCCGACAGGTCGATGCGGTACAGCGCCAGGTCCAGGGCGTTGGCCAGCACTTCGGCGGCGAGGGTCTTGCCGGTGCCGGAGTCGCCCCAGAACAGCGTGGCGATGCCCAGGCCGCGGCTGCCGCCGTCGGCGAAGCCCCAGTCGTGGTGCACGGTGAGGCGGTGGCGGGTGTGCACGGCGATCTGCCGGAGGGTCTGCAACTGGGCCTCGGGCAGCACCAGGTCATGCCACTGGGCGCGGGCCTCGATGGGCTGGGCCAGTTCGCTCATGGCCCGTGCGTCGCCGCGGCAGGCGGCGTGCAGGCGGGCCGGGGCCTGGTCGCTGGCGTCCAGCTGCGCGGCTATGTCGGCGATGCGCCGGGCGCCGAGACGGTACTGGCCGGCCAGGGCATCGAGGCTCGGGGCCAGGGCGCCGGCCCGCTCGCCCAGGGCTTCGCGCCACAGGCGGCGTTGTTCCGGCACGTCCGGGCGGTCGACGGCGAAGGCCTCGCCGTCCAGGCCGCAGGGCGCGCGGCTGGCCACCAGCAGCAGGCCGTCCAGGCGCGCGGCGAAGGGCGCCAGCGGCTTGTCGTCGTCGCCGGCGCGGACCAGCAGGGCGCTGCCGAGCAGGGCCGCCTCGCGCTGCCAGAGGATGGCCAGGGCCGCCTGTTCGTGGGCCGCGGCGGGGATGTCGGCGGCGCGCAGCTGGAACAGCGTCACGCCCAGGCGCCGGGCGATTTCTGCGGCGACGTCCTGCTGGCCGAGGGCGTCGTCGCCGTGCAGGAGGATCGGTGGCAGGCGGCCGTGGCCGTGCTGCAAGCGCTCGATGGCCGCGGCGACCACTGCAGCGTGGGCATGGCTCATCAGTCCGGCGTCCGGCACTGCCTGCAGCAGCGGTTGCAGGCGCGGGTCGAGGTAGTTGAGGCCGCCGAGGAAGTGCAGCACGCGCTCGTCGATGCGCAGGCGGCCGGCGGTCAGCCCGGCGTGCTCGTCGACTTCCAGCAGGCGCCAGCGGCGCAGCGGTTCCGGCGGCGCCAGGGCGCTCCAGTGCGCCGCCGGCAGCACTGCCAGGGCCAGGCCGAAGGTGGCCCAGGGCCGCGCCGGCTGGCCGCTGGCCTGGGCGCACAGTTGGGCCAGGCGGGCGTCCATCTCCACGCCCGCGGCGAGCAGCAGCAGGTCGCGCTCGAAGGCGCTCAGCGCGAACAGCCGCGCCAGGCTGTCGATGGCCGCCGGCTCGTCCATCGCCGCGCGCAGGGCGTCCAGCCGGGCTTGGGCCTCGTCCGCCTCGTCGTCGCCGAGCAGGGCGCGCAGGCGGGCGAACTCGGCCGCCAGCAGGTGCTGGTTGGCGGCGGTCCAGTCCGGGGCGGCGGGGGCGTTCATGTGAGGGTCAGCCGCTGGTCGAGGAAGCGCGGCGGCGCCTGGGCGTAGTCGACGATGGCGCTGTCGATGCCGTCGATGCGCAGGCGCACCAGGTGTTCGCCGGCCTCGGCGGCCTCGACCAGGAAGTCGAGGCTGGCGGTGGGCGCGGCGAAGGCCTGCGGCGCCACTTCGCGCTGGCCGAGCAGCAGGCTGGCGCGCTGGCCGGGGCGCAGCACGGGGGTGAAGGCGATGTTCACCAGGACGTTGCCGTCGCCGTCGCGGGCCAGGTTCTGCGGCAGGTTGGTGATTTCCGGGGCCAGGGTGAAGGCCAGCCGGTTGCTCTCCCGCGGCAGGCTTTCGCCGGGGCGCACCAGGCGGGCGCAGGCGGCGTAGACGCCAACCGGGAAGTCGGCGGCGCGGGCCGTGGGGATCAGCAGCCCGAGGCTGTCGCCGAGGTTGGCGCCGCTGGCCGGCAGGACCTCGTCCAGCTCGAAGCGCGGGTTGCCCAGGCGCACCTCGCGGGCCGCGCCGTCCAGGTGGTGGCCGCGCAACTCGATGGCGTGGCCCAGGCGCGCCACCGGCTGGGCGTCGGCCGGCAGTATGGCTTCCAGGGTCGGCAGCGCCGGCGCAAGGCCGGGGGCGACCAGCACGCCGCGCTCGCGGCCGCTGTCCGTGTCGACCTCGCCGCGGCTGAGCACCGGCAGCGGCACGCGGGTGGGGCGCTCGGCCTCGATCAGCACCACCGACACCAGGTAGGCGGCGCTGGGGCGGAAACTGGACTGGGTGGCGGCCCAGAGCTTGGCGCTTTCCTCGGTGTTCAGCGTTTGCGGGGTGATGCGCAGTTGCTCCACCTGGTCGGCCAGGCCGCATTCGGCGAGGCGCTGCAGCGCGGCGGGGAGGACCAGGCCGAGGTCCGGCGAGGGGCTGAGCGCGGTGCGGATCATCTCGCGGGTGAGCACCGGGAACTCATGCATCAGTTGCATGGCGTAGCCGAGCAGGATTTCGCCATGCAGGTCGCCGCCGCTGTAGGCGGACAGCAGGTAGTGCAGGTCCAGCGCCAGGGGCGGGTTGCCCAGGCGCTGGCTGCCGTCGGCGCTGTGCCCGGGCAGGCCCTGGTTGCGCCAGGCGGCGTTGGGCGTGACCTGGTAGAGGAACAGGTTGAGCTGGCTGGCCTCGGTGCCGTCGGCTGGCACCACGCGGTCCGGCGGTAGCACGCTGACGGTCACGGTGGTGCCCAGGGTGCCGGCGACGTTGTGGTTGACCAGGCCGTCGTTGAGGCGGTCGCGCAGCACGGCGGTGACGCCGGCGATGGCCAGGGCGCTGCTCATCGCCGGTCTCCGTTGCGCCGCGCCAGGTAGTCGTCCAGCGACAGCGGCGGCGGGCCCTTGCGCGCCTCGCGGCGGGCGGGCGCGGTTTCCTGGATGGCGGTGACCTCGATGCGGCCGATGTGGATGTGCACCTCGTCGGGTTGCCGCGGCACCGGTTCGGCGGGAGGCGGCGCCGCCCGGGTCGGCGCCGCGGTGGCGGACGCCATGGGGGCGAGCAGCGGTGGCAGGCGCGGGGCGGCGGGCGAGGGCGGTGCTGCATCGACCCCTGGCGGGGCCTGGTGATGGGGCGGCGTCTCGTGCATCGCCAAGGGCGTGGGCGCGGCTGTTTCCGTCGGGGCGGCGTCGGGGGCGTGGATGACCAGGTTCAACGGCTGCTCGGCCAGCAGCGGCTCGGGAAGCCTGGGTTGCTGGACGGGCGAAGGCTCCTCGGCTTGCACGGCTGGAGCCGGCGGCGCTTCACCTGGCCTCTGCGCCGTGGCCGCGTGTGGCCGGGCTGGCGGCACGGCTGCCGTGGGCGTGATGGCCGGTGATGCGGGCAACTCCATGAGGGCTGGCAGCGCCGCGCCGGGCAGGGCTGCCGGTAGCCTTGCCTCGCCGCTGTCCAGGCGTTCGGGCGCCGGCTGGAACGGCAGGCGCGCCGGCGCGTGCAGGGTGACGCCGCGCTGGCCGCCGGCCTGGGCGGCGAGGCGGCGCAGCAGCCCGCTCATGGCGCCACCCGCGCGAGGTAGGCGGCGCGGCGCGCATCGCCCAGGGCGAGGATCTGCGCCTCGCTCCAGCCGTAGGCGCGGGCCAGCAGGTGGATTTCGTCGAGCAGTTGCCGCGCGCTGCCGTCGATTTCCTCCCACAGGTAGGCGGCGACGTCGAGGCTGGCCTCGCCCTCCGCGCCGCAGGCCGGGCAGCGGTAGGCCAGGGCGAGGTCGGCCCAGGGATCGGCCGCCTCCAGCGCGGCTTCCAGGGCTTCGCGCAGCTCGCCCAGGGCCTGCTCGTCCCGCGGCAGCGCCGTGGCGTCTTCCGCGCAGGCCAGCAGCAGTTGCCGCGCGGCGTGCTCGGCGTCGGCCAGGCCGGCGATGGCGGCCAGGTCGCGGCTGGCCGGGCAGCGGAAGCGCAGGCCCCGCACCTCGACCTGTTCCGGCGGCGCCTGCAGCGGCGGCAGCTGCGCCGGCTCCAGTTCGAACGCCAGGCGTTCGCCGCAGCCGGGGCAGTCCAGCCACAGCGCCAGGCGGTTGCCGAAAGTCTCGCGGCGCAGGCGCATCAGCGCGGCGTTGCAGGCGCCCAGGGGCGCGTCGGCGAGGCTTTCCGGCGGGCGTTCCGGGGCGGCCTGGGCGAACAGCAGCAGGGCGCGGTCCAGCGGGTGGCGGCGCGCGCCCTGTTCCCAGAGCGCCAGCAGCTGCGCGCAGCTCAGCGCGGCCATGGCCTCAGGCCGGCTCGTTGTAGCTGGGTTCGGTCGGCTCGGTCACGTCGTAGTCGCGTTCCCAGCCTTCGTTCTCCAGCTTGAGGGTCTGGATAGCCACCGCGTTGGCGTTGGCGTCCAGGTCCGGCAGCGCCTGGTATTCCGAGACCCAGCAGCGGAACACCTTGTAGGCCAGGGCGAGCTGGCCGGCCTCGTTGTACACCTCGATGATCAGGTCCTTGCGGAAGTCCTTCAGCGACACTTCCGCGCCAAGGCCGGCGCCGAAGTTCCAGACCTTGTTGGCCCAGCGCTCGAACTCGGTGTCGTGGGTCACCCCGCGCTCCAGGGTGATGGCCTCGAACTTGGTGCGCCCGGGCGACTTGCGCGAGGTGGAGGGGTCGCCGCCCTCGCGGTGCTCGACCAGTTCGGTGCTGCGCTTCAGGGCGCCCACCTTGCTGATGCCGGCGACGTAGCGGCCGTCCCATTTCACGCGGAATTTGAAGTTCTTGTACGGATCGAAGCGCTGGGCGTTGACGCTGAACTGTGCCATGGAAGGTTCCTCCCTAGACGGCGACCTGGCCGGCCATCTGCTGCAGCTTGATGACCACGAACTCGGCGGGCTTGAGCGGGGCGAAGCCGACGTGGATGTTCACCACGCCGCGGTTGATGTCGCTCTGGGTGGTGGTCTCGCGGTCGCACTTGACGAAGTACGCCTCGCGCGGGCTGCTGCCCTGGAAGGCTCCCTGGCGGAACAGGTCCTGCATGAAGGCGCCGACGTTGAGGCGGATCTGCGCCCACAGCGGCTCGTCGTTGGGCTCGAACACCACCCACTGGGTGCCGCGGAACAGGCTTTCCTCGAGGAACAGCGCCAGGCGCCGCACCGGCAGGTACTTCCATTCCGAGGCCAGCAGGTCGGCCCCGGCCAGGGTGCGCGAGCCCCACACCAGGTGGCCGGCCACCGGGAAGCTGCGCAGGCAGTTCAGGCCCAGGGGGTTGAGCACGCCGTTCTGCCGGTCGGTCATGGCGTAGGTCAGGCCCTGCACGCCGGAGAAGGACGCCGCCAGGCCCGCCGGCGCCTTCCACACGCCGCGCTGCACGTCGGTGCGGGCGATGATCCCGGCCACCGCGCCGCAGGGGGCGAAGTCGGCCGGGCGGTTCTCCGCCAGCGGGTCGGCCAGGCGCAGGCGCGGGTAGTAGGCCGCGGCGTTGATCGCGTCGTCGTTGCCGACGCTGGCGCGCAGGGCGTTCACTCCATCCTCGGCATCGCCGATGGCGCTGCCCGGGTTGGCCGTCCAGTCCGCCGGCGAGTCGATGATCAGCACGGCGCGGCGTTCCTGGCAGTAGCCGGCGGCGGTGGCCCAGGTGGCGGGGTCGAGGTCGGTGTCGCGGGTCAGCGGCGGGATGCACAGCAGGTTGAACAGGTCGGCCGCCTCCAGGGCGTAGAGGCCGCTGCGCAGGTCCTGGTCGCCGGTGATGGCGCCGTCGTCGAGGTCGCCGCCGTCGTCGCCCAGGGTGCCGGCGGCGGTGGCCGTGCCGTCCTCGTTGGCCACGGCGACGGTGGCGTCGGCGGGGCTCTCGGTGGTCGGCGCCGAGGTGAGCACGCGGACCAGCGCCGACTGCTCCTTGAGCAGGGTGTCGACGAAGCGCGGGCTGAGCGGGTCCACCGAGACGTTGCGGAACACTTCCGAGGCCACGGTGGTGGTGCCGCCGGGGCGGTCCAGTTCCTCCACCAGCAGGTTGAACAGCAGGGTGTCGGCGCTGTCGCGGGTGGCGTGGTCCACCGTCGCCCGCAGGCGGTTGCCCCAGGCGCCCGGGCTTGCGGCGGCGAGCACCAGGCTGCCGCCGGCGGTGGCCAGGGTGAGGGTGGCGGTGTCGTCGTCGAGGTCGCCGTTGAACACCCGGACGATCAGCGCGTCGCTGCCGCCGTGCTGGAAGAACTGCATGACCGCGTAGCCGAGGGTGCTCGGCTGCCACAGGCCGCCGAACAGCCGGCTGTACTCGGCGAAGCCCTGCACGCGCACCGGGCGGTTCACCGGGCCGCGCAGGGCACGGCCGACGAAGGCGGTGATGGAGGTGGCGACGCCGGTGATGCTGCGCACGCCGCTGGGTACTTCTTCGATGTAGACGCCGGGGTAGGTGAGGTTGGACGGCATGAGCGGAACTCCTCAGCAATCACTCTGAAGTCCGGTCTCAGCAGAACGGCGCGCGGACCGGGTATTGAACTACTCGGTGCACAGAGGACGATGCGGACTGCAGGACAGCACGCGATCGGGAAGACGGGCATCGATGCCCGGCGTGGCAGGAAGGGGGATGGGGGATCGCGTCCTTGCTGCGAGGTCAGGCCTTGATGCGGGACTGCGGGAACCCGATTGCCCAGACGGGCCGAAGGTCTGTTGACCACCATAGTTCAGCGCCCGGAGGGCGCAATGGTGTCACCGTACTGGCCAATGCGGGCCCGGGATACTGGCGAAAAAATGGCAGTCGGGCTGGGAAGCGCAGCGGCCGTGGCTGCCGCCGGCAGGCCCGCGCAGGCGCGTGGCTGGCGCCGCAGCGACGAACGGTAGGGCGCAGGGCCCGCGGCCGGCGCCGCGGGCCCCCGGCATCAGAGGATGCTCAGCGGGTACTCGATGAAGGCGCGCACCTCGTTGAGGTCCGGGCCGACGTCGTTGTCCGCGCGGTAGATGGAGTTGCGCAGCTTGAACGACAGGTCCTTGGCCGGGCCGCTCTGGATCACGTACTTGACCTGGTTGAACAGCTCGCGCTCGGTGCCGTCGGAGTCGCCGCCGGTGTCGATGTTGTCGCCGCGCACGTAGGCGATCTTGTAGGTCAGGCCGGGCACGCCGTAGCCGCCGAAGTCCAGCTCGTAGCTGGCCTGCCAGGAGCGTTCGTCCTTGAGGTTGAAGTCGGCGTAGTAGGAGTTGGCCAGGTAGATGGTGCCGCCGCCGTCGCCGTAGTCGTAGGCGTAGCCGGCATCGCCGGTGCTGCGCTGGTGGGCGAGGATGAAGGCGTGCGGGCCGACGCTGTACTTGGCCGCCAGGCTCCAGATGGTGTTGCGGTCGTTGTCGCCGTCGCCGCCGAAGTCCAGCGCGGCCTGGGAGCCGTCGTCGTACTTGGTGCGGTAGATGTTGAAGTCGAAGTTCAGCGCCTGCTCTTCGGCCAGCGGCAGGGTGTAGTTGACGTTGGCATAGTTCTTCTCGAACACGTCGCGCACGTCGCTGTGGTACAGCGCCACGCTGAGGTCGTCGGTGATCGCGTAGCTGCCGCCGTAGAGGTAGATCTCGTCCAGGTGGTTGGGGTCGCGCGCCGGGCTGCCCATGGGGCTGTCGGCGGTGAACTTGCCGACGTTCAGCTGCAGGCCCTTGATCTCCTCGCCGGTCAGCAGAACGCCGGTGAAGGCCTGCGGCAGCATGCGCGAGTCGTCGCGGGAGAGCACCGGCAGGTCGGGGAACTGGTTGCCGTACTTGATCACCGTGTTGGAGAAGCGCAGCTTCACCGCGCCGCCGGCCTCGGACAGGCTGTCCACCGGCTTGCCGTCGTCGTGTTCGTTGAAGATGCCGGTGTAGTTGCGCCCGCGGCCGCTGTCGAGCTTGACGCCGAGCAGGCCGTAGGCGTCGACGCCGAAGCCCACGGTGCCCTGGGTGAAGCCGGACTCGAAGGTGCCGATGAAGCCCTGGCCCCAGACCTTGGCGTCGTTGGTGTGGTCCTTGTAGTCGCGGTTCCAGTAGACGTTGCGCAGCAGCAGGTCGAGCCTGGCGTCCTCGATGAATCCCTTCGACTCGTCCTGGGCGCTGGCCTGTGCCAGCTGGGTGCCCGCGGCCATCACGGCGAAGGCCAGCGCATGACGTTTCATGATCCTCATGGATATAGCTCCTTTGGTTTCCAACGTTCAGGTTTTAGCAGTTTTTCGTACTAGTACCAGTGACCGGGTTGTCATTCGTCGGAAATTTCCTACGGCTGGAAGCCGCGTGCTAGAGCCTGGCGCTGCGGATCATGTGATGGCTATCTAATAGCGTTTGCCTGGCGGAAGGGGCGCGCGACCCCTTCCGCGGGGCGGTCAGTAGCTGAAGAAACCCTGGCCGCTCTTGCGCCCCAGGCGGCCGGCCGCGACCATTTCCTTGAGCAGCGGGGCGGGGCGGTACTTGGAGTCGTCGAAGCCGTCGTAGAGCACCTGCATGATCGCCAGCAGGGTGTCCAGGCCGATCAGGTCGGCCAGGGCCAGCGGGCCGATCGGGTGGTTGCAGCCCAGCTGCATGCCGGCGTCGATGTCGGCGGCGCTGGCCAGGCCTTCCTGGAGCACGAAGATGGCCTCGTTGATCATCGGCACCAGGATGCGGTTGACCGCGAAGCCCGGGGCGTTCTTCACGCTCACCGCGGTCTTGCCGACCAGGGCCGCGAAGGCCAGGGCGCGGGCGTGGGTCTCGTCGGCGGTCTGCAGGCCGCGGATCACTTCCAGCAGGCCCATCACCGGCACCGGGTTGAAGAAGTGCAGGCCGATGAAGCGCTGCGGGTTGCTCACCACCACCGCCAGCTGGGTGATGGAGATCGACGAGGTGTTGCTGGCGATGACGCAGCCGGGGCCGACCAGCTCCTCCACCTGGCGCAGGATGCGCAGCTTCAGCTCGAGGTTCTCGGTGGCGGCCTCGATCACCAGGTCGGCGTCCTTCAGCGCGGCATAGTCGGTGCCGCCGTGGATGCGCGCGAGGATGCCCGGCTTGTCGGCGGCGGCCAGCCTGTCCTTCTTGATCAGCCGCTCGAGGTTGCCGTCGATGCTCTTCAGGCCACGCTCGACGGCGGCGTCGGAGACGTCGACCATCGCCACCTGCAGGCCGGCGGCGGCGCACACCTGGGCGATGCCGTTGCCCATGGTGCCGGCGCCGATCACGCCGATCTTGCGGATGTCGAGGGGGGAGTCTTGGGTGCTCATGTCTTGTCAGTCCTCTCTGGAATCGAAGCGGGGGGCCCGCGGGCGCCGGCGACGATAGCGCAGGCGCCGGCCGGCGGCGAGCCTCGCGTGGGGTGGGTTGCTGGCAGCTGTGCCTTTGCCGAGGGCATATGCGCCATTTCCTGGCCGGATAGTCCGTGTGGCTGGGGCTGGGCGCGACTCTTTGGCACAGTATTGCCATATCCTTCCCTCCGTCGTTCCCGGGACCGTAGGGCGTATAACCGTTCGCGGTTATCCGCCGTTGGCCGGGCCACCGGGGCGTCCGGCGTGGCCGGTGAGCCCAATCGCGGACGGAGTCCGCTCCTACGTCCGTGTGTCCCGGAGGCGTAGGAGCGGACTCCGTCCGCGATCATGGCGGATAACGCCGTAGGCGTTGCCCCCCCCCAGATGAACCGCACCAGGATTCAGGCAGCCCCATGAAATTCGAACGTATTCCCCTGGACTACCCCTGCGGCCCGGCGCCGGAACCCGGCGCCAGCCGTGAGATCGCCCCGGGCGTGCACTGGCTGCGCATGCCACTGCCGCTGAGCCTGGACCATATCAACCTGTGGGCGGTGGAGGACGGCGACGGCTGGGCGCTGTTCGACACCGGCATGCACACCCCGGCGAGCCTGGACGCCTGGCGCGCGCTGCTGGGCCCCGGCGGCGCCCTGGGCGGGCGGCGGCCGACGCGGCTGTTCGTCACCCACATGCACCCGGACCACGTCGGCCTGGCCGGCTGGCTCACCCGCGAGTACGGCTGCGAACTGCGGATGACCTTCGGCGAATACATGAACTGCCGCGTGCTGGCCGCCGACAGCGGCCGCGAGGCGCCGCCCGAGGGCATCCGCTTCTACCGCCGGGCCGGCTGGGACGACGCGGCCATCGCCCACTACCGCGCGCGCTTCGGCGGCTTCGGCAAGTTCATCTGGCCGCTGCCGGAAAGCTACCGGCGCCTGCGCGACGGCGAGCGTATCCGCATCGGCAGGCATGACTGGCGGGTGGTGGTGGGCAGCGGGCATTCGCCGGAGCACGCCAGCTTCCACTGCCCCGACCTGCGCCTGCTGGTCGCCGGCGACCAGGTGCTGCCGCGCATTTCGCCGAACGTCTCGGTGTTTCCCACGGAGCCCGAGGCCGACCCGCTGGGCCAATGGCTGGAGTCCCTGGCCAAGGTGCGCCGCGAGGTGCCCGATGACGTGCTGGTGCTGCCGGCCCACAACGAGCCCTTCCAGCCCCTGCATGCGCGCCTGGCGCACCTGGAGCGCGGCCACCAGCGGGCCCTGGAGCGCCTGCAGGAGCTGCTGGCGGAAGGCCCGAAGCGCGCCATCGACCTGTTCGGCGCGCTCTTCGCCCGGCGCATCGACCAGGACCTGCTGGCGCTGGCCACCGGCGAGTGCCTGGCCAACCTCAACTACCTGGTGCAGCGCGGCCGGGTGACGGCCAGCGAGGACGCGCAGGGCGTGGCCTGGTACCGCCTGGCCTGAGGCTGGGGCTCAGATCCAGACGTCGTTGGGCGCGGTGCGCTCGCCGCCCTGGTCGCCGGTGTTGACCACGCCGCGCGGCTCGATCAGCAGCACCTGCACCTCCTGCGCGGCGAAGGGCTTGTGCTCCACGCCGCGGGGCACCACGTACAGCTCCCCTGCGCGCAGTTGCACGGCGCCGTCGCGGAAATCGATGCGCAGCTCGCCGTCGAGCACCATGAAGGTCTCGTCGGTGTCGGCATGGCTGTGCCAGACGAACTCGCCCTCCAGCTTCACCAGCTTGAACTGGTAGTCGTTCATCTCGGCCACCACGCGCGGCTGCCACTGCTCGTGGATGGCCGCCAGCTTGGCGGCGAGGTTGACCGGTTGATGAGGGTGTGCGGATGTTTGCGGCATGTTTCAGCTCCTGGATCGTCGAGCGGCCAGGGTAGGGCGCCCGGGGCGCGGGCGTCTTGCATATTCCTGCGCATGGGTGCGCTGCCGGGCGGATTTTCCGCCTAAGGAAAACCCCAATGCCTACGGGAGCCTACCCCCATGCCGAGGCCGTTTCCCCGTATGGTCCCGCCCGGGCCCCATCCCCTAAGGTGCCCCTGGCCCCGCCCCACGAAGGCGGGGCCGCCTTGTAGCGACACGCCCGCCAATAACAACAAGAGGCCCCTCATGCGCCAATTCCCCCCGTGCCACGCCCCGCGCACGCTTTCGCCCGCCCCTGGCGGATTCCTGCCGGACACGCCCATAGCGGCGCAAGAGGAGCGGAACCCATGAACACCCAGGCCAAGACCCCGGCGCAGCTGCGCCCCAGGCGCTACGCCTACGAGTGGTACGTCGTCAGCCTGTGCATGGTGGCGTACATCTTCTCCTTCGTGGATCGGCAGATCCTGGCGCTGATGATCGAGCCCATCAAGGCCGACCTGCAGCTCAGCGACACCCAGTTCAGCCTGCTGCACGGGCTGGCGTTCTCGCTGTTCTACGCGGTGATGGGCTGGCCCATCGCCTACCTGGCCGACCGCTTCTCGCGGCCGCGGATCATCGCCATCGGCGTGGTCTTCTGGAGCCTGGCCACCGCCGCCTGCGGGCTGTCGAAGAACTTCCTGCAGATGTTCCTGGCGCGCATCGGCGTCGGCGTGGGGGAGGCGGCGCTGTCGCCGGCGGCCTATTCGATGTTCAGCGACCTGTTCCCCAGGGAAAAACTGGGGCGCGCGGTGGGCATCTACTCCATCGGCTCCTTCGTCGGCGGCGGCCTGGCCTTCCTGGTCGGCGGCTACGTCATCGACCTGCTCAAGGACACCCACGCCGTGGTGCTGCCGCTGCTGGGCGAGGTCAAGGCCTGGCAGCTGACCTTCTTCATCGTCGGCCTGCCCGGGGTGCTGGTGGGCCTGCTGATCTGGCTGACCGTGCGCGACCCGCAGCGCAAGGGCCTGAGCCGCGACGCCAGCGGCCAGGCCAGGGCCGTGGCGCCGGGCGACGGCGTGCGCTTCCTCGGCCGCCACCGGCTGACCTTCACCTGCCTGTACCTGGGCTTCTCCTGCTACGCCATGGCCCTGTACGCCATGCTCAGCTGGACCCCGGCGCTGTACATGCGCAAGCACGGCCTGGACCCGGTGAGCACCGGCTACACCCTGGGCGTGGTACTGCTGCTGGCGAACACCGCCGGCGTGTACTGCGGCGGCTGGCTGACCGACGTGCTGGCCCGCCGCGGCCACGGCGACGCGGCCATGCGCACTGGCGTGATCGGCGCCATCGGCATGCTCGTGCCGGTGGCCCTGTTCGCCCTGGTGGAACCGCTGTGGCTGTCCCTGGCGCTGCTGGTGCCGGCGATGTTCTTCGCCTCCTTCCCCCTGCCGACCTCCACCACGGCCATGCAGAACCTGGCGCCGAACCAGGTGCGCGCGCAGGTCTCGGCGATCTTCCTGCTGGTCAGCAACCTGCTGGCGGTGGGCCTGGGCACCACCCTGGTGGCGCTGATCACCGACCGGGTGTTCGGCGACCCGGCGGCGGTGGGGGCGTCCATCGCCATCGTCTCCGCGGTGGCCACGCTGCTGACCATAGGGCTGTTGTGGAAGGGCTGCGGCAGCTACCGCGCGAGCCTGGTGCGTGAACAGGCGGAGCGTGCCTGAGCGGACTCCGTCCGCGATTCGTGCCACAGGGAATGGCGTGGGTGGGGCAGCGTAGGAGCGGATCTTATCCGCGAACCGCGCCGGTGGTTCCGGCTATCGCGGACAAGGTCCGCTCCTACGGGGACATGCCGTGCCTCCCGGAAACCTGTAGGAGCGGGCCCTGCCCGCGAAATCGCGCGCAGGGCGCGCTCCTACAGGGGAATGGCGTGGGTGGATTCATCCGCGCTACGCCGGTACCACTTCGCGGCCCGGCAGGAAGCGTCCGAAGCCGCGTTCCTTGCCCAGCTCCTCGGCAAAGCCGCTTTCCCGCCGGTACGCCACGCGCCCGTTGATCACCGTGGCCTCCACCGCCGCGTCGTTGCGCTTGACCAGGCGCACCAGCCCGAGGTTTTCCATGGGCGCCTCGCTCACCTCGTCCAGCTCGTCGGTCAGGCCTTCGGGGTTGACGATCACCAGGTCGGCGCGGTCGCCCACGCGGAGGTAGCCGGCGTCCAGCCCGGCGAAGTCGGCCAGTTCGCCGGTCAGGCGCCGCACCGCGCGGCCGACGTCCATGAACGGCTGGCCGGCCAGCTCGGCGTCGCGCACGTACTTGAGCAGGCGCAGCGGGAAGTTGTACTGCGCGTGGGAGGCCAGGTGCGCGCCGGAGTCGGCGAAGCCCGGCTGCGTCCAGGGGCTGGCCAGCAGCCGGGCCATCACCTGCGGGCGGTGGTTGCCGTAGCAGGTGGTCCACTTCAGCGCGTTGCGGTACTGGCTGGCCAGGTCGAAGAAGGCGTCCACTGCGTCCTTGCCCTGCTGCTGGCCGATCTCCTCGAAGTTGCGCCCGACGAGGCTCGCGTCCGGGCATTCGCGCACCCAGCAGTCGGACAGCCGGCGGTGCCACAGGCCAAGGCTGAGGGTGGCCTTGATGTCCTTGCGGAAACGCTCGCGGAAGGCCGGGTCCTGGATGCGCGCGTAGAGTTCTTCCGGGTCCTTGATGTCGCGCAGCACTTCGCCGGCGCCGAATTCCTCGAAGCCGTTCATGTTCAACCCCTCGATGCGCACCACGAAGGGCGCCGGTAGCGTCTGCCAGCGGAAGCGCCCGCGCAGCACGCGGTTGGCCAGCCAGCCGGAGGCGCGGGTGATGCGGTGCATGAAGGGCTGCGACTTGAGGTCCAGGGCGGTGAGCATGCTGCACTTGAGCGGCCGGCGGAACCAGCCGTGGGCCTGCCAGAGGAAGGCGAACACGTTGATCTTGGTCACCGCGTTGGGCGCGCCCTGCATCAGCGCGCCGCGCCGGCGCAACACGGCGAACAGGCGGGCGAACTCCTTCCAGCTGGCGAAGGTGGAGGGCAGCGGGCTGGACCAGGCGCGCTCGCCGTCCATCTTGTCCAGCCGCGTGGTCATCACCGACAGGCCGAAGCAGCCGGCGTCCAGCGCTTCGTCGAGCAGTTGCTCCATGCGCCGCAGCTCGGCCTCGGTGGGCCTGGCGCCGCTGGTGGCGCGTTCCAGGCCCATCACCGCCACGCGCAGTTCGGAGTGGCCGAGGAAGGAACACAGGTTCGGGCCCAGCGGCAGTTGCTCGTAGAAGGCGCGGTAGCCGGCGGCGTCGCGCCAGATGCGTTTCTCCCGCAGGATCGGCAGCACCACCTCGCGGGGCACCGCCTCGACGCGGGTGAACAGGTCGGAGCAGTCCTCCGCCTCGCCCAGCACCATGCTGATGGAGCAGGAGCCCAGGGCCACCGTGGTCACGCCGTGGCGCACCGATTCCTTCAGCGCTGGCGCAGCTATCACCTCGGCGTCGTAGTGCGAGTGGATTTCCAGGAAGCCCGGGGTCACCCAGCTGCCGGCGGCGTCCAGCACCTGCGGGCAGCCGGCCTCGTCCAGCGGCGAGGCGCTGAGGGTGTCGATGCGCCCGGCGCGGATGCCCAGGTGGCGCAGGGTGCCGGGGGCGCCGCTGCCGTCGAAGTAGAGGCCGTTCTTGACGATGATGTCGTAGCTCACAGGAGGCTCCAGGGAGACAGCAGCAGGACCCCGCTGACCAGCAGCAGGAGGTGGATGGCCAGGCGGAAGTGGCGTTCCGCGCAGCGCCGGTGCAGGTGCTCGCCCAGCCACAGGCCCAGCGGTAGCAGCGGCGCGTAGGCCAGCACCTGGGGCAGGGCCGGGCGCAGCCGGCCGTCGAGCAGGAAGGCCAGGGTGAGCAGGCCGTTCAGGGTGAACCAGACGCACACCAGGGTGGCGCGCAGGCGCGACTTGTCCAGCTGCTGGCCGGCCAGGGCGTAGACCAGCAGCGGCCCGCCGGAGGCGAACAGGCCCTGGCAGACGCCGGCGGCGCCGGTGGCCAGGCGCATCGCCCAGCCGGGCACCCGGCCGCGCGGCGTGCCCTTGGCGCTGCGCTGCAGCTCGCGGGCGGCGAACCAGAGGATGAGCAGGCCGAGGCCGCGCTTGAGCAGTTGCGGGTCCAGCCAGGGCAGCAGCAGGTAGCCGGCCACCATGCCCAGCAGCATGCCCGGCAGCAGGGTGGCCAGCAGCAGCCGCCACTGCACCAGGCGGCGGTGGCGCCAGGCCAGGTAGCTGGTCAGGCCGACGTTCAGTGGCACCAGCACCGGCAGCAGTTGCTCGATGGGCAGCAGCAGGGCGCCGAGAGACAGCGCCAGCACCACGCTGCCGAAACCGGTGACGGCCTCCAGGGTGTAGGCCAGCAGGATGAAGCTGCCCAGGGTCGGCGCCACGTAGCTCATGGCGCTCTTCCCGCCGAGGCGGCCAGGCCCGGCAATGGCGCGCGGCGCGACCAGAACAGCGCCAGGCCCAGCCCGGTGAGCAGTTGCCAGCAGCCCCAGAAGGCGGCGATCAGCAGCATGCCGCCGGCCTCGGGGAAGAAGGTCAGGATCAGCGCCATGCCCAGCGCCGAATTGTGGATGCCGCTCTCCAGCGTCACCGCGCGCACGTCGGCCTCGGCCAGCCGGCAGGCCCGTGCGCACAGGTAGCCCAGGCCCAGGGCCACGCCGTTGAGCAGCGCCACCAGCCAGAAGAACAGGTGGAAGTAGGCGACGAACTGTGCGTAGTTCTTGACGAAGGCCATGACCACGAAGGCCGCCAGCACCAGCAGCGAGAACACCCGCATGGGCTTCTCCAGGCGCCGCGCCAGTTGCGGGCGGCGCCGGCCCAGGGCCATGCCGGCGAGCATCGGCGCCACCAGCACCAGCAGCACCGTGGCCAGCAGCTCCAGCGGGTCGATGCGGATCTGCGTGAGCAGCGCGCGGGTCTCCGGCGCAAGGCTGGCGTAGAGGGCGAAGTTGAACGGCGTGAAGAACCCGGCGGACAGCCCGGACACCGCGGTGACGCTGGCCGACACCGCGACGTTGCCGCGCGCCAGCCAGGTCATGACGTTGGAGAAGCTGCCGCTGGGGCAGGTGGCCACCAGCAGCATGCCCAGGGCCAGCTGCGGGTCGATCGGCAGCAGGTTGGCCAGCAGGCAGGCGCCGGCCGGCAGCAGCAGGAACTGGATGAGCATGCCGATCAGCGGCGCCTTGGGCGCGCGGACGATGCGGGCGAAGTCCTCGCGGCGCAGTTCCAGGGAGACGCCGAACATCATCAGCGCGATGATCACGTTCAGGGCCAGCATCGAGGCGCCGGCGAATTCCAGGTGGACGGTGGGCATCAGCGCGCCTCCCGAAGGGGCGCGGGGCAGGGGGTGCAAGGCATGCGCGGCTCGTTTGTGTTTCTCGTTGTAATGGGCAAGGATACCCGCCCCACGCCGCGCTTTGATGGCTCAATCAGGACTTTTTCCGGTTATTTCGGGACCATGCCCAACAGCCCCTCGATCACCGTCCACTACGCCCAGGGCATCCTCCAGGCCGCCGCGCGCCTGGGCCTGCAGCTGCCCGCCGAACTGCGCGAACTGGGCCGCGAGGCGCGCATCCCGCTGGCGCGCCAGGACGAGCTGTGGGAGGGCCTGTGCGCGGCCAGCGCCGACCCGCTGCTCGGCCTGCGCCTGGGCAGCGCCCTGCAGGTCGGCCACCTGGACATGGTCGGCGCCCTGCTGATGAGCTGCGAGACCTTCGGCGAGGCCCTGGAGGCGCTGCTGGAGTACTACCCGATCATCGCCGAGGGCAGCGCGTTCAGCCTGCGCCACCAAGCCGGCGGCGTGGCCCTGGCCTACCAGCCAAGCTACAGCGTGCGCCGCGAGGCGCGGGTGGAAGCGGTGCTGGCCAGCCTGGTGCGCTTGAGCGCCTGGATCACCGGCGAGCGCGTGCGCCCGCAGGCGGTGCGCATCGGCCACGGGGCCCGCGGCGAGGCGGGCAGCTACCGCGAGTTGCTGGGCCTGCTGCCCGGGTTCGGCGCAGGCGAAGATGGCTTGGTGTTCGCCGATAGCGACCTGCAAGTGCCACTGATCCAGGCCAACGCGCCCATGCGCGAGCACCTGCGCCAGTTGGCCGACGCCCAGTTGCAGCGCCTGGGCGCGCAGAGCCTGGCGGCCCAGGTGCAGGGGCTGCTGCGCGAACACCCGCAGTGGGGCAAGGAGCGTGTCGCCGAACGCCTGGGCCTCAGCGGCCGGCACCTGAACCGGCGCCTGGCCGAGGAGGGCAGCAGCTTCAAGCTGTTGCGCGAGCGGGTGCTGCACGCCATGGCCGAGCAGCTGCTGCAGGGCCCCGCGCGGCTGGCGGACGTGGCCGAGCGCCTGGGCTTCTCCGACGAGAGCGCCTTCGCCAAGGCCTTCCGCCGCTGGAGCGGGACCACCCCCGGGCAGTTCCGCCAGGGCGCGGACTGACTCAGGCGTTGGCCGCCAGGGCGCGCAGGCGCTCGCCGGCCACCACGATCTTGCGCTGGCGGTGGCAGCCCTGGCCGGGGTTGAAGGTCTGCAGTTCGATGCGCTTGCGGAAGCAGTCCACCTGGTCTTCCTGCAGGGGCTGGCCCTCGGCGGTCAGCAGGTCGCGGCGGATGCGTTCGATGAAGTTGTTCAGGCGCGTCGGGTCACGCCATTCGCTGGCCGGGATGGCCCAGGTGGTCAGCAGGCGCCGGCTTTCGTTGTCGCGCAGCCTCAGCAGCAGGCCGCCATCCGGGCGTTGCTGGAGGTCGATGCGATAGTCGCTGAACTGTTCGCCGAGAAGTTGCGGGGCCTGGCTACGGTCGTTGTGCATGACGCTCTCCCTTGGTATCCGTGAAGCCGATAGGAGAGCTGTTGCAGCATGCGTTCCAGCTTCGCTTGAAAATTTTCTCTTTTCAAATCAGCAGGTTGATGGAGAGAAGCGAAGACGTGAGCGTGCATTGCGCACGATCGCACAAAGCCTGCACGGCAGAATGCAAGGTCCCGGGCGCTCAGTGCTGCTCGTCGATCACGCCTTCCTGGTGGGCGGCGGACAGGTGTGGCTCCTGGCCGCTGTCGACCGGGTCCAGCTCCACCAGCTCCTCCAGTTCATCGGCTTCGCGGGTCACCACCGGATCGGGGTGCGGGGTATCCACGGGGCTTTTCATGGGCATTCCTCCAGCGGGCATCGTGGCCCGTACCTCTGTTCAGACCCCACCTGCGCGGGCGCGTGCGATCCATTCATGCGCACGGTCTCATGCATACAGTGTCGTGCGAAAACCCGCCTGCGGGAGGCGATGCGAGGAACGGCAGGGAAAGGGGCGGCTGCTAGAAGCCGCTGGCTCGTCGGTGCCCCGGCTCGTCCAGGTGCATGCCGAAGGCCAGCTGGAAGAACTCGGCGAGCTGTTCGTCGAGCACCTCGCCGTCCAGCGAGTCCAGGTGCGCGCCCAGGCGGCGCGTGCGCTGGCCATGGGCGGCGTACTGCTCGTGGACCAGGCCCTGGAGTTCGGTATCGGCGACGATGCGGTAGAAGCTCGGCTGCTGGCTGCTGCCCAGGCGGGCGAACAGGCACAATTGCAGGTGGTCGTCCTCGTCCACGAGCAACTCGACCTGGCAGTCCAGGCCGCGGTCGCGGGCGAAGCGGCTGGCTTCCTCGAAGGCGGGCAGGGCCTTCTGCAGGACGTGGGTCTCGAAGGTGAAGAGGAAATCCTCCTCCGCGGGCCCCGAGGCCCTGGGTGCAGAGTCGTACATGCCGGCGGCTCCTGTGCGGGGGATAAGGAAACACGCAAACGGACCACGTAATCCCGGCGCCACACCTCGACCGCGCCGGACGACAACGCCCATGACACTTGTCTGGCGCCAATCTGTCAATGAGTTCCCCGGCATATGCGCGGCGCTGCAAATAGCCGGAGGTTAGAAGGCCCGTTCAGGGCGCCGGCGCGCCGGCCAGCGCCGGGAAGTCCTCGGGGGTGAGGGTTTCCCGCTCCAGCAGCAGGCGCGCGCCTTCCTCCAGGTCGGCGCGGCGTTGCTCCAGCAGGGCCCGGGCGCGGCGGAAGGCTTCGTCGATCAGCTCGCGCACGCACAGGTCCACCTCGCGGGCGGTCTGCTCCGAGTAGTCCTTCTCGCGCAGCCCCGCCAGGTGGCCGTTGTCGCCCGCCAGGTAGGGCGCGCTCTGCCGCTCCAGCACGGCCTGGCCGAGCTGCTCGCTCATGCCGAAGCGCGTCACCAGCTGGCGGGCGATGTCGGTGGCCTTGGCCAGGTCGTCGGCGGCGCCGGTGGAAATCTCCTCGAACACCAGGGCCTCGGCGGCGCGCCCGGCCAGCAGCACCACCATGCGGTCCTTGAGTTCCTGGCGGCCGATCAGGAAGCGGTCCTCGGTGGGCCGCTGCAGGGTGAAGCCCAGGGCGCCGATGGCGTGGGGGACGATGGAGACCTTGTGCACCGGGTCCATGCGCGGCAGCGAGGCGGCGGCCAGCGCGTGGCCCATCTCGTGGTAGGCCACCACCTTGCGCTCCTGCGGCTGCAGCAGCCGGCTGCGGCGCTCGGCGCCGGCGACGATGCGCTCCACCGCGGCGGTGAAGTCGGCCATGCTCACCGCCTCGGCGCCACGCCGGGTGGCGCCGATGGCGGCCTCGTTGACCAGGTTGGCGAGGTCCGCGCCGGTGAAGCCGGCGGTGATGGCGGCGATCTGCGTGCAGTCCAGGTCGCGGGCGGCGCTGATGCGCTTCAGATGCACCCGCAGGATGGCCTCGCGGCCGCGGCGGTCCGGGCGGTCGATGAGAATCTGGCGGTCGAAGCGGCCGGCGCGCAGCAGGGCCGGGTCCAGCACTTCCGGGCGGTTGGTGGCGGCCAGCAGCACCACGCCTTCGCGCGGGTCGAAGCCGTCCAGCTCGGCGAGCAGCTGGTTGAGCGTCTGCTCCTTCTCGTCGTTGCCGCCGAAGGCGCCCAGCCCGCGCATCTTGCCCAGGGCGTCCAGCTCGTCGATGAAGATGATGCAGGGCGCGGCCTTGCGCGCCTGCTCGAAGAGATCGCGCACCCGCGCGGCGCCCACGCCGAC
The DNA here is from genome assembly GCF_036231725.1 of Pseudomonas sp. JH-2. Classification (NCBI taxonomy): domain Bacteria; kingdom Pseudomonadati; phylum Pseudomonadota; class Gammaproteobacteria; order Pseudomonadales; family Pseudomonadaceae; genus Pseudomonas; species Pseudomonas sp. JH-2. The sequence continues at coordinate 85,200 of NZ_JAZAQP010000007.1, read as the reverse complement.
GAACAGCTCGACGAACTCCGAGCCGGAAATGGAGAAGAACGGTACCCCGGCCTCGCCGGCCACGGCCTTGGCCACCAGCGTCTTGCCGGTGCCGGGCGGGCCCACCAGCAGGATGCCCTTGGGAATGCGCGCGCCCAGGCGGCTGTAGGTGGGGCGGTCCTTGAGGAAGGACACCACCTCCTGCAGCTCGGCCTTGGCCTCGTCGATGCCGGCGACGTCGTCGAAGCTGACCCCGGTGTCGCGCTCGACGAACACCCGCGCCTTCGACTTGCCGACGTTGACCATGCCGCCGAAGCCCTGCTTCTCGGCCAGGCCGCGGAAGAAGAACACCCACAGGGCGAAGATCAGCAGGAACGGCAGCAGCCAGCCCAGCAGCTTGGTCAGGCCGCTCTGGGTGACGCCGGAGAAGTCCACCTCGGCCTTCTCCAGCTGCGCCGCCAGCTGCGGCTCGACGCGGTTGGTGGTGAAGCGCGTGCGGCCCTGGATCGGCTCCTTGAGGGTGCCGCTGATGCGCTCCTGGTCGATGCGCAGGTCGCTGACCTTGCCGGCGTCCAGCAGGCGCTGGAACTCGCTGTAGGGAATCGGCGCCTCGGCCGAGTATTCACCCAGCCAGTTCTGCAACAGCAGCATGGCCACGAAGGCCACGAGGAAATACCCGAGGTTCCATTGGTGGTGCTTTTCCATGGCCATGCTCGCTCCCGTGCCGGCAGGGGGGATGGATGCACGCCGGGCTCCGGCGTCGGCACCATTCAGGCACGAACCGCGGCGCGGGGCCTTGGCCGGGATCAAACAAAGGCGGAGGCGGCGTGTCCGAAGGATAGCCGCCGTTGGGGTCAGTGGCCGGTGAGTTCGGCGAGCAACTCGTCGCGTAGCTGCGGCATCCCCGCCTCAACCGGCGCGCTTTCCGGCCGCCCGCTCGAAGACGCTTTCCGCCCACTGGTTGAGGCTCTTGCCTTCGGCTTGTGCGGCGAGGCTGGCGGCGGCATGGACCTCGGGGCGGATGCGCAGCATGACCTTGCCCGAGGCCGGTTTCTCCGGCGTCACGCCCCGTTCGGCGCAGTCGGCCAGGTAATCCTCGACGGCCGTGTGAAAAGCCGTGTGCAGCTCGGCCACGTTGTCGGCATGGAAGCTGATGATGTCGCGGACGCCGAGCAGGCGGCCGACGAAGATGTCGTCGCGGTCGTCGAATTCTACGCGCGCCGCGTAGCCCTTGTAGGTCATGCAGTTCATGGTTCAACTCCGGCCCGGCGGAGAAATTCGCGGGCCTCTTCGACTTGGTACTTCTTCGCTTCCTTGCCCGGATGGGGGCGATGGCATCGCCAGATGCAAGCGCCCAGCGTCAACCTCACCCTCGATCCTTCGCGCTCCTGAATCTCACCTCCCAGGTGGAGGACCAGCGCTTCGATGTCGGCGAAGGCCAACGACGCACTCGTAGGCGTGCGAAAGAGGGCTTTCAGTGTTCTGGCGTGGCGATTCTTCATCCGGTGAATGCTATCGCTGGATGATAGCATTTCATGCCGGCGAGATCGTGGAGCACCGTAGGATCCGGCCGGGCACGTAGGGCGAATAACCGTTCGCAACCTGCCCGAGCTGTACGAACACATCGAGGAAGCCGTGTTCCGCACCGCCTACCACTACTGCCACGGCAACCAGTTGCAGACCGCCCGCCTGCTGGGCATCAGCCGCAACATCGTGCGGGCGCGGCTGGAGAAGATCGGCGAGCTGGAGCCTTCCAGCCGGACCCTCGCCGCCCAGCGGGGCTAGCCGCCGCGCCGCAGCTGGAAGCGGCACACCTGGCCGCCGCGCAGCATGCACTCGCGGTGGTCGACGGTGGCGCCACCGAGGCGGCCGAGCAGGGCCAGGTCCAGTTCGCAGACTTCCGGGTGGCGGCTGGCCAGGTGGTGGAACACGCAGTTGTGCGCGACTATCTCCGGTTCGCCGCCGCTGCGGGCGATCAGTTGCGCCTCGTAGCCGGCGGCGTTCATGTGTTCGACGATGCGCGCCTGGTCCACCGGGGCTGGTTCCAGTTCCGTGGCCATGCGCTCGCCCAGCTTGCGCATCAGCGCTACCAGGGCGTCGTGGCCGATGAGTTGCGCCACTTCGCCGATCAGCAGGTCGGCCAGCAGCTGGTATTGCCGGGGGAACAGCTCGCGGCCGCGGGGGCTCAGCTGGTACAGCTGCTCCGGGCGGCGCCCGGTGGGGCGCAGCGGGCCGCGCAGCACCAGGGCGTCGCGTTCCAGCGCCGCCAGGTGCTGGCGCACGGCGGTGCGCGTCACCGCCAACTGCTCGGCCAACTCGTCGATGCTCATGCCCTGCGCACGGTAGAGCAGGGCGCTGAGCAGGTCCTGCTGGGTGCGGCCCAATCCCTGAAGCATGCGTCTACCTCGCGGCGAACTTGTCGGGGAACTGCTTGACCAGGGCGCTGGCCAGGGCGTCGGAGAGCATCAGGATATGCCCGCGCATGGCTGCCCAGGTCCTGGCTTCGGCAGCGTAGTCGTGGGCGGCCAGCTGGTCGATCTGGGCGATGTGCTGGGCGCCGTGGGTGCCGAGCATGGCCAGCAGGTCGTTCTCGGGCAGGTTGGGGTTGGCCCCGGCGAGGAAGCGGGCGATGGCCCCGGCGTTGCCCTGCAGCTCGCCGACGGCGGCCTTGCGGCCATTGGCATCCTTGGCCACGCTGGCATCGCTGTAGTGCTTCACCGCGCCCCAGTGCCCGGCCAGCAACTGCAGCAACTGGTCGGCGGCCGGCTGGCCGTACAGCGGGGCGATGCTGTTGGCGATGGCCGTGGCGTTGGCCACCACCTGTTCGCCGGCCACCTTGGCCTGGCGGCTGTCGCCGGCCTGGTTGGCCTGGACGTAGTCGCGGATCCAGAAGATGTGTTCCAGCCACAGGTCGCGCAGCGCCAGGCGCGTATCCAGCGCCGAGGCCGCGCTGGGCGTGTCGGCGGCAGTGGCCGGGGTGGGCAGGGCGGCGCTGGTGCAGAGTGCGGCGAGTCCGAGGAAAAGCAGTGTCCTGACGTTCATGGCGATAGCCTCTTGCAGGTCGATAACACTACAAGAGCAATTTCAGCATATTTAAATGCCGTTATTGTTTTTGCCGACCGGAGGTCATGCCCGCCCCCTTGGCGCAGGCGGGCCCCGGCGCAGTATCCTTCGCGCTCCCCCAGCGCCATGAGCCGACCATGATCGAATTCCACAACGTCACCGCCTTCCAGCAGCAGACCCGCGTGCTCGACGGCTTTTCCCTGCGCATCGAGGACGGCGAGAAGGTCGCCATCCTCGGGCCCAACGGCGCCGGCAAGAGCACCCTGCTCAAGCTGATCAGCCGCGAGCTGTACCCGGTGGAGCGCGAAGGCAGCCACCTGAAGCTGTTCGGCAGCGACACCGTCAACCTGTGGGACCTGCGCAGCCGCATCGGCTTCATCTCCCAGGACCTGCAGGACGACTACACGCCCTACACCCAGGCCCTGGACGTGGTGGTCTCCGGCTTCTTCGGCTCGATCGGCGCCCACGGCCACCTGCAGCCCAGCGAGGCGCAGTTGCAGCAGGCCCGCGAGCTGCTCGCGGTGGTGGAGATGGAAGGCCACGAGCGGACCATGTTCCAGCGCCTGTCCACCGGCCAGAAGCGCCGCCTGCTGCTGGCCCGCGCCCTGGTCCACGCGCCGCGCGCGCTGATCCTCGACGAGCCGGCCAACGGCCTGGACATGGGTGCCAGCCTGGGCATGCTGCGCCTGTTGCGGCGCTTCTGCGGCGCCGAGCACGCGATGATCATCACCACCCACCACATCGACGAGATCATCCCCGAGATCGAGCGCGTGGTGCTGCTGGACCGCGGCCGCATCGTCGCCGACGGGCCCAAGGCCGAGGTGCTGACCAGCGAGCGCCTGTCCGCGCTGTACCAGACGCAGCTGCGCATCAGTGAAGAGGACGGTTGGTATCGTTGCTGGCATGCCTAGCCCGTAGGGCGCCAGGTTTGAGGTTGGCGGCGGATAATCGCGAACGGTTATTCGCCCTACGGATTTGTTCATGCATCTCTGCCAACGCCTCTCCTCGGTGTGGGGCGGAATCCCGTTGGGCATTGGGAGTTGGGTTACGTAGGACTCCGTCCGCGATCAGGTTCCCGGTGGAGCGGGCGCTCCACCGGGAGGGCACTTGCCAGGTTAGCTGCGCCCGCCTCCATGGCTGTGCTGCCCGCCCTTGCGGCCGGCTTCGGAGGCTTTCTCACGGTCGTTGGCGAAGTTGCCGCCGCTTTGCTGACCGCCTTTCTTCCCTGCCTCGGAGGCTTTTTCGCGATCGTTGGCGAAGTTGCCGGGATTGGTGTTTTTGGAAGTCATGAAAGTGCTCCTCGGATGCTTCGCATCCATTGGGTGGGCCGCCAGTCGGCCCACACAGTTACTGGGAAGGCAGCGCCGGAGAATGGTTCGAAGAAGTTTCGCCAGTGGTTGAAGTTCCGGCGCAGCCCGGCTGGATCAGGCGCCCGAAGGCGTGCGCGAGGGGCCGAGCAGGTCGATGACTTCCTGGTCGTCGAGCTGGTGGAAGTCCCGGTAGTAGTGGCCGACGGAGTGGAAATCCTCCGGTGTCAGCAGGCATACCAGTTCGTCCACCAGCGGCCGCAGTTTCTCCACGGTGGCCGGCGGCCCCACGGGCACGGCGAGGATGATGCGCCGCGGGCCGTCCTCGCGCAGGGCCTGCAGCGCCGCACGCACGCTGTTGCCGGTGGCCAGGCCGTCGTCCACCAGGATCAGGTCGCGGCCACGGCGTGACGCCAGCGGCTGCCGCCCGCAGTAGCGGGCGCGGCGGCGCTCGATTTCCCGCAGCTGTTCGGCCAGGCGGCGCTCGAACCAGTCGGGCGCCACGCGCAGCTGGCGCAGCAGGTCCTCGTCCTTCACCCACCTGGGCGGGTCGCCTTCCACCACGGCGCCCACGGCGTATTCCTCGTGGCCGGGCGCGCCTATCTTGCGCACCAGCAGCAGTTCCAGGGGGTACTGCAGGGCCAGGGAGATCTCATAGGCCACCGGCACGCCGCCGCGGGGCAGGGCCAGCAGCAGGGGCTCGTGCATGGGCCGTTCGCGCAGCGCCTCGGCCAGGGCCTTGCCGGCGTGCCGCCGGTCGTCGAATGCGTTCATCGTCAGACTCCGAAGGGGAAGGTGTCCGCCGCGCCCGGCGCCGCCTCGCCGGTGCCGGGCTGCAGCGGGGTGACGGCGGTGGTCCGGGCGAACCACAGGTAGGCGTCGAACTGTTCGCCCAGCACCGCCTCGCAGGAATCCCCGTCGCCCCATTCCACCCGCGCGCCGTAGGCCGCCGGGTCGCCCTGCCAGGGCGTGAGGCAGGCATAGCGCTCGCGGGCCTCGCGTGCGCGGGGCGGGTCGTGCAGCTCCAGGTACTGCAGCACCGCGGCCATGGAGGCGCGCAGGCTGTAGATGTCCAGGCCGCGGAATTCCACGCGTTCGGCGATGGGCAGGCCGGCATTGTGGCGGCGCAGCCAGCGCACGAAGTCGAGCACCTCGCGGTTGCGCCACATCCAGCTGGGGAAACGGCTGAAGGCGGCGTCTTCGTCGGGCTGGCCGGGGTAGTCGCGGACGTGGCGGTCCAGGCGCGTCGTGTCCGGCCAGTCGCCCTCGATGGCGACTATGTTGAAGCCGTGCCGCTCGACCAGCTGGCGGGTGATGGCGGCCTGCGCCCGGTAGAACTCCGAGGTGCCGTGGCTGGCCTCGCCGATCAGCACCACCCGGCCGTCGGCGTAGCGCGAGAAGAAGCCGCCGAAGGTCGCCGCGTCCGGATCGGGCAGCGGTTCGGCGGCGTGGCGCAGGCGTTCGACCAGGCATTCGCGCTCGGCTTCGCTGGGGAAGGAAGACATGCTGCGTACCTCGTCCCGTGGCTCATTCTGGTTTTGAGAAGGTGGCGGGGCGGGCGTTCAGGTTTTCAGTGCGGCGGCAGGCGGCCAGGGCGCGGACGGGCCGGGGTTTGCTGGGAGCCGGCGGCCCCGGCGAGGTTCGGGAAATCCCTAGCTGGCCTCCTGGTGCATGGCCGAGGCCGGCCGGTCCTTCTGCAGTATCGCCAGGTCCAGCGTCTGGCGCAGCTCCAGGGCCAGCCTGGCCACGGCGCGCAGGCTGTTCCAGTCCTGCCGCGGGATCTTCGGCACGGTCAGTTCCACGTCCGTGGAATTGGGCGCGAGCAATTGCACGGTCATCGAACCGTCCGCCTCGAGCGTGCAGCGGCAGCCGTAGGGCGCGAAGCTGTCTTCGAGGATGCGTTTGGCCTGCAGGTAGGTTTGCATGGAAGGACTCCGGGTAATCGATTCGCTCAGGCGTGTCCGCGCAGGGCCCGGGGCCTCTCGGCCCGCTCACGCCGAAAAGCCGACGCCAGGAAATGAACGATAGCCGGCTAGCGAACCGTTGTTATGACTTTTTCTTATAGCAATAACCGCATTCCGGCATGCCCATCCGCCGCAGCCGGTCGGCGACCGCGGCTGAACCCTGGACCTGCGCACCGGTCAGTCGGAGACCACGCACCACGGGCGGCGCCGCTGGCGCCGAGCCGCGGACAGCTCAAGCGTTTCGACGAATGGCCGCCGCCGGCGGCAGCCCACCCAGGAGGCACAGGACCATGGCGCACCCCCCGCGTTTCCGCATCCACTACGAGCTCGAAGGCCAGCCCTGCTCCCACGAGGTGGAGGCCCCCGGCGGCGACCTGACCCCGGACCAGGCGCGCTTCCAGCTGGAAAGCCTGCACTCGGACGCCAACCCGGCGGACATCACCGAGCTGCGCATCGTCCCGCTGACCCCCGGCGAGGGCGAGACCGGCCCCGGCGACGGCTGGCAGGCCGGCGCCCCCGATGGCGCGGCCTGAGCCTAGAGCGGTTCGGCGAGGCTTTCCAGGTAGGCGCCGAAGCCGCCGTGGGCGCGGTAGTCGCGGCGGGCGCTGGTGGTCACGCAGGTCTGGTGCGTCCAGACGATGCGGGCGCCGCAGCGCTCCAGGTCGCGCACCAGGTGCAGGTCCTCGTCGCAGGGTAGCGGGCGGAAGCCGCCAGCGCGGCGATAGGCGAGGGCGCACACGCCCAGGTTGGCACCGTGCACGTGGCGGTGGCCCTCGCGGGGCTGGTAGTGGCGCAGGTAGCGCGCCCGCACTTCGGGGGCATGGGCCGACCAGTCGTCCAGGCGCACCGTGCCGCACACTGCCTCGGCGCCGAAGGCCAACTGGCGCACCAGCCAGTCGGGGCCGACGCAGCTGTCGGCGTCGGTGCAGGCCAGCCAGCGCGCGCCCAGGCCCAGCAGGTGCTGGGCTCCGGCGCGGCGGGCCTGGCCGACGTTGCGCGCCGCCAGCGGCAGCACCGCCACGCCCAGCTCGGTGGCGATGGCCGCGCTGCCGTCGGTGCAGCTGTCGAGCACCGCCAGTACGCGCACCGGCTCGCCGCCCAGGGCCGGGTGCCGGGCCGCTTCCAGCAACGACAGCAGGCAGCCGCGCAGGCGGCCTTCCTCGTTGTGCACCGGCACCAGCACGCCGATCACGGGGCGGCCCCGGCGCTGTCGTCGAACCACAGTTCCAGGCGGAAGTCCGGCTCCAGGTGGCGGACCCGCGCCGGCGCGCCCATGGCCTCGGCGAGCAGGGCATGGACGTCGTCGCCGGCCATCTCGCAGCCCGGGATCGGGTGGCGCCAGTGGCAGGCCACCAACGCGCCGCCGCGTTCCAGGCTGGCGGCGGCGCGTTCACAGGCCAGGCGCCAGGCCGGCGGGGCGAGGTAGTAGCCCAGCTCGCCGAGCACCACCAGGTCGAAACGGCCGGCGGGCCAGTCCTGCGGCAGGCCGCCCTGGCGTACGCGGGCGTGGTCGCAGCTAGCCAGGCGCTGGCGCGCCAGGCCCACGGCGGTGGCGCTGGGGTCGCTGCACAGCAGCTGGTCGCAGCGCTGCGCCAGTTCGATGCTCAGCTCGCCGTTGGCGCAGGCCGGCTCGAAACCGCGGGCGAAGCGCGGGCGCGGCAGGCAGGCCAGCAGCAGCGAGCGCTTGCGCCGCTCGTACCAGCGGGTGCGGAAGGCCCAGGGGTCGGGATCGCCGGCGTACAGCGCCTCGAAATGGCTGGCGGGCAGGCTCAAAGGAAATACACCTCGAAGGGTTGGCTGAGGGTTTCCAGCAGGTGCGGGCCGAGGATGGGGCCGGCGCCGCGGCTGGGGTCCGCCTGCAGTTGGCTGGCATGGGCGGCGATGGCCCGGCGCTTGCGCCACAGGGCGCGCTCGTCCAGGTCCAGGCGCCGGGCCCGCGCCCAGGGCAGGCGCGGGTCGCCGGGCTCGGCCCAGTGCCAGGCCCAGATCGGCACTTCGCAATGGCGTGCGCCGCGGGCGGCGGCCGCCGCCGCGCAGGCCTGGCCGACCTGTTCGTGGTCCGGGTGGCCGTCGTGGCGCCAGGTGCTGACCAGCCTGTCGCCGGGGCGCAGCAGGCCGCGCAGGGCGGCGTCGAGGGTGGCCGCAGCGACCTGGCCATCGGCCATGCGCAGGCGTCGCCAGTGCAGGCGGGGCAGGTCCAGGCCGAGGCGGGCGAGGGCCTCGCGGCTCTCCTGCGGGCGCACTTCGCGCAGGCGCTCGCGGGGCCACAGGGGCGAGCCGGGGTGGCTGGCCTCGCCGTCGGTGACCGACACCAGCAGCGTCTCGCCGGCCAGGGCGCCCAGGCTGGCCAGCAGGCCGCCGCAGCCCAGCACCTCGTCGTCGGGGTGCGGCGCCACCAGCACCAGGCGCCCGCCGCCCAGCAGCGCCGGCGGGGTAATCCGCGGCAGGCGCTGCAGGCCCGGCCAGGTGCGCCAGGCACCGGGCGCGGTGCCGGCGCCGGCCGCGGCGATCGGGTCCTGTGCCGCACTCATAGCGCCCAGGCCTCGGTGGCCTGGGCGGTCAAGCGCAGCCCCAGGCAGGCCAGGTCGCGCTCGCCATGGCTCTGGCGCAGGAACACCGGCAGGTCGGCGGCCAGTTGGGCGAAGTGGTGGTCGCGGCAGAAGGGCGTGGCGCCCAGGGCACGGCCGACGTGCCACTGCACCGCCTCCACGGCGCCCTCGACCTGGGCCCGCACCCGCCGTGCGCCGAGTTCGGCGCAGGCGTCGGGGTTGTCGTCGATCCAGCTGGCGCATTCGCGCAGCGCGCCGGCGGCGCCGGCCAGGGCAGCGTCCACCGCGCCCAGGTGGGCCATGGCGTGGGGATCGTCGGTATGCCCATGGTGCAGGTAGCTGGCCAGGCGGCTGGCGGCGCCGTACCAGCAGGCGGCGATGCCCGCCGCGCCGTGCCAGAAGCCCGGGCGCTCCAGGTAGGCCAGCGGCCCGCCGACGCAGCGCGCCTCGGCCGCCTCGAAGGTAACCTCGACGCTGGCGGTGGCGGCCATGCCCACGGCGTTCCAGCCGCCCTTGGCGACCCGCACGCCGGGCTGCGCCAGGTCCACCGCCACCAGCTGCGGGCGCTCGTCCTCGTCACGGACGCTGACCAGGGCGCGGTCGACCTGGGCGGCACCGGAGCACCAGGGCTTGACCCCGCTGATGCGCACCTCGTCGCCCCGGCGCGCCTGGATGCGCACCAGCCGGGCCGGTGGGTCGGCGGCCCACACCGCCCAGATGCCGGGGCGGCGCGGCACCTCGGGGGCCAGTTCGGCGAGGATCGCCAGGGCGTCGGTGTGGCCCTCGTACAGCTTGAGCAACGACAGGTCGCTGCCGGACACCGCCGCCAGCGCCTGCCAGCGCTGCAGGGTCAGGCCGCTGCCGGGGCGGGGCAGTTGGTCGAGGCCGGCGGCGCACAGCTCGCGCAGGCGGCTGCCCAGGGTGGCCGGCTGGCGGTTGAGGTCGCGGGGGAGTTCGAAGTCGGCGAGGGCCTGCAGCAGGCCGATGGGCAGGTCGTGGGGCATGACGGCTCCGGCGAAGGTCGTTTCCCAGCCGACTGCCACGCAGCGCCGCAGGTTCAAACCGAACGCCGAACGCGCCGCCTGCGCACCGCCGGGGAAAAAAGCCTGAACTCCGCCGCCGCGCCCGCCCCCAAGCAAGAGCCAGCGCGCGCCATGGGCGCCGCCCACCTGATCAGGAGATGGACAGATGACACAGAAGAAAGAGTCCGGCAAGCACAGCCAACTGGCGGGGACCCAGACCACCGACCGCGGCAACGGCAACGAGAAGCTCGAACAACTGGAGCGCTACCGCGAGGACGCCACCGGGCAGCCCCTGACCACCAATACCGGCACGCGCATCGCCGACAACCAGAACACCTTGAGCGCCGGCCCGCGCGGCCCCTCGCTGCTCGAAGACTTCATCATGCGCGAGAAGATCACCCACTTCGACCACGAGCGCATTCCCGAGCGCGTGGTCCACGCCCGTGGCTCGGCGGCCCACGGCTACTTCGAGGCCTACGACGATTGCAGCGCGCTGACCAGGGCGGCGTTCCTCGGCAAGGCCGGCAAGCGCACCCCGGTGTTCGTGCGCTTCTCCACCGTGCAGGGGCCGCGCGGCTCGGCCGATACCGTGCGCGACGTGCGTGGCTTCGCGGTGAAGTTCTACACCGAGGAGGGCAATTTCGACCTGGTGGGCAACAACATGCCGGTGTTCTTCATCCAGGACGCGATCAAGTTCCCCGACTTCGTCCACGCGGTGAAGCCCGAGCCGCACAATGAGATCCCCACCGGCGCCTCGGCCCACGACACCTTCTGGGACTTCGTCTCGCTGCAGCCGGAGTCGGCGCACATGGTCATGTGGCTGATGTCCGACCGCGCCATCCCCATCGCCTACCGCAACATGCAGGGCTTCGGCGTGCACAGCTTCCGCCTGGTCAACGCCAATGGCCAGAGCACCCTGGTGAAGTTCCACTGGCGGCCGAAGTCCGGCACCTGCTCGCTGGTCTGGGACGAGGCGCAGAAGCTCGCCGGCAAGGACCCGGACTTCAACCGCCGCACGCTCTGGGAAGACATCGAGAAGGGCGACTACCCCGAATGGGAGCTGGGCGTGCAGCTGATCGCCGAGGACGACCAGGACAAGTTCGACTTCGACCTGCTCGACGCCACCAAGCTGGTGCCCGAGGAACAGGTGCCGGTGCAGGTGCTCGGGCGCATGGTGCTGGACCGAAACCCGGACAACTTCTTCGCCGAGACCGAGCAGGTGGCCTTCCACGTCGGCCACATAGTGCCGGGCATCGACTTCACCAACGACCCGCTGCTGCAGGGCCGGCTGTTCTCCTACACCGACACCCAGCTGCTGCGCCTGGGCGGGCCGAACTTCAACCAGATCCCCATCAACCAGCCGCTGTGCCCGTTCCACAATAACCAGCGCGACGCCTTCCACCAGCACACCCTGCATCGTGGGCGGGCCTCCTACGAGCCCGACTCCATCGACGCCGGCTGGCCCCGGGAGACGCCGCCGGCGGCGCGCCAGGGCGGCTTCGTCAGCTACCATGAACCCATGACCGGCACCAAGGTGCGCGAGCGCCCGGACTCCTTCGGCGACCATTTCAGCCAGGCCGCGCTGTTCTGGCACAGCCTGAGCGAGGCCGAGCAGAACCACGTGGTGGCGGCCTACGCCTTCGAGCTGGGCAAGGTGGAGCGCCAGGCCATCCGCGAACGCGAGGTCAACGAGGTGCTGGCGAACATCGACGCCCAGCTGGCCGCCCGGGTGGCCCAGCGCATCGGCGTGCAGGTCACCGCCCGGGCCCCGCGGCGCACGCCGCCGCAGCCCTCGCCGGCGCTGAGCCAGGTGAACCTGCTGCCCGGCGACATCCGCTCGCGCAAGGTGGCGATCCTGATCGCCGACGGCGCCAGCGAAGGCGAGGTCGGCGACATGCTCCAGGCCCTGGGCGCGGAGGGTGCCAGCGCCAAGCTGATCGCGCCCACGGCGGCGCCGGTCAAGGCCGACAGCGGCGCCACCCTGACGCCCCAGGGCACCTGGGACGGCCTGCCCTCGGTGGCTTTCGACGCGGTCTACGTGCCCGGCGGGGTGGCGGTCACCCTGGGCGTGGACGGCGCCGGCATGCACTACCTGCTGGAGGCCTACAAGCACCTCAAGCCGCTGGCCTTCAGCGGCGACGGACAGGCCCTGCCGGGGCAACTGGGCCTGCAGCCGGACGACGGCGTGGTGATGGGGGCGACGGTGGCGGACGTGTTCGGCGGGTTGAAGAACGCCTTGCTGCAGCATCGTATCTGGGCCAGGGAAGCGCAGGTGGGGGCGGTGCCGGCGTGAGGTGAGCCCGGGTGGGAGCACGGTGTTTGGGCCAGCGGCGGATAACCGCGAACGGTTATTCGCCCTACAGGCCGGCTGACGCAGCGTTATCCGCCAACACCGCGAGGCGGTGGATGCGCCGCGCGAGGACGGGTTCCTCGCCCGCCAGGCGCGGCGGGAGAGGAAATGACCTCGCGCCGGGGCGCCATCCACTGCACCGGTCCACTGGCAGAGAGCCTCCGGAGGCGAGGATGAAAAGACGCTACAGCCTGCTCTTGTCGAGCGTCCTGGCGATCCTGGCGTTGCTGCTGGTCGCGCATGTCGCGTTGCCCTACGTGATCCGCGACTACCTCAACGGCAAGCTCGACCGGATGGGCGACTACCACGGCCAGCTCGCCGACGTCGATCTCGCGCCGTGGCGCGGGGCATACCGGATCAATGGCCTGAAGATCGTCAAGGTCAACGGCAAGGTGCCGGTGCCGCTGCTGGACGCGCCGGTGATCGATCTGTCGGTGAGCTGGCACGCGCTGTGGTACGGCCACGGCATCGTGGCGCGGGTGGTCTTCCTGCGGCCGGAGCTGAACTTCGTCGACGGTAGCGACCGCCAGGACTCCCAGAGCGGCGCCGGTACCGACTGGCGCGAGCAGCTGGACAAGCTGCTGCCCACCACCCTGGACGAGGTGCGCATCGAGGACGGCCGCATCCACTTCCGCAATTACCGCTCCAGGCCGCCGGTGCATCTCACCGCCAGCGCGGTGCAGGCGAGCCTGTACAACCTGACCAACGTGGCGGACGAGAAGGGCAAGCGGGTGGCCCGCTTCGAAGGCCATGCCCGGCTGTTCGGCCAGGCGCCGCTGGAAGTGCAGGCGTCCTTCGACCCCTTCTCCGACTTCGAGGACTTCGTACTGCGCCTGCGGGCCAGCGACGTGGAGCTGCGGCGGGTGAACGACTTCGCCTCGGCCTACGGCAAGTTCGACTTCAACCAGGGCCACGCCACGCTGGTGATCGAGGCCACGGCGGACAAGGGGCGGCTCAGCGGCTACATCAAGCCGTTGCTGCGCGACGTCGACGTGTTCAACTGGCAGCAGGACGTGGAGGAGAAGGACAAGGGCCTGTTCCGCTCCATATGGGAAGCCCTGGTCGGCGGCGGCGAGACGCTGCTGAAGAACCAGCGCAAGGACCAGTTCGCTACCCGCGTCGACCTCAGCGGCAACATCCATGACCAGGACGTCAGCGCTTTCCAGGCCTTCCTCGGCATCCTGCGCAATGCCTTCATCCAGGCGTTCAATGCGCGCTACGAGCGTTCCGCGCCCGAGGACTGAAGCGCCCGCTCAATGGCTGGTGGAGTCCCGGCTGCCGCCTTGCGCCTGTGGGTGGGCGAAGGCAGCCGTCGACTGGCGTTCGGCGCTGCGCTGCGGCGTGGGCATTGCCTCGACGTTGCGCAGCTCGCGGACCGGGAAGGCGAAATCGACGCCCAGCTCCTTCACCCCGGCCAGCAGCCGGAGGTTGATCTGCTGCTGCACGTCCATGTAGCGGTTGTAGTCGGCCGTCTGCATGATGTAGACGACCTCGTAGAGCAGGCGGCTCTCGTCGAAGGCGAGGAAGTGGGCACGGTCGAACTTCGCCTCCGCCTGGGCGTCGATGATTTCCTTCACCAGCTCCGCCACCGCCTTCGCCTTGTCGGCCGAGGTCCGGTAGCTGATGCCGAACTGGAAGACGATTCGCCTGGTGTTCATCCGCTTGTAGTTATGCAGCGTCTGCTTGAGCAGTTCGGTGTTGGAGCAGACGATCTGCTCGCCACTGAGGCTGCGGATGCGCGTGGTCTTGAGCCCGATGTGCTCGATGGTGCCCGCCACGTCGCCGAACACGATGAAGTCGCCGATCTCGAAGGGCTTGTCGAAGCCGATCGAGAGTGACGCGAACACATCGCTCAACAGGGTCTGCACGGCGAGCGCCACCGCGATGCCGCCCACGCCCAGGCTGGCGACCAGGGCGGTGATGTCGACGCCCAGGTTCGCCAGGATGGAAAGCAGCATCACGGCCCAGACGACGATCAGGATCACCACCGAGAGGAGAGTCGTCATCACCGGGTTGCGGATGCCCCCGAAGCGCGAGCGGGCCAGCTCTCCGGTCCACAGGCGCACGCAGGCGTCGAGCCACAGGGCCACCTGCAGCGCCAGGACGACGAACCAGCCATGGGCCAGCGCCGCCTCCCAGTTGGCGGGGAAGGCGACGAACTTGAGGGCCAGCATCAGCGAGAAGACGAATAGCAGGAGGTTGCTGGTCCTGTTCGCAATGGCCGAGGCATAGCGGGCCCATTGGCTCGTCCGCGCCTCCAGGCGCTTTCTCAGGGACACGAGGAGCAAGCGAAGCAGCCCGAATGCGACCAGGACGGCGACCGTCACCAGCAGCAGGTGGCCGAGAAAGGCCAGGTCGGGCCAGGCATTCAGCGGCGCCATGGTATTCCCCCTTGTCGACTCGTCTGAGTAGTTTTGTCGGGGCGTGGCGGGAGAAGTTCAGGAAAATGCCCCGCTGCGCCCCGGGCGGGGCGCCCGGCACCGCCGGGGAGATGTTCTGAACTCTCGGCCGCGGCGCTTTTCCACCGAGGGCGACACCAGAGAGGCTTTGGGGGCTCAGCCCCGGGAGAGAACGTGATGAGCAGCAAGAACACCATCGTGCAGAAACCCCGTCCCGGTCCGGTGGCCGAACATGACGACCCGCCGAAGGCGCCGGTGCGCGAGCGCCGTGGCGAGCCGCGCCGGCCCGGCCCGGTCATCGAGACGCCCGAGGAGGATGCCGACGACTCGGGCGACCCTTGCGCCAGCATCCCGGAATACGAACCGGACGACGTCGACATCCAGGGGATCGGCGATGAGAAGCGCCCCGGCTAGGGGGCAGGGGCGGGCCTCCCGGGCCGCGCGCGGCGGGGCCCGCCCCCGGGGCGCCGCCCAGGAGACGCCCAAGGCCCCGTCCTTTTCCCGCTTCGCCCAGTGGCTCTCGATATGGGCCGGGCGCCCGCCGACCTTCGCCGTGGCCTGCGCCCTGCTGGTGGCCTGGGCCGTCAGCGGGCCCTTCTTCCACTTCAACGACACCTGGCAGCTGGTGATCAACACCTCGACCACCATCGTCACCTTCCTCATGGTGTTCCTCATCCAGAACACCCAGAACCGCGACACCGACGCCCTGCACATCAAGATCGACGAGTTGCTGCGCACCACCCGCGCGGCCCATGACGCCCTGATGGGGCTGGACGAGCTGGACGCCGAGCAGTTGCAGAAGCTGCGCGACACCTACCAGCGCATGGGCGAGGACGCCGGCGCCGGGGAAACGCCCCAGTGCGTGGCCGACGAGGAGCAGGCCGAAGGCGACGAACCGCCGCCCCGCTGACAGCCACCGACACCCGCCGAGGACCACCGCCATGCCAAGCCTTCGCACCCTCCGTCTCTGCCGCGCCTTGCCGTGCCTGGAGGACGATGGCTGCGAGGCGCAGCCGTCGCCCGTCGACTGAGCGCCGGCCCATGGGCTTCAACCAGTGGCTGCTGGTGCTCGGCGGCATCCTGCTCACCCTCGGGCTGACTTCCGCCTACCTGCGCCTGCTGCCGGTCAGTTCCTCGCTGCTTTACCTGCTGTTCGGCCTGGCCATCGGCCCGCTGGGGCTGGACCTGTGGCAGGCGGACATCGGCCGCATCAGCCCCTGGCTGGAGCACCTGGCCGAGGCCACGCTGCTGATCTCGCTGTTCATCGGCGGGCTGCGCATGCGCCAGAGCCTGCGCTCGCCGGTGTGGACCGCGACCTGGCAACTGGCCGGGCCGGTGCTGCTGGGCTGCATCGCCGGCAGCGCGGCGCTGGCGCACTACCTGCTGGGCCTGGACTGGGGCCTGGCGCTGCTGGTGGCGGCGATCCTCTCGCCCACCGACCCGGTGCTGGCGAGCATCGTCCAGGTCGACGACGCCAGCGACGACGACGGCCTGCGCTATGGCCTGTCCGGCGAGGCCGGGCTGAACGACGGGGTGGCCTTTCCCTTCGTCGGCGCGGCCTTCCTGCTGGTCACCGAGCCCCCCGGCGGCGCCCCGGCGCTGCTCCGGCAACTGCCGCACTGGCTGCTGCTGGACGTGCTCTGGGCCATACCCGCCGGGCTGCTCACCGGCTACTGCCTGGGCTACGGGGTGGGGCGCCTGGCCATCCACCTGCGCGCCCGGCACACCGACACCAGCGTGTCGGCCAACGATTTCCTCGCCATGGCGCTGATCGCGCTGTCCTACGTGGGTGCGGAAAGCCTCGGCGGCTGGGGCTTCCTGGCGTGCTTCGCGGCTGGCATCGGCTTGCGCCACGCCGAGGTGGCCACCATCGGCA
The DNA here is from genome assembly GCF_036231725.1 of Pseudomonas sp. JH-2. NCBI lineage: Bacteria > Pseudomonadati > Pseudomonadota > Gammaproteobacteria > Pseudomonadales > Pseudomonadaceae > Pseudomonas > Pseudomonas sp. JH-2. The sequence continues at coordinate 68,691 of NZ_JAZAQP010000007.1, read as the reverse complement.
AGCGCGAGGACCCGGCCGAAGCCCAGGCCGAGGCCGCGCACATCCGCGAGGCGGGGCAGGCCCACGGCGCCATCGCCTTCGGCGAGGATCGCAGCGAACACCCCAGGGTCGCCGCCGGGGCGGTGATGCTCGACATCCTCTCCTTCGGCGACCTGCTGGAGCGCTCCCTGGCGTTGCTGCTGGTGACCCTGCTTGGCGCGCTGCTGGCCAACCACTGGGACTGGCGGGCGCTGCCCTTGGCGCTGGGGCTGTTCTGCCTGCTGCGCCCGGCGCTGGTCTGGCTGCTGGTCACCCGCCGCGCCCTGGCGCCCCGGCAGCGCTGGCTGCTGGGCTGGTTCGGCATCCGCGGCATCGGCAGCCTGTTCTACCTGTGCCACGTGCTCAACCAGGCCGACGCGCCCCGGGCGCTGGGCGCCGCCAGCGACCTGGTGCTGAGCGTGGTGGCGGTGAGCATCTGCCTGCACGGGCTGACCACCCAGCCGCTGCTCGACCGCTACGAGCGCGCCCAGCTCAGTTGCCGCCCTCGGGAATGATGGAGATCTTGCCGTTCTTCTCGAGGATGGCGAAGCGGATCTGCTCCATGCGCTCCAGGCCCTGGGTCTGGCGCGCGGCGAGCAGGATGTCCTCCTCCCGCAGGCGGGCCTCGGCCAGGCGCGCGCGCAATGGCCGGCCGTACTCGACGATGAGCGTCGGCGAGCCCTCGATCAGCCGGTCCACCGCCGGGTGGCGCAGCTTGAGCAGCGACAGGCCGACGTCGATGACGATCAGCGTGACTATCACCAGCGCCGCGTTGATCAGCGAGAAGTCGTTGCCCAGCAGGGCCTGCTGGGTGGCCTCGCCGATGATCATCAACAGCAGCAGGTCGAAGGTGGTGATGTCAGCCAGCGACCGCCTGCCGGCGATGCGGAAGAGGATCAGCAACAGCAGGTAGATGGCCGCGGCGCGCAGGACGGACTCCATGGGGCACCTCCTCAGGGGTAGATCAGCTGGTTGAATTCCAGGGCCTGGCCGGCGCCTTCCACCCGGTAGCCGAGCAGGCCCGGCTCGTCGGGCAGCAGGGTCAGGAACAGGTGCCACTCGCCGCGCTCGTCGTGCCGCCCGCGCAGGGCCAGGCCGCCGCGCCAGCTGTCGCCGCGCAGCATCGGCTGCAGGCTCTGCACGCTCTGACGGGCGAGGAAGTCGCCGCCCAGGCGCAGCTCGGCCGGGCTACCGGGGGCGCCCCGCAGGCGCACGTGCAGGTTGTGGCTGGCGCCGATGCGGCCGAAGCGCTCGTATTCGACCTGCAGCCGGCCGTCCTGGCTGGCCAGCTGGCGCGAACTCAGCGGGCCGCTGGCGAACAGGCCACTCAGGGCCACCAGCACGATGCCCAGCAGGACGACCAGCCCCAGGCGTTCCAGGCGCCAGGCGCGGCGTTGGCTGGCCATGTGCTCGTCGACCGGGTAGCTGCGTTCGCGGAACGCCTGCGCGGGCTCTGCCGGAGGGAGGCGGGGAGGCTCTGTCATGGCGGGTACCTTCGTTTGGCCGCTCTTTTGCTGCGACTGCGACGGCGCCGCTTGGTGCCGGCCAGCTTACCGGCGGAAGCGCTGGGCATTTTGCAGCGCGGCCGCGGGCGGGCAGCGCATTCTGCTGATGTCGCCCTGCCATGACCCGCGGCGCGGGTGCTCTGCGCCGGGGGCCGCGCCCGGCGCGGGGGTGGGCGTGGTTCTTGCTGGACTAGAGGAAGGAAGCATTCACCGACGGGGGACGAGCCATGAGCGAAACGGACAAGGTCGTACTGCTGCTCGCCGAGCAGGCCGACCAGTTGTGGCGCCTGGAGCAACTGCTGCTGGACCACGGCTACGCGGTGCTGAGCGCCGTGGACAGGATACAGGCGCTGGAGCACCTGTCCTCGTCGGTGGTGATCGACCTGATGCTGGTGGACGAGCCCTTCGCCGGGCCGCTCACCGGCGCCGCGCTGATCGAGTCCTGCCTGCCGCTGCGCCCGCTGATGCGGGTGCTGGTGCTGACGCAGAACACGGAGCGTTCCACGTTGCACGCCCAGGCCTACCCGGTGCTGCTCAAGCCGGTGGGCCTGGAAGAGCTGGGCCTGGCGATCGCCGTGGCGCTGCGCAGCCCGCCCGTGCAACCCTGGCTGTGAGGGGCGCGCCTGCCGCGGCGAACGGGCCTGAGCCCGGCCATTCCCTGCAACCGCCTTCGCGGAGGAGGACACCTATGGGCAACAGACCTCTGTACCTGGTCAGCTACATCCTCGACGACCAACCCACCACCCTGGCGCTGCACCGCGACGGCGAGCTCGATGCCGGCGCGGCACTGGACTTCCTGCAGGGGCTGCACGGCCCCGCCGCGCGCATCAGCGACGTGCAGGTGAGCCGGGTCAAACGCAGCCAGGAGCGCGACGCCACTCCCGGGCACTACCGCCAGCCCTGAGCCTTCAGGCCAGGCGGCGCAAGGTCAGCAGCACCGCGGCGATGCGCTCCACCTGCCGGTAGGCGGGCTGCTCCAGTTCCTCGCCGAACACGTCCGGGTCCAGTTCCTCGTAGTGCCATTCCCAGCCGGGGCGGGCCGCCAGCAGCCGGCTCGCCTGGTGCCACAGCGGCGCCTCGCCGTCGATGACCGCGGCGCCCGTGTAGAGCAGCAGGCTGCCGCCGGGCGCCAGGCGGCCGAGGGCGCTTTCGAGGATGCGCAGCGACAGCTCCGCCCCCTGGGAACCGCCGCCGTGGCGGTAGGTACGCTGGGCTGGGTCGAGCATGTAGGGCGGGTTGGCCACCATCAGGTCGAAGTCGCCGGCCAGGCCCTCCAGCAGGTCGCTGCGGCGCACCTGCAGCTGCGGCGCCTCGGCCAGCAGCGCGTTGACGCGGGTGAAGGCCAGGGCGTGGGGGTTGATGTCCACGGCGTGCACTTCCGCCCGCGGGCAGGCCCCGGCGAGGAGGATGGCGCCGGGCCCGGCGCCGCAGCCGATGTCCACCGCACGGTGGACGTCGCGGCTGTCCAGTGCCTGCAGGTGCTGGCCGATGGCGCGGGCGAAGCGGTAGGTGTCGGGGCCGAAGAACACCGCCTCGGCCTCCTGGGTGGGGTAGGCCGAGTGCACGAACAGCTGGTCCTCCAGGCTCGACCAGCGCACCTTGCTGCGCCAGTGGCGGCCGTCCCAGTGCAGCAGGTCGGCGGCCGCCAGCAGGGAGAACAGCGGGCGCTCGAGCTGGCCGTCGGCGAAGGGCCGGCTCCAGCCGAAGATGTCGCGCAGGTCACGGGCCAGGGCGTTTTCCTCGCGGGCATTGACCCGCGCATGGGTGGCCGGGCTCACGGTGACGAAGGCGTAGCCTTCCCGGCGCAGGCGCAGCCCCAGCGCCAGCAGGGCCTCCAGGCGCGGTGGCAGCGCAGTCATGGGGCCACCCCCAGGTCCTGGCTGAACAGGCGGGTGGCCAGCAGGCCGAGGGGCGTCCAGTGGCGCTGCGGGGCCAGCAGCGGCAGCAGGTGCTGGCGACGCTGGTGCGGCACCAGCTGGGCCAGTTCGCGGCGCAGCCGGCGTTCCTCCTCGTCGAGGTCGGCCGGCGCCGGCTCCAGCGCCAGCGGTCGCGGCGGCGCGTGCCGGGCCGGGGCGGGCGAGGGCGCCCAACTGCCGGCTATCCAGTCGTGCAGCAACTGCTGCTCGTAGCCATCGAAGACGCCGAACATGGCGGCGTCGGGGCCGCTGACCAGGCGCCAGAAGCGGCTGCGCGCCGGGTCGGCGTCGCGCAGGATCCAGCCTTCCTGCTGCAGCGCCCGCAACAGGGCGGCCACGCCCCAGGGCTGGGCCAGCCACTGGTTGAGGGTGCGGCCCTGGATGCGCGCGCGGTCGCTGTGCTGGTGGCGGGCGAAGGGCTGCTTGCGCTCCAGCATGGCCAGCAGTTCGTGGTCCAGGTCGAAGCCGTCGATCACCTGGGTGCTGGACAGGCCGACGTCGTTCAGCCCCATGCCGGCCCGCACTCGGGCGAGGAAGGCCGCGCGCCGCGGCTTGTCCGGCAGGTGGTTGAACAGTGTCTGCAGGGCCCGCCGGGCATGGCCGCAGCTGGCGTTGTCGATGGTCACGTGGAGGCGGAAGTAGGTGGGGTCTATGCCCAGTTCCTGCAGTTCCCAGGTGGTCACCAGCAGGTGCAGCGGCGGCAGTTCGTAGCCCAGGTTGTAGCCGATCAGCTCGGGCAGGCGCTGCCCGGCCAGGCAGCCCAGCGCCAGTTGCACCGTGCCCTGCAGGTAGTGCTCGACGGACAGGTCGGACGTGCCGGCGCAGCCCAGGCTTTCCAGCAGGTGGCGGTAGATCAGCACATGGTTGCAGCCGGCCACGCCGCGGCCCAGCTCCTCCAGGTAGGTGTGCACCAGCGGCAGCAGCCGGGCGTCGCCGGCATGGGCCAGCACGCCGTACAGCCAGGCGCCGTCCACCAGCTTGGTGGGGGCCACGCCGCGCAGGAAGTGGAGCGCGTGGGCACGGTTGCGGAAGTAGCGCCGCGGGGCGCCGGCATGCCGCTCGGCCAGGTAGCGCGCATAGTCCCGCGCGGTGCGGGCGGCTCGCGCGTCCAGCCACTGCGGCCAGGCCGCCGGGGTATCGGGCAGGTCCACGGGCCGCTCGGCCGCCCGTTGCAGCTGCCGTTGGAGGAAGGCGTCGGCCGCCGCCAGGTGTTCCTCCGGCGCGTGGAGCAGGGCCGCGTGCAGCGAGCGGGCATCGACCGCCTCTTCGCGGGGCGGGGTGCAGGGCAGGTTCATGGGGCGGCTCCTCTGGCGATGGCTCCTGAAGAGTGCGATCGGCGCCGGCGGCGAAGGTTTCAACAATCGGCCCGAGCGGCTGCGCGCAGGAAAGACGGAACCCGGGGCGGGGCCGCGGCGTCGATCCTGTAACCCTTCCGGCAGGGATCACCATGGCCGCGACGCCCGCGCACCCACCGGCCCGCTTCGGCATCGAGGAAGAGGCCTTTCTTCTCGACGGCGCCAGCCTCGACCTGGCCCGGCACGTCCCGCCCGAATGGGGACCGGCCTGCCGCCGGGCGCTGGGCGACTGCTTCGCCGAGGAAATGTTCCAGTGCCAGGCGGAACTGGTCAGCCCGGTGTTCCGCCAGTTGGGCGAGGCCGCCGCCTTCCTCGCCCGCGGCCGCGCGCAGCTGGCCGACCTGGCCCGCGCCCACGGCCTGCGCAGCCTGGTGGTGGGCGCGCACCCGTTCAGTTGCCTCGCCGACGCCGCGCCCAGCGAGCAGCCGCACTACCGCGCCTTGTTCGAGGACTACGTGCAGCCGGCCCGCAACAGCCTGCTGTGCGGCCTGCACGTGCACGTGGAGGTGCCGCCCGGGCAGGACCGGGTGGCGCTGATGAACCGGGTGCTGCCCTGGGCGCCGCTGCTGCTGGCGCTGAGCTGCTCGTCGCCGTTCTGGCAGGGCCGCCACACCGGGCTCGCCAGCTACCGCCGGGCGCTGTCCGGGCAATGGCCGCGGATGGGCATGCCGCCGTGGTTCGCCGACGAGCCGGCCTACCAGGCGCACCTGAAGCTGCTCCACGCCCGGGGCCTGATGCGCGAGCCGGGCCACGCCTGGTGGTTCCTGAGGCCCTCGGCGCGCTACCCGACCCTGGAGTTGCGCATCAGCGACGCCTGCCCGCGCCTGGCCGACGCGCTGTGCATCGCCGGGCTGTTCCGCGCGCTGCTCACCCAGGCCATGGCCGATGCCGATGCCGGTGACCCGCACCTGGCGCGCGCGCTGCTGGCGGAGAACTACTGGCAGGCCCAGCGCCACGGCTGCCGGGCGCGCTTCCTGCTGGCCGACGGGCGCTGCGTCGACCTGGCGCAATGGCTGGCGCAGGCCTGGGCACAGTGCGCGGCACCGGCCCGCGCCGGCAACGAATGGGCCTACGCCCACGCCTGCCGGCTGGCCCGCTCGGGCGGCAGCGCGCAGCGGCAGGTGCGCAGCCTGCGCCGGCATCTGGCGCGCGGCGGCGATGTGGCGGAGGCACTGCAGGAGCTGGTGGCCGAATTGCTGGAAGAGAACCGCCAGGTGCCGGAGGGCCTGCCCCTGAATAGCCGGTGAGCCCGATCGCGGACAGAGTCCGCTCCTACGACCGTGCTTCCTGGAACCGTAGGAGCGGACTCCGTCCGCGATTTGGCGGATAACGCCGTAGGCGTTATGCGCCCTACGGGTTTCCAGAGAAACCACCGAGCGCACCGGAACGCCCCTTCAGAAGGCCGAGCGAAACCGGCGCTCAGGAGGTCATGCGACATGGATGTCGCTAGAGCCCCGATGGGCTACAGGGACGTACCCTCGGGGCGGGCCTCCGTGGCGGGGGAATTCGCGAGGGTAGCCCGGCTTCATCGGGCCCGTATGCGGGGCAAGCCTTTTTGGTTCCTTTTGTGGCGTTTGACAAAAGGGACTCGCCCGAGGGGGCGAAACAAGAAACATCCGAGCACTCGGTGCGGCGCGCTACACCCAAACCCAAAAGTCTCTGGGTTATTCCCCTTCGGGCCAGCGCAAGCGCTGTTCGCGATGGAGCCGCGTCCCGCGTTCGCGGGAATGACGATTGTCTTGCAGTCCGCGCCGGGGTGCTCTTTGTAGGAGCGGGCCCTGCCCGCGATTTCGCGCGCAGGGCGCGCTCCTACAGGGGAATGGCATGACTCGGGCTGCGTAGGAGCGGACTCCGTCCGCGATGACCCGCGGCCACGCCGATCATCGGGCATGGGCGGAACCACGCCCCAGCCGTTCGTCGCGCCGATGGCTCGACCGGGCTTCGCCGCGACTCAGCAGAATGTCCAGCCCGGAGGCCCCCGCAACCAGGAGAGCACGCCCATGTCCACGCACATCATCCATTTCACCGGCCCGATCAACTCGTCCACCTGCGGCAACCTCATCAGCACCTGCACCCGCGCCCTGCAGCAGGGCGCCAGCCACCTGCAGCTGAACATCGCCACCATGGGCGGCGACTGCAGCTACGGCTTCACCCTGTACAACTACCTGCTTTCGCTGCCGGTGCAGGTGGACACCCACAACCTCGGCACCGTGGAATCCATGGGCAACATCCTGTTCCTCGCCGGCCAGGTGCGCACCGCCTGCCCGTACAGCAAGTTCCTGTTCCACCCGTTCCACTGGTCGCTGCATGGCGCGGTGGACCATGCGCGCATGGCGGAGTACGCCATGAGCCTGGACTACGACCTGAAGCTCTACGCCGACATCGTCGCCGAGCGCACCCGGGGCGCGGCGGAACGCCTGGACATTCCCAGCTACCTGATGGCCTACCCGCGCATCCTCGGGGCGCAGGAGGCCATCGCCTGCGGCCTGGTCGAGCGGGTGGACGCCATGCCCATCGCCGATTCCACCTGCCAGTGGACGGTGCACGCCTGACGCCCGGGCAGATTGTTCGAACCCTGCCGGCGGCGGGGTGGGCCCTACCAGCGCGGGTTGCGGTCGGCCTGGGCGCGCAGGCGCTCGCCGGCCACCACGATCTTGCGCGGCCGGTGCTGGTAGTTGCCGGGGACGAAGGTGCGCAGCTCGATGCGCTTGAGGAACCAGTCGACGTTGTCCGGCTGCAGCGGGCCCGACTCGGTGATCAGGTCGCGGCGGATGCGTTCCACCAGGTTGTTCAGCAGAACCTCGTTTTCCTGCTCTTCCTTGTGCAGCACGCGCAGGGCGATGCGCTCGCCGTTGGCGTCGTGCAGGTCCATCAGCACCGAGCCGTCGGGGCGGAAGGTGAATCGCGGGGAATAGGCGCGGAACTGGTTCTGCAGGTGTTCGATGGCAGCGTTGGGGGTGGCAGGCATGACGTGCTCCCTGTTCGTTGGACGGTGGTCGAGGGCTTTGCAGCAATCGTTCCGTCTCTGTCGTCATCCTCAACCAACTGTTTTTGTTTAACTTCTTATTGGAGAGATGGCCCCTTGATACTTGCGCATTGCAAAGCGGCGGGATCGTCCGCCGCCTTACTGCATGCCAGGATGATGGCCAAGTGATGCTGAGGCGCGCCACCTCGCCGGTGGGATGACCTGGGTGCCGGCAACGTCCCGCGGCGCCGACCGTTCGTCCGGCCTGGCGCTTTTTTTGGCGACAAGAAAGCGGCGCGTGGGCTCGCAGTCCCGCTAAGTGGATGAAGCGCGGAGCGCTTTCGTCGATCAGGCATTCTGCATGGCCGAACGATGGCTCCCCGCCACCCTGTTTTCGCCGGCTGCCGGCGCTACCTTTGCTCAAAGACATTCTTTTCCTGGGAGGGGCATGCAGATGACCCACTTCACACGCGGTGAAATCGAAGACCTGTTGCAGCACAACCACCCGGCGTTCCGCTTCAGTTGCTGCCGGCAGCTCGATGGCTGCTACGCGATCAGCCTGCGCCACCCGTCGCAGGGCAGGGCGCCCGCCACCGTGGTGGGCATCAGCGGCGAGGAACTGTGCACCGCCGAGCAGGTGGAAAGCCTGGGCCAGGAGCTGATCCGCACCTACGACGCCGCCTGAACCGCGGCGGCCTCGCCCGCACGAAAAGCTGAACTCCCCGCTGGCGTCCGGCTCAACCCAGGTAGAGCTGACGCACGGAGGAGCCTGGAGATGAAACCCGATATCTGCGCCTGCCCCGGCTGCATCTGCGAGCTGGACGATGCCGCCGTGCGCGAGGGCGACCGCTACTTCTGCTGCCAGGCCTGCGCCCAGGGCCACCCCGGGGACCGGCAGTGCAAGGACCCCGAATGCCCCTGCGCCGACCGCGGCAAGGCGAAGAAGAGCCAGGAGCAGCAGCTGGACCACTCCCTGGAAGAAACCTTTCCCGCCAGCGACCCCATTTCCCCCTGAGGCCGGCGCCGCTGCCTGCCCGGCAGCCCGAGGCCGGGGCAGGGCGGCGCCCAGCGAGAGGAGAAGGCCATGAACGACGAGCGCAAGCACAGCCAGCCCCAGGAAATCGACGACACCGAGGACGCATGGGCTCGGTGCGCGAACTGGATTTCGACGAGGAGCGCGCCCAGGGCCGCATCGGCGACGAGCGCCCGCGGCGCGAGGTGAACGAGGAGTTCCCGCCGGAACGGGCGGCCGAGATGGGCATGACCGGCGGCGAGACCCTGGTCGACGGCGACTACGAGGACCATGTGGACAGCGACGACCTGGCCCCGGAGACGCTGCTCGACGAAGGCAGCGAATCCGAGCTGGAACCGGCCGACGACACGCCGGTGGACCGCGAGCTGCGGGTGGTGGGCGAGGAGGAGATCGGCGGCGGCATCGGCCTGGACGAGGCCGAACTGGGCCGCTCCGCGCCACTGGACGGCAAGCCCTGGACCGACCGGGTATCGCCGCCGGACACTGACGAAGAAGAACGCTGAACGCCCGAGCCACGGAGGAAGCACCGATGGCCAGTGACACCTCCAGCCTGGAGGAATACGCCCGCCGCCGCGACTTCGGCGGTACGCCGGAGCCGCGCGGCGAAGCCCCCGGGCGGCATGCCGGGGAACTGGCGTTCGTCATCCAGAAGCATGACGCCAGCCACCTGCACTACGACTTCCGCCTGGAACTGGACGGGGTGCTGAAGAGCTGGGCGGTGCCCAAGGGGCCCTGCCTGGACCCTTCGGTGAAGCGCCTGGCCATCGAGGTGGAGGACCACCCCCTGGAATACGCCGGCTTCGAGGGCCACATCCCCGAGGGCCACTACGGCGCCGGTGACGTCATCGTCTGGGACCGCGGCCGCTGGGTCCCCCTGGGCGACCCGCGCCAGGGCCTGGAAAACGGCCACCTGAAGTTCCGCCTGGAAGGCAGCAAGCTGCACGGCAGCTGGAACCTCATCCGCACCCGCATGGCCGGGCGCAAGCCGCAGTGGTTCCTGGTCAAGGGCCGCGACGACGAGGCCCGCGACTTCCCCCGCCACGACATCCTCGCCGAGGCGCCGCAGAGCGTGCTCAGCGGGCGGACGCTGCCCGGCGAGGCGGCGCCGCCACCGAAGACGCCGCCACCGAAGACGCCGCCGCCGAAGCGCGCCATGCCGGCCAAGGCCCCGCGCAAGGTGGCCGGCGCCATGCCCGAGCACATCTCCCCGGAACTGGCCACCCTGCTGGATGCGCCGCCCGAGGGCGACTGGCGCTACGAGCTGAAGCTCGACGGCTACCGCATCCTGGCGCGGGTGGCGGACGGCAAGGTGCGCCTGCAGACGCGCAACGGCCACGACTGGTCGGAGCGCCTGCCGGACATCTGCGCCGGGCTGCGGGCCCTGCCGCTGCGGTCGGCCTGGCTCGACGGCGAGATACTGGTGGTGGACGAGGAGGGCCGCCCGGACTTCCAGCGCCTGCAGAACGCCTTCGACGTGGGCGCCAGCGACGAGGTGCGCTACACCCTGTTCGACCTGCTCTGGCTGGATGGCGAGGACCTGCGCCGGCAGCCGGTGGAAAAACGCCGAGCGGCGCTGGCCGCGCTGCTGCAGGGCAACGCCAGCGACCGCCTGCGCTACTCGGAGGACTTCACCGACGATCCGCGCAGCATCCTCGACAGCGCCTGCCGCCTGGGCCTGGAAGGGCTGATCGGCAAGCGCGCCGGCAGCGCCTATGTAGAGCGCCGCTCCACCGACTGGATCAAGCTCAAGTGCAAGCGCCGCCAGGAATTCGTCATCGTCGGCATGACTCCGCCCAAGGGCAGCCGCCAGCATTTCGGCGCGCTGCTGCTGGGCCTGCACGACGACGAGGGCAAGCTGCGCTACGCCGGCAAGGTGGGCACCGGCTTCGACGCCGCCACGCTGAAGCGGGTGCACGCCAGCCTGCGCCCGCTGGCGCGCAAGACCTGCCCGCTGGCCGCGCCGCCCCGCGGCCAGGCCTACCGCGACGTGACCTGGCTGCGCCCCGAGCAGCTCTGCGAGGTGGCCTTCGCCGAGATCACCCGCGAGGGCCTGGTGCGCCAGGCGGTGTTCCACGGCCTGCGCAGCGACAAGCCCGCCAAGGCCATCGTCCAGGAACGCGCCAGCCCGGCGGCCGGGGTGGCCGGCAAGGCGGCGAAACCCACGGCCAAAAGCCCGAGGAAGGCGGCGCGGGACGACGCGAAGGTCGCCGGCGTCGCCATCACCCACCCCGAGCGGGTGATCGACGCCGCCAGCGGCCTGAGCAAGCTGGACCTGGCGCGTTACTACGAGAAGGCCGCCGAATGCATCCTGCCCTGGCTCGACGACCGCCCGGTGTCGCTGCTGCGCGCCCCGGACGGCGTCGGCGGCGAAGTCTTCTTCCAGCGCCACGCTTCGCGCAACGCCATGCCCGGCGTGGAACAGCTGGACCCGCGGCTGGACCCCGGCCACGCGCCGCTGCTGCGCATCGCCACCGCCAGGGCCCTGGCCGGCGCCGCGCAGATGGGCGTGGTCGAGCTGCACACCTGGAACGCCCGGGTGGATGACCTGGAGCACCCCGACCGCTTCGTCCTCGACCTGGACCCCGACCCCAGCCTGCCCTGGGCGCGGATGATCGAGGCCACCCGGCTGACCCTCGCCGTGCTGGACGAGCTGGGCCTGGCCTGCTTCCTCAAGACCAGCGGCGGCAAGGGCATGCACGTGCTGGTGCCGCTGGAGCGCCGGCACGGCTGGGACGAGGTCAAGGGCTTCGCCCACGCCATCACCTGCCACCTGGCAAAGCAGATGCCGGACCGCTTCAGCGCTGTGTCCGGGCCGAAGAACCGCGTGGGCCGGATCTTCGTCGACTACCTGCGCAACAGCCGCGGCGCCAGTACCGTGTGCGTCTGGTCGGTCCGCGCCCGCGAGGGCCTGCCGGTGTCGGTGCCGGTGGCCGAGAGCGAGCTGGACTCCTTGAAGGGGGCCAATGCCTGGACCCTCGGCAATATCGATGAACGCCTGGCGCTGCGGGGCAAGGACGATCCCTGGGCGGGCTGGGGCGATGTCCGGCAGCGCCTGACGCGGAAGATGTGGGAGCAGTTGGGGCGCAGCGCCGATGACGATGGCGGATAACGCCGTAGGCGTTATCCGCCCTACGCTCGAAAGAATCGGGATGACCCGGGATTTCCTGGCTGTACCGAACGTCTTCCTGGCCCCACGTACGCAGGAGCAACTGTCTTCTGGGCTCCCTCGTTCACGGGAGTGACTGGATCAAAATCCGCGTCTCCCATGTTGCCCCATTGTAGGAGCGGGCCCTGCCCGCGATTTCGCGCGCAGGGCGCGCTCCTACAGGGGAATGGCATGGCTCGGGCAGCGTAGGAGCGGATCACGTGGCCGTGGCCGCGCGTCACGGCTTCTCCCCATCCACCAACTGCTGCGCGATCTCCCGCTGGTGGTAGAGCTGCGGCTGCCAGTGCCGGGCGAAGCGCTGCAGTTCGGCGTCGCTGCCGTCGCCGGCCAGGCGGTCGAAGAGTTCCACCGCCTGGCGGCTGGAGGCCAGTTGCGCCTCGGCGTAGTCGCGGTCGAAGCGCTGGCTGTTCGCCAGTTGCTCGCGGGCCTGGGTGGCGCGGGCTTCGCGGGTTTCGTCGCGGGGCGGAAGCAGGCCTTTCTTGCGCGCCAGTATCCGCAGGTCGTCCTGCAGGCGCTGGTGCTGGTCGATCAGCCCCTGGGCCTGGTCGCGCACCGCCGTGGTGTGGCCGTGGTCCAGGGCCAGGCGGGCGCGGGCCAGTTGCTGCTGGCTGTTGGCCAGGGCGCTGGCGACGAAGGTGGCGTGGGGTTCGCTGGCGGGGGCGGCGTGCGCCAGGCCGATGCAGCACAGGCAGGCGAACAGCAGCAGGGGAATGCGCGCGGCCATGGGCCTTTCCTCCGGTGGTGGGCTGTGCTGGGTGGACGCCCGCGGTGGCCGCAGGTTCAGAAAACGCGGCCGGCGGGCCGCTGGCGGAAAAAGCTGAACTCCACCGCCCGCCGCCGGCCGAACCCTGTGACCGGCGGGGCTGCGGCCCCGCTCCCTGACACCGAGCCGAAGGAGACCTGCGATGAGCGACCAACCCTGCGCCTGCCCCGGCTGCCAGTGCAGCCTGGGCGCCGCCGCCGTGTTCGCCGAAGGCCGCGCCTATTGCTGCCAGGCCTGTGCGGATGGACACCCCGACGGCGAGAAGCACTGCCAGGACCCCCACTGCCACTGCGGCGAGGCCGTGCCGCCACGCGGCTGACGCCCCGACACCGACCGGCGCGCGCGCCGGAGAGGAGAGCGACCATGAGCGACAAACTACCGCCCTAGCACCAGGACCAGCAGCCCGGCCGCGAGGAGACCATGCAGCCGCCGCCGGAGTTCGCCTCGGAAAGCTACCGCGCCGCCGGCAAGCTGGAGGGCAGGGTGGCGGTGGTCACCGGCGGCGACAGCGGCATAGGCCGCGCCGTGGCCCTGACCTTCGCCCGCGAGGGGGCCGACGTGATGCTGCTGTACCTGGAGGAAACCGAGGACGCGACCAAGACCTGCCAACTGATCGAGGCCTGCGGCCAGCACTGCCTGGAGCTGGCCGGCGACGTCGCCGATGCCGGCTTCTGCGCCGAGGTGGCCCGGCGCCTGGAGGAACGCTGGGGGAGGGTGGACGTGCTGGTGAACAACGCCGGCGAGCAGCACCCGGCCGCTTCCCTGGAGGACATCAGCGAAGAGCAGTGGGAGCGCACCTTCCGCACCAACATCTTCGGCATGTTCCAGCTGACCAAGGCACTGCTGCCGCTGATGGGCGAGGGCGCGGCCATCGTCAACACCACCTCGATCACCGCCTACAAGGGCAACCCCAGGCTGATCGATTATTCCTCGACCAAGGGTGCCATCACCGCCTTCACCCGTTCCCTGGCGCTGAACCTCGTCCAGCGCGGCATCCGGGTCAACGCAGTGGCCCCGGGGCCGATCTGGACGCCGCTGATTCCCTCGACCTTCAGCGCCGAGGAGGTGGAGACATTCGGCAGCAATACCCCGATGGGGCGTCCGGGCCAGCCCGACGAACTGGCGCCGGCCTACGTCTACCTGGCCTGCTCCGACTCCTCGTACATGAGTGGCCAGGTGCTGCACGTCAACGGTGGCACCGTGGTCAATGGCTGAAGCGCACGCGGCCCCCGGCGCGCTATCGCACCAGGGGCCGCGGGGCTCAGGCCTTGCGCAGGGCCTCGATCAGTTCCTGCTTGCGCATGCTCGAGCGGCCGCGGATGTTCTGCCGGCGCGCGCGTTCCAGCAGCTCCTGCTTGTTCATCGCCTCCAGGCGCTGGCCGGGGCGCGGCACGCCGTGCTTGGTGGCCACCGCGCGGCGCGCCGAGGAACGCCGCGATTCGGCCTTGGCACCCGGGCTCTTCTTCTGGCCCGAACCGCCGGAGCGCTCGCCACCGCCGGACTGCTTGTTGACGGTGGCCCAGGCCCGCGCTTCGGCCTCGTCCCTGGAGACGCCACGCTCCTCGTAGCTTTCCTCGATATGTTCGGCCTTGCGCTTCTGCTTGTCGGTGTACTTGTCTTTGCTGCCTCGGGGCATGGCTGTTCTCCTTTGTCGGCCGCTTCACTGCGGGGTTCGTTCGGGAGAGGCCGCAGCGCCGCGCGGTGTTCAGCGATTCGGACGGACGGCCGCCCCGGGCGGGGAAAACACCTGAACTCCGGCCCCGGCCCGGGGGCCTAGATACACGAGGCGGCCGGTGGCGCCGCCGTTTCCCACAGGCGAACCGTGGAGAGACCGCCATGCAAGGCTCCAGCACCCCCGTTCCCGAACAGGTGGAAAACTTCAAGCAGGAAGTGCTGACGCGACTGCGCTACGACGTCGGCAAGGACGCCGCCGACGCCTACGCCCACGACTGGTTCGAGGCCCTGGCGCTGGCGGCCCGGCGCTACATCGTCGATGGCTGGGACGAGGCCAGCCACAGCATCGACCGCAGCCGGCGCAAGCGCGTCTACTACCTGTCGCTGGAGTTCCTCATCGGCCGCCTGCTGATCGACAACCTGAGCAACCTCGAGCTGCTGGAGATCGCCCGCGAGGCGCTGCTGCAACTGGGCGTGGACCTGGAGCAGGTGCGCCTGGCCGAACCCGACGCGGCCCTGGGCAACGGCGGCCTGGGGCGCCTGGCGGCCTGCTTCATGGAAAGCATGGCGACCCTGGACATCCCCGCCTACGGCTACGGCATCCGCTACGAGCACGGGCTGTTCCGCCAGAGCATCGCCGACGGCTGGCAGCAGGAACAGCCGGAGACCTGGCTGGACTTCGGCAACCCCTGGGAGTTCGAGCGCCCGGAATGCAGCATCAGCATCGGCTTCGGCGGCAGCGTGTACGCCCTCAACGGCAGCGACGGCAGCGCGCGGCAGCACTGGGAACCCATGGAGCGCCTGCGCGCGGTGGCCTACGACATGCCCATCGTCGGCTGGCGCCGGGCCGGGGTGAACACCCTGCGGCTGTGGCGCGCCCGTGGCGAGGAAACCCTCAAGCTGGACCGCTTCAACGCCGGCGACCACCTCGGCGCGGTGGCCGACACGGCGCGCGCCGAGAGCATCTCGCGGGTGCTCTACCCGGCGGACAGCACCGAGGCCGGGCAGGAACTGCGCCTGCGCCAGGAATACTTCTTCGTCAGCGCCTCGCTGCAGGACCTGCTGCAGCGCCACCTGGGCCAGGGCCTGGCGCTGGCCAGCCTGCCGGCGCGGGTGGCCATCCAGCTCAACGACACCCACCCGGCCATCGCCGTGGCCGAGCTGATGCGCCTGCTGCTGGACGACCACCACCTGCAGTGGGAACAGGCCTGGGGCCTGACCGTGGCCACGCTGTCCTACACCAACCACACGCTGCTGCCCGAGGCCCTGGAGTCCTGGCCGGTGGCGCTGATGGAGCGCCTGCTGCCGCGGCACATGCAGATCATCTACCTGATCAACGCCTTCCACATCGATGCGCTGCGGGCCAAGGACATCCACGACTTCGCCCTGCTGCGCGCGGTGTCGCTGATCGAGGAGGACAACGGCCGCCGGGTGCGCATGGGCAACCTGGCGTTCCTCGGCTCGCACAGCGTCAACGGCGTTTCCGCGCTGCACACCGAGCTGATGCGCGAGACGGTGTTCCGCGACCTGCACCGCCTGTACCCGGCGCGCATCAGCAACAAGACCAACGGCGTGACCTTCCGCCGCTGGCTGTTCCAGGCCAACCCGGAGCTGACCGGGCTGCTCTGCGAGTGCCTCGGCCGCGAGCTGCTCGACGACCCCGAGCGGCGCCTGCGCGGCCTGGAGGCCCACGCCGGCGACACCACCGTGCAACGCGGCTTCGCCCAGCAGCGGCGGCACAACAAGGCGCGCCTGGCGCAGCTGGTGGAGGAGCGCCTGGGCATCCGCCTGGACGTCGAGGCGCTGTTCGACGTGCAGGTCAAGCGCATCCACGAGTACAAGCGGCAGTTGCTCAACCTGCTGCACGCCGTGGCGCTGTACCAGGACATCCGCAACGACCCGGCCGCGCCGCGGCTGCCGCGGGTGAAGATCTTCGCCGGCAAGGCCGCGCCCAGCTACCACCAGGCCAAGCTGATCATCAAGCTGGCCAACGACATCGCCCGTATCGTCAACGACGACCCCACGGTGCGCGGCCTGCTCAAGGTGGTGTTCATCCCCAACTACAACGTCAGCCTGGCCGAGGCCATCATCCCCGCGGCGGACCTGTCCGAGCAGATTTCCACCGCGGGCCTGGAGGCCTCGGGCACCAGCAACATGAAGTTCGCCCTGAACGGCGCGCTGACCATCGGCACCCTGGACGGCGCCAACGTCGAGATGTCCGAGCGCATCGGCCTGGAGAACCTGTTCATCTTCGGCCTCACCGCCCAGCAGGTGGAGGCCCGCAAGCATGCCGGCGAGCTGTCCATGGCCGGCGAGATCGCCGCCTCGCCGCGCCTGCAGGAGGCGCTGCAGGCCATCGGCTCGGGGGTCTTCTCGCCGGACGACGCCAACCGCTACACGGCCCTGGTGGAGGGGCTGCGCCACGACGACAGGTTCATGCTCTGCGCCGACTTCGAGGCCTACTGGCAGGCCCAGGCGCGCGTCGAGGCACTGTGGCGCGAGCCCTCCCGCTGGTGGCGCGCGGCGGTGCTGAACACCGCGCGGGTCGGCTGGTTCTCCTCCGACCGCACCATCCGCGAGTACGCCGAGGAAATCTGGAAAGTGCCGGTGGGCGGCTAGGGCCTACCAGAAGCCGCCGCCATGGCGGCGCGCCAGGTAGTCCAGGCTCAGGCCGAAGCCGGCCTGGAAGAAGGCCTGCAGGCGGGTGTCCAGCACCATGCGGTTGAGCGAGGCCAGCGGCCCGACGATGCGCTCCGGGTCGCCGCGCCCGCCGTAGTGGTTCTCGTGCACCAGGCTGGCGCTCTGCGGGTCGGCGCTGATCAGGCAGTGGCAGTCCAGACCCTCGCCGGGGCGGCGGGCGTGCAGGCCCAGTTCGGAAAGCCCGCCGGCGCCGCGGTGCAACCCCAGGTGGCAGAGCAGCCCGTGGTCGCGGGCGTACTCGCCGGCCGCGGCGAAGGCGGGCAGGGCCACTTCGGTCAGGGCCTGCTCGTAGGCGTGGGCGAAGTCGTTTTCGTCGCTGTTCATGGCGCGTCCCTTTGTTCGGCGATTGCCGGGTTTGGACCGGCGCGGCGGCGAAACGCGCGGACCAGCCGCCGGGCGGTAGTGCTGGCGCTACCGCCGGGAAAATCGTTCAAACCATCGGCCGGCGCGGCAGTCTGCAACAGCAATACCCCTTCGCGGAGAGGCCCATGGAGACCCTGTCGCGCATCGCCGAGGCCCTGCTGGCGGAGTTTTCCGACCTGCGCGAGCTGGAGCAGATCACCCGCGCCTGCTTCCGCCTGGCGCTCGCCACGCTGCTGGGCGGCCTGCTGGGCTACGAGCGCGAGAGCCAGGGCAAGGCCGCCGGGCTGCGCACGCACATGCTGGTCACCCTGGGCGCCGCGCTCTTCGTCATGGCGATCAGCGAAGGCGGCGCCGGCGACGACGCCATCAGCCGGGTGATCCAGGGCATCGCCGCGGGCATCGGCTTCCTCTGCGCCGGCACCATCCTCAAGGACAGCGCCGACACCGCGCGGGTGAAGGGGCTGACCACGGCGGCCGGGCTCTGGCTGAGCACCGCCATCGGCATCTGCGTGGGCCGCGGCCATTCGGCCACCGCGGTGCTCGGCACCCTGCTGGCGCTGGCGGTGCTGCACAGCCTGCCGCGGCTGTTCGAGCGGCCGCAGGTGCCCGATACATCGGAGGAGCGCCATGTTCCGTGACTTCAGCGGCAGCAGCGCCTGGACCGACGCCATGTGCGACGGCGGCGCCTACGTCGGGCTGATCCAGTACCAGCCCAAGCGCGAGGGCGCGCCGGTGGAAGTGCTCTGGGTGTTCGCCCCCGGCAGCCGCAACGCGGCCGAAGCCGAGGACGCGGCCCGGCGCATGCTGGCGCGCATCCGCGACATCGGCGCGGACGGCCGCGTCCGTTTCGACGATGGCATCTCACTGTAGGAGGCGCACATGGCGCGCGTGATCTGGAAGGGCGCGATCAGTTTCGGCCTGGTGCACATCCCCGTGGGGCTCAACAGCGCCAGCCGTTCCGGCGGCACCGACTTCGACTGGCTGGACGCCCGCAGCCTGGAGCCGGTGGGCTACAAGCGGGTGAACAAGGTGACCGGCAAGGAAGTGCCCAGGGAGCGGATCGTCAAGGGCGTGGAGTACGAGAAGGGCCGCTACGTGGTGCTCAGCGAGGAGGAAATCCGCGCGGCGCGCCCGCGGGCCACGCAGACCATCGACATCCTGCGCTTCGTCGAGCGTGGCGAGATTCCCCTGCCGTACTTCGACACCCCCTACTACCTGAGCCCCGAGCGGCGCGGCGAGAAGGTCTACGTGCTGCTGCGCGAGACCCTCGCGCGCAGCGGCAAGGTCGCGGTGTGCCAGCTGGTGCTGCACAGCCGCCAGCACCTGGCGGCGCTGCTGGCCGACGGCGAGGCGCTGCTGCTGATGACGCTGCGCTGGCCGGGCGAGGTGCGCCCGGTGGACGAGCTGGCGCTGGAGCTGAACGACATCGCCCTGGACAAGCGCGAGCGCGAGATGGCCACGCGCCTGGTGGAAGACATGAGCCAGGCCTGGGACGACTCGGCCTTCAAGGACACCTTCAGCGACGAGATCCACGCCCTGGTGGAGCAGAAGGCCGCCAAGGGCCAGCTGGAGGAAGTGCCCGGCGCCGAGGCGCCGGAGGCCAGCGAGGGCGCCGACATCATCGACCTCACCGACCTGCTGCGGCGCAGCCTGCGCGGCAACGCCAAGGGCGCTGGCGCCAGGCCGGCGGGCAAGGGCAAGGCCAGCGAGAAGCCGGCCGAGGAAGCGCCGGCGCGGCGCAAGGCCGGCAGCCGGCGACGCGCCGCGCGCTGAGCCGGCCCGCCGGCGAAAAGTCTGAACTTGCCGGCTGGCCCAGCCTCGGAAAGCATGGGGCCGCAGGTTGCGGCCGACGATCATCGAATCGCTTGGCGAGGAGGGCGCAGCGATGAATTCGGACCTGCACGGGCGCGCCAGCGCCGCGGCCAAGGCGCCGCGCATCTCCATCGAGGGCATCGAGCCCCAGGTCGAGGGCGGGCGCTTCGCCGCCAAGGCCATCGCCGGGCAGCGTTGCCCGGTCAGCGCGCGCGTCTTCATGGACGGCCACGAGCAACTGGGCGCCGAGGTGACCTGGCGCCTGGCGCCGGACGAGGCCTGGCGCAGCCAGCCGCTGGCCTGGCAGGGCAACGACCTGTGGCAGGCCGAGCTGCTGCCGCCCCACGAGGGGCGCATCCAGTTCGTGATCCAGGCCTGGCTGGACCGCTACGCCAGCTTCCGCCACGACCTGGAGAAGAAGTACGCCGCCGGCCAGGCCATCGACCTGGAGCTGAGCGAAGGCGAGCAGCTGCTGCGCGAGGCACGCCAGGCGGCCCAGGGCGAGCCGGCCGAGCAGCTCGACGCCCTGCTGGCGCGGCTCGCCGCCGAGCAGCCACGCGACGGCCGCGTGGCCCTGCTGCTGGCCCCGGCCACCCTGGCGCTGATGCAGCAGGTGCAGCCGCGCCTGCAGCGGGTGCGCAGCCCGGTGCTGAGCCTGGAGGTGGAGCGGCCGCTGGCCGGCTTCGCCAGCTGGTACGAGCTGTTCCCCCGCTCCGAGGGGGCGCAGCCGGGCGTGCACGGGCGCTTCGAGGACGTGCGCCGGCGCCTGCCGGAAATCGCCGCCATGGGCTTCGACGTGCTCTATTTCCCGCCCATCCACCCCATCGGCCGCAGCCACCGCAAGGGCCCCAACAACAGCCTGCAGGCCGGCCCGGACGACCCCGGCAGCCCCTACGCCATCGGCAGCGGGGAGGGCGGCCACGAGGCGGTGCACCCGCAGCTGGGCAGCCTGGAGGACTTCCGCGCCCTGGTGGCCGATGCCCGCGCCCACGGCCTGGAGGTGGCCCTGGACTTCGCCATCCAGTGCTCGCCCGACCACCCCTGGCTGCGCCAGCACCCCGGCTGGTTCAGCTGGCGCGCCGACGGCAGCATCCGCCATGCCGAGAACCCGCCGAAGAAGTACGAGGACATCGTCAACGTCGACTTCTACGCCGCCGACGCCGTGCCCTCGCTGTGGCTGGCCCTGCTGGAGGTGGTGCTGGGCTGGGTGGCCCAGGGCGTGACCCTGTTCCGCGTCGACAACCCGCACACCAAGCCGCTGCCGTTCTGGGAATGGCTGATCGCCGAGGTGCGCCACCTGCACCCTGACGTCATCTTCCTGGCCGAGGCCTTCACCCGCCCGGCGATGATGGCGCGCCTGGGCAAGCTCGGCTTCAGCCAGAGCTACACCTACTTCACCTGGCGCAACACCAAGCAGGAGCTGCAGAGCTACTTCGAGGAACTCGGCCAGCCGCCCTGGCGCGACTGCTACCGGCCCAACTTCTTCGTCAACACCCCGGACATCAACCCCTTCTTCCTGCAGCGCAGCGGGCGCGCCGGCTTTCTCATCCGCGCCGTGCTGGCGGCCACCGGCTCCGGGCTGTGGGGCATGTACTCGGGCTTCGAGCTGTGCGAGGCGGCGGCCATCCCCGGCCGCGAGGAATACGCCGATTCCGAGAAGTACCAACTGCGCCAGCGCGACTACCGCGCGCCGGGCAACATCGTCGGCGAGATCACCCGGCTCAACCGCATCCGCCGGGAGAACCCGGCGCTGCACAGCCACCTCGGTTTCCAGGCCTACAACGCCTGGAACGACAACATCCTCTACTTCGGCAAGCGCACCGCGGACCTGGACAACTTCGTGCTGGTCGCCGTGTGCCTGGACCCGGACAACGCCCAGGAGGCCGACTTCGAGCTGCCGCTGTGGGAGTTCGGCCTGCCGGACGACGCCGCCATGGGCGGCGAGGACCTGATGAACGGCCACCAGTGGACCTGGTACGGCAAACGCCAACGGATGCGCATCGAGCCCTGGCACCTTCCCTTCGGCATCTGGCGCCTGCACCCGCAGCGCCGGTAGGAGTCGCCCATGGCCAGACGCCTGAGAAAGCCCCGTCCCTTCCTGCACGACCCGCTCTGGTACAAGGACGCGGTCATCTACCAGCTGCACGTGAAGTCCTTCTTCGATGCCAACAACGACGGCATCGGCGACTTCCCCGGGCTGATCGAGAAGCTGGACTACATCGCCGACCTGGGGGTGAACACCCTCTGGCTGCTGCCGTTCTACCCCTCGCCGCGGCGCGACGACGGCTACGACATCGCCATGTACCGCGGCGTGCACCCCGACTACGGCACCCTGGCCGACGTGCGCCGCTTCATCGCCGCCGCCCACGCGCGCGGCCTGCGGGTGATCACCGAACTCGTGATCAACCACACCTCCGACCAGCACCCCTGGTTCCAGCGTGCGCGGCGGGCGAAGAAGGGCTCGCGGGCGCGGGAGTGGTACGTCTGGTCCGACAGCGACGAGCGCTACGCCGGCACCCGGATCATCTTCGTCGACAGCGAGACCTCCAACTGGACCTGGGACCCGCAGGCCGGGCAGTACTACTGGCACCGCTTCTACTCGCACCAGCCGGACCTGAACTTCGACAACCCCCAGGTGCTGCGCGCCGTGCTCGGGGTGATGCGCTTCTGGCTCGACCTGGGCGTGGACGGCCTGCGCCTGGACGCCATTCCCTACCTGATCGAGCGCGAGGGCACCAGCAGCGAGAACCTGCCGCAGACCCACGCCGTGCTCAAGCGCATCCGCGCCGAGCTGGACGCCCATTACCCCGACCGCATGCTGCTGGCCGAGGCCAACCAGTGGCCGGAGGACACCCGGCCCTATTTCGGAGGCATGGACGACAGCGGCCCCGGCGACGAATGCCACATGGCCTTCCACTTCCCGCTGATGCCGCGCATGTACATGGCCATCGCCCAGGAAGACCGCTTCCCCATCAGCGACATCCTGCGCCAGACCCCGGCCATCCCCGACAACTGCCAGTGGGCCATCTTCCTGCGCAACCACGACGAGCTGACCCTGGAGATGGTCACCGACGACGAGCGCGACTACCTGTGGAACTACTACGCCGCCGACCGCCGCGCGCGCATCAACCTGGGCATCCGCCGGCGCCTGGCGCCGCTGGTGGAGCGCGACCGGCGGCGCATCGAGCTGCTCAACAGCCTGCTGCTGTCGATGCCCGGCACGCCGACGCTGTACTACGGCGACGAGATCGGCATGGGCGACAACATCTACCTGGGCGACCGCGACGGCGTGCGCACCCCCATGCAGTGGTCGGTGGACCGCAACGGCGGCTTCTCCCGCGCCGACCCGGCGAGCCTGGTGCTGCCGCCGATCCTCGACCCGCTGTACGGCTACCAGAGCGTCAACGTCGAGGCGCAACTGCGTGACCCGCATTCGCTGCTCAACTGGACACGGCGCATGCTCGCCGTGCGCAGGCAGCAGAAGGCCTTCGGCCGCGGCAGCATGACCCTGCTGTCGCCGAGCAACAGGCGCATCCTCGCCTACCTGCGGCAGTACCGCGGCGAGGAGGGCGAGGACAGCCTGCTGTGCATCGCCAACCTGTCCGGCGCGGCCCAGGCGGTGGAGCTGGAACTGGCCGAGTTCGAAGGCCGCGTGCCGCTGGAAATGCTAGGCGGCGCCGCCTTCCCGCCGATCGGCCGGCTGACCTACCTGCTGACCCTGCCGCCCTACGGCTTCTACTGGTTCTACCTGGCCGACTCGCAGCGCATGCCCAGCTGGCACCGCCAGCCCGAGGAGCGCCTGCCGGAGCTGCCCACCCTGGTGCTGGGCCAGCGCCTGGAGGAACTCATGGGCGGCACCCCGCGCGAGCTGCTGGAGAAGGATTCGCTACCGCGCTACCTGCCGCGCCGGCGCTGGTTCCCCCATGCCCGGGCGCTGCCCGGCAGCGTGCGCCTGCTCTACGCGCTGCCGCTGGAGGAGGGCGACGCCGCGCCGTTGCTGGTGGAGCTGGAATACCGCGACGGCGAGCTGTGCGAGCACTACCAGCTGCCCCTGGCCGCGGCGCCGGAAAAGAGCAGCAGCGGCTACGACCTGCCGCAGCAGTTGGCCATGGCCCGCCTGCGCCGTGGCCGCCGCGTCGGCCTGCTGACCGACGCCCTGAGCCTGCCGCGCTTCAGCCGCGCCGTGCTGCAGCTGCTGCGCCAGGGCGCCACCCTGGTCGGCCCGGGCGGCGAGGTGCAGTTCGTGCCGCAGCCCGGCCTGGCCGGGCCGGAGCTGGCCGAGGACGCCCCGGTGCGGGTACTCGCCGCGGACCAGTCGAACACCTCGGCGCTGCTCGGCGACGGCCTGCTGCTCAAGGTGCTGCGGCGCGTCTCGCCCGGCCTGCACCCGGAGGCGGAAATGGGCGCCTACCTGAGCCGCCACGGCTTTGCCAACGTCGCGCCGCTGCTGGGCGAGGTGCGCCGGGTGGACGAGCAGGGCCAGGCGCACACACTGATGCTGCTGCAGGGCTACCTGAGCAACCAGGGCGACGCCTGGACCTGGACGCAGAACAACCTGGAGCGGGCCATCCGCGAGGCCCTGGCCGCCGGCGCCGCGCAGCCCCCGGAGTTCGATGCCCTGGACGAGCTGCGCGGCTTCGCCGCCACCCTCGGCCGGCGCCTGGGCGAGATGCATCAGGTGCTCGCCGAGGGCGTGAACGAGCCGGACTTCGCCCCGCGGCGCAGCGGCCCGGCCGATAGCCGCGCCTGGCAGGAGGGCGTCGGCGCCCAGGTCGGCCAGGCCCTGCAGGCGCTGGAAGACGCCCCGGGCCTGGACGAGCGCGGCCGCGCCCAGGCCGCCCGCCTGCTGGAGCTGCGCGACGAACTGCTGCTGGCGGTGGGCAACCTGGCGCGGCTGGCCGAGGGCGGGCTGATGATCCGCGTGCACGGCGACCAGCACCTGGGCCAGGTGCTGGTGGTGCAGGAGGACGCCTACCTGATCGATTTCGAGGGCGAGCCCAACCGCTCGCTGGAGCAACGCCGGGCCCTGAACAGCCCGATGAAGGACGTGGCCGGGGTGCTGCGTTCCTTCGACTACGCCGCCGCCATGGCCGAACGCAACCTGCAGAGCGCCGACGTCTCGGAGGAGGCGGTGCAGGTGCGCCGCGCCATCGCCCAGCGCTACCGCACCCAGGCCCGCGACGCTTTCCTCGATGCCTACCGCCTGGCGGCCGCCGGGCTGCCCCACGAATGGCACGGGCGCGAGGGGGAGGGCGCGGCCATGGCGCTGTTCAGCCTGGAGAAGGCGGCCTACGAAGTGGTCTACGAGAGCGGCCACCGGCCCGACTGGGTCGGGGTGCCGCTGCTGGGAATGCTGGAGCTCGCGCTCCACCTGCTGGGAGGAAGGACATGACACAGGCGTCGCACGACGACGAACGCAACCACCTGGAACGGCTGCAGCGGGCCGAGCACGGCGACCCCTTCGCCTTCCTCGGCGCGCACCCGGAGGGCGACGGCTGGCGCGTGCGGGCCTGGCTGCCGGGGGCCTTCGCCTGCGAGCTGCTGGGCCGCGAGGGCGAGTTCCTCGCGGCCATGGAGCAGCAGGACGCCAGCGGGCTGTTCAGCGCCCACCTGGATGCGCGCCAGGCCTACCTGCTGCGCATCCACTGGCCCGAGGGCGAGCAGATCACCGAGGACCCGTACGCCTTCGGCCCGCTGCTGGGCGACACCGACCTCTACCTGTTCGCCGAGGGCAACCACCGCCACCTCGGCCAGTGCTTCGGCGCCCAGGCCATGCCCCTGGACGGCGTGGCCGGGGTGCGCTTCGCGGTGTGGGCGCCCAACGCCCGGCGCGTGTCGGTGGTGGGCGACTTCAACGCCTGGGACGGGCGCCGCCACGCCATGCGCCTGCGCTACCCCAGCGGCGTCTGGGAACTGTTCGTGCCGCGCCTGCAGCCCGGCGAGGTCTACAAGTATGAAATCCTCGGCCCCGGCGGCCTGCTGCCGCTGAAGGCCGACCCGCTGGCGCTGGCCACCGAGCGGCCGCCGGCCACCGGCTCGCGGGTGGCCGAGCCCACCCCGCGGCAATGGCGGGACGAGCGCTGGATGCGCGAGCGCCACGGCCGCCAGGGGCCGCAAAGCCCGCTGGCGATCTACGAGCTGCACGCCGGTTCCTGGCAGACCCTGGACGGCCGGCCGCCGAGCTGGGACGAGCTGGCCGAGCGGCTGATCCCCTACCTGCAGGACATGGGCTTCACCCACGTCGAGCTGATGCCGGTCATGGAGTACCCCTTCGGCGGCTCCTGGGGCTACCAGCCGCTGTCGCTGTTCGCGCCCACCGCGCGCTATGGCAGCCCGGCGCAGTTCGCCGCCTTCGTCGAGCGCTGCCACCTGGCCGGCATCGGCGTCATCCTCGACTGGGTGCCGGCGCATTTCCCCACCGACGAGCACGGCCTGGGGCAGTTCGACGGCACCGCGCTGTACGAGTACGCGCACCCCTTCGAGGGCTTCCACCCGGACTGGGACACCTACATCTACAACCTCGGCCGCACCGAGGTGCACGGCTTCCTGCTGGCCTCGGCGCTGCACTGGCTGCGCGAGTACCACGTCGACGGCCTGCGCGTCGACGCCGTGGCCTCGATGCTCTACCGCGACTACTCGCGCAAGGAAGGCGAGTGGATCCCCAACCGCCACGGCGGGCGCGAGAACCTGGAGGCCATCGAGTTCCTCCGCCACCTCAACGAAGTGGTGGCCGCCGAGGTGCCCGACGCCCTGGTGATCGCCGAGGAATCCACCGCCTGGCCCGGCGTCAGCCGGCCGGTGGCCGAGGGCGGGCTGGGCTTCTCGCACAAGTGGAACATGGGCTGGATGCACGACACCCTGGCCTACATCCGCGAGGACCCGCTGTACCGCGGCTACCACCACCACCGCCTGACCTTCGGCCTGCTGTACGCCTTCACCGAGCGCTTCATCCTGCCCATCTCCCACGACGAGGTGGTGCACGGCAAGGGCTCGCTGCTGGCCAAGATGCCCGGCGACCGCTGGCGCCAGTTCGCCAACCTGCGCCTGTACCTGAGCCTGATGTGGACGCACCCGGGGCGCAAGCTGCTGTTCATGGGTTGCGAGTTCGGCCAGTGGCGCGAATGGGACCACGACGACCAGCTGGACTGGTACCTGCTGCGCTACGCCGAGCACCTGGGGGTGCAGGCGCTGGTGCGCGACCTCAACGGCCTGTACCGCGGGCTGCCGGCGCTGCACCAGCTGGACGACGGCCCCGAGGGCTTCCACTGGCTGATCGGCGACGACCAGCGCAACAGCGTCTACGCCTGGCTGCGCCTGGACCGCGAGCGTTCGCCGCTGCTGGTGGTGCACAACTTCACCCCCCAGCCGCGCGAGGGCTACCGGGTGGGGGTGCCGCTGCAGGGCGCCTGGCGCGTGCGCCTGAACTCCGACGGCGCCGCCTACGCCGGCTCCGACGCCGGCAGCCGCGAGCGCTGCGAGACGCTCCCGGAACCCTCCCATGGCCAGCCGTATTCGCTGCTGCTGGACCTGCCGCCGCTGGGCAGCCTGATCCTGGAACCGGCTCCCGATGCGGGGCTGTAGCCACGGGAGCGCGGGCCAACGGCGGATAACCGCGAACGGTTATTCGTCCTACAGGCCAGGGAGGCATGGATTCATCTGCGATTTCGCAACGGGGCTCGGCCTATCGCGGACGGAGTCCGCTCCTACGATTCCAGGAAGCATGGATGTAGGAGCGGGCCCTGCCCGCGATTCGCGCGCAGGGCGCGCTCCTACAGGGGAATGGCATGGCTCGGGCGTAGGAGCGGACTCCGTCCGCGATTGGACTCGCCGGCCATGCCGGACGCCCCGGTGGCACGGATGACGGCGGATAACCATAACCGGTCCGAAGCACGACCCCCATCCTACGGCGCATTCTCCGCCGCCCGCGCCAGGCGTCGCTGGCGGCGGCGCAGGCGGCGGGCCCAGCGTTCCAGCCAGAGGTAGACCAGGCAGGCGAGGAACAGCGGCACCAGGAAGTACAGCACCCGGTAGCCGATCAGCGCCGCCAGCAGGGGGCCGCGGCCCAGGTGGTCGTGGAGG
Source organism: Pseudomonas sp. JH-2 (assembly GCF_036231725.1). Lineage (NCBI taxonomy): Bacteria > Pseudomonadati > Pseudomonadota > Gammaproteobacteria > Pseudomonadales > Pseudomonadaceae > Pseudomonas > Pseudomonas sp. JH-2. Next base: position 41,342 of record NZ_JAZAQP010000007.1, on the reverse strand, counting down.
ATGGCGATGAACACCGCCTCCAGCACCCCCAGCCCGGCGGGCACGTGCAGCACCACCCCGGCGATGCTGCTGATCAGCAGGGTCGCCAGCACTTCCGTGTAGCTGGCCCTGTCCGGCAGCAGCACGCTCACCAGCAGCGCCATCAGCGACCAGTTGGCCGCCCCCATGGCGCCCTGCAGCAGCGCCAGGCGCCAGCTCGGCAGGGCCAGGCTGTACTGCCGCCAGCCCCAGGCGCGGCGCCGGGCGAAGCGGCAGGCCAGGGGGTAGGCCACGCCCAGGGCCAGCAGCAGAGCGCCGATCAGCCGCAGGCCGTTGCGGCCCACCGACCAGTCGTCCGGCAGGTCGGGGTAGCCGGTGACGAACAGCGCGCCGGCCAGCGGCAGGTAGCCGTACCAGTTGGTCACCAGGCTGAAGCTGAGGATGCGGGTGATGTCCGCCGCGCTCATGCCCAGGCGGCCGTACAGGCGGTAGCGCAGGGCCACGCCGCCGACCCAGGAGCTGAGGTTGAGGTTGAAGGCGTTGCACACGAAGGCCACGGTGAACACCCGCCGCACCGGCAGCGGGTGGCCGATGTAGTAGCGGCTGAGCACGTCGAAGCTGCTGAACACCGCGTAGCTGGCCAGGCTGATGGCCAGCCCCAGGAGCAGGGTGGTGGCGCGGTACTCGCGCAGCAGGTGGAACACCTCCTGCCAGTCGGTGGCGCGGATCAGCAGGAACAGCAGCACCGGCAGCAGCACCAGCAGGGCGATGGAGAACCCGCGCCGGGCCAGCTTCCAGGCCTGCTTGTGCCGCTCCCGCGGCGCGGCGGCGTTCATGGCCGCACCCGCGGGGCGTCCGCCGCCGGCTCGCCGTCCAGCCCCCGTGGCGAGCGCAGCTTCTGCCGGTGCGCCGGCAACTGCCCGGCGATGGCCGGGAAATGGCGCAGGAAGTGGAAGCTCAGGAACACCAGGGGCGCGCGCCACCAGTAGCCGCGGCGCGCCACCTTGCGGCTGATGCGCCGGCAGTTGTCGCGGGCCAGGGCGTCCAGGTGCGCTTCCAGCGCCTGGGCGAAACCTGCGTCGTCGATCATCAGGTTGCCCTCCAGGTTCAGCGACAGGCTCAGCGGGTCCAGGTTGCTCGAACCCACCGTGGCCCAGCGGCCGTCGGCCACCGCCACCTTGCCGTGCAGCGGGCGGTCGCAGTACTCGTAGATCCGTACGCCATCGCGCAGCAGGGTGTCGTAGAGCAGCTTGCTGCACAGGCGCACCAGCGGCATGTCCGGCAGGCCCTGGAGGATCAGGCGCACCTCCACGCCGCGCTGCGCGGCCTGGCGCAGCGCCCGCAGCAGGCGGTAGCCGGGGAAGAAATAGGCATTGGCGATGGTCAGCCGCCGGCGCGCGCGCTGGATCGCCGCCAGGTAGTGCCGCTCGATGGCCGTGCTGCGCGGGCCGTTGTCGCGCAGCACCAGGCAGGCGCGGGTCTCGCCGGCCAGGCTCGGCAGGCCGGGCGGCAGCCGCTCGGGGGTGCTGCCGTACTCCTCCAGCAGGGCCAGGCTGGCCTGGCGGATATCCTGGGCCACCGGGCCCTGCACCAGCACCGCGTAGTCCTGCTTGGCCATGGTGCCGAAGTCGGCCAGGTGGTCGGCGCTGAAGTTGATGCCGCCGACGAAGGCGGTGCTGCCGTCCACCACCAGCAGCTTGCGGTGCAGGCGGCGGAACAGGTTGGTGCGCAGGCCCAGCAGCCGCGGGCGCGGGTCGAACAGGTGCAGGCGCACCCCGGCCTCCAGCAGGCTGCCGATGTAGTCCGTGCCCAGGTCGGCGGTGCCGTAGCCGTCGACGATCAGCTCGACCCGCACGCCGCGCCGGGCCGCCGCCAGCAGTGCCTTGCGCAAGGCCAGGCCGACCTTGTCCTCGTAGATGATGAAGGTCTCCAGCAGCACCTCGCGGCGGGCCCTGGCGATGGCCTCGAACACCCGCGGGTAGAAGGCCTCGCCGTTGACCAGCAGTTCGACACGGTTGCCCGCGTGCCAGCGCTCGTTCATGGGCTCACCTCGGCGAGCAGGGGAAGATGGTCGGACAGGTGCGGCCAGGGCCGGCCGCCCAGCACCTGGCTGGCGTGCACCCGCAGGTTGCGCAGGTAGATGCGGTCCAGGCGCAGCAGCGGCCAGCGCGCCGGGAAGCTGCGCGGGGCGCCCGCCTTGTGGGCGAAGGCCGGCGCCAGGCCGCAGCCGGCGAGCAGGGCGCCGGCCTGGCAGCGCCAGTCGTTGAAGTCGCCGGCGACGATCAGCGGCGCCTGGGCGGGGAGGCTTTCCACCAGGCGGCAGAGCAGCGCCAGTTGCTGCCGCCGCTGCGCCTCGCGCAGCCCCAGGTGCACGCACACGGCATGCAGCGGGGCGCTGCCGGGCAGGTCGATGCAGGCGTGCAGCAGGCCGCGCTGCTCGTTGCCGGCGATGGAGATGTCGTGGTTGTCGTGGCTGAGGATCGGGTAGCGCGAGAGCAGGGCGTTGCCGTGGTGGCCCTCGGGGTAGACGGCGTTGCGGCCGTAGGCGAAGGCCGGCCACATGCTGTCGGCGAGGAACTCGTAGTGCGGCGTGGCCGGCCAGCCGGGGTGGCGCCCGGCGTGCAGCTGGTGCTCGCCGTGCACTTCCTGGAGGAACACCAGGTCCGCCGCGGTGGCGCGCACCGCCTCGCGCAGCTCGTGGAGGATGAAGCGGCGGTTGAAGGCGTTGAAGCCCTTGTGGGTGTTCACCGTCAGTACCCGCAGCGAAAGGCCGCTGGCCATCGCCTGGCCGGCGCCGGTGCGGGCCGGCTGGTTCATGCCCAGCCCTCCACCGCGGCGCCCGGCACCTGCTGCTGCGGCAGGTGGACGTCGAGCAGCTGCATCAGGCGGAAGGCATCGAAGGGCGCGCGCACCTTGATGTCGTTGTCGAAGTAGCAGTACAGCTCGCGGTGCCGGCGGTCGCCGCGCCTGTCCGCGTCGATCAGCTCGGCATCCGCGGGCTGCAGGCCGTTGCGCCACAGGCGGATGCGCTCGCACCAGCGGCGCAGGGCCTTCTCGCCGTAGCCGCTGGCATAGAGTTCCTCGGCGCCGTGCAGGCGCAGGTAGGTGAAGTCCGGGGCGGTGAGGTCCTCGGCGTAGGGCCACTTCGACGGCGCGTCGGCCATTACCAGGGCCACGCCGTGCCGGCGCAGCTGGTCGGTGAAGCCGGGGGTGCAGAAGCTCTTGTGGCGCACCTCCAGGGCATGGCGCAAAGGGAAGCGCCTGCCCGGCGGGCGCTGCCCGTGGCGCAGGCGCTCGTCCGCGGAGCCCGCCAGTTCGGCCGCCGCATGGCTGTCGCGTGGCAGCAGGGCGAGGAACTCCTCCAGCAGTTCGCCGCTGTAGGCCAGGCTGGGCGGCAGCTGCCAGAGGAAGGCGCCGAGCTTCTCGTCCAGCTCCAGGGGGCCGGAGGCGAAGAAGTTGGCCAGGCCCTGTTCCGGCTCGCGCAGGCGCCGCAGGTGGGTGACGAAGCGCGGGCCCTTGACGCTGAAGCGGAAGCCCTCGGGGGTCTGCGCCTTCCATGGGCGGTAGCGCTCGGGCGTCTGCAGGCCGTAGAAGGAACCGTTCAGCTCGATGCTGGCGAAGGCATGGGAGGCATAGCGCAGCTCCTCGCGCTGGGGCAGGCCCTTGGGGTAGAACTCGCCGCGCCAGGGGGCGTAGCGCCAGCCGGAAATGCCGATGTGCAGGCCGTCCGTTCCCATGGCGTCACTCCGTGGCGGGCGGCGCCGGCTGGCGGACGCGTTCCTCGTCGCCCGCGGCGGCGTGCCGGCGCTGCGGTTGCAGTTCCACCTTCACCCAGCCGGTCTGGCGCTGGTCGAACGCCTCGAAGGCGGCGATGGCGTCGCTGATGGGCTTGACCTGGGTGAGCACCTTGGCCGGGTCGATGCGCCCGCTCAGCACCAGTTCGATCAGCCGCGGGATGTACTTGCGGTGGTGGCAGTTGCCCATCTTCAGCGTCAGGTTGCGGTTCATCGCGATGCCGATGGGGAAGGTCCGCGAGTCCGGCCCGTACACGCCGATGATGCCGAGGGTGCCGGCCTTGGCCAGGCCGGCCACCGCCCAGTCGAGCACCTGGGCCGGCGCGTTGCCCGGCGTCCAGGGCGACTCGTGGCCTTCACTGGGCGCCGGGGTGACCTCGCCGTGGCTGCGCTCGGCATCCACCCCGACGGCGTCGATGGCGCGGTCCACGCCGATGCCGTCGGTAAGCCAGAGCAGCGCCTGCAGCGGGTCCTCGCGCTCGAAGTCGATCACCTCCGCGCCCTGCTGGCGGGCCATGTGCAGGCGGTCGGGGTGGCGGTCGATGGCGAACACCCGCGAGGCGCCCTTCAGCAGCGCGCTGGCGATGGCGAACTGGCCCACCGGGCCGCAACCGAACACCGCCACCGTGTCGCCGCTGCCCACCTCGGCCAGCTCGGCGCCGAACCAGCCGGTGGGGAAGATGTCGGACAGCAGGATCGCCTGGTCGTCGCTGATCTGCGAGGGCAGGCGGATGAGCCCGATGTTGGCGTAGGGGATGCGCGCCTTCTCGGCCTGCAGCCCGTGGAACGCGCCGTTGGCCTCGGGCCCGCCGAAGAAGGCGGTGCCGGCGCGCTGGCCGCCGGGGTTGGCGACGTCGCACTGGGCGTAGTAGCCGGCGCGGCAGTACACGCAGTTGCCGCAGGCGATGGTGGAGGGGACCACCACCCGGTCGCCCACCTGCAGGTTGCGCACCTCGTCGCCCAGTTCCTCGACTATGCCCACGCCTTCGTGGCCGAGGATGGTGCCGGGCTTCATGCCGCCCACGCTGCCGCGCACGAAGTGCAGGTCGGTGCCGCAGATCGCCGAGGCGGTGAGGCGCACGATGGCGTCGTTGGGCTGGCGCAGCGTCGGCTCCGGGACCTCGTCCAGGCGGATGTCGCCGACGTCGTGGAATACCACAGCTTTCATGTCGTTCTCCCGCTGTGCGGCCGGCCACGGCCCGGGCGGCGCCGTGGCCAGGGGGCTGGTCAGTGGGCCTGGGCCACGCCGCGCAGCACGGTGTCGCTGGCCTGGGCGTCGCGGCAGGCGGCGATGTTGCCGAGGGAGACCACGCCCACCAGGCGCTTCTCGCGGGTCAGCACCGGCAGCCGGCGCATCTTCACCTGCGCCATGTTGCGGGCCACGTGCTGCACTTCTTCGTCCTCGAAGCAGTAGTGGATGTCGCCGCTCATCACCCGCGACACCGGGGTATCCACCCCCAGCCCGGCGGCCACCGCGCGGACGACGATGTCGCGGTCGGTGACCATGCCCACCAGGCGGTCGCCGTCGTTGACCAGCAAGGCGCCACTGTCGATCCGTGCCATGGCCGCGGCGGCCTCTTGCAGCGAGGTGTCGGGGGCGGTGGTCTGGACGTTGCGCGTCATGATTTCGCTGATTTTCATGCTGTCCTCCATAGCGGTTGCGGTTGGGGACGCCTTCGCGGGCGCCTATAGCTTCCGACTGGGCGCCGGGGGCACCGTTCAGGCGGATTTCATCCGATTGTCCGGGGGAGGGTGTGCTGGCGCCGAACGCGGATAACACAGCGTCAGCCGGCAGGTTCGTAGGGCGAATAACCGTTCGCGGTTATCCGCCGTCGTTCCATGCACCCGGGCCCGACGCAAACGGCGGATAACGCCGTAGGCGTTATGCGCCCTACGGGAAACCACGCCCGTCACCCATCCCCCTCCTTGCGCAACACGAACAACGCCAGCGCCCGCGGGCCCAGTTCGAAGGCGGCGTCGAAGCCGTGCACCAGGCCGTCGTCCAGGGCCGGCGGCTCGGCCATGGTGTCCAGCAGGCATTGCCAGTCGCGGCCCTGGGCCACGCCGGGGAGCTGGAACTGCAGCGGCTCGTGGTGGGCATTGAGCAACAGCAGCAGGGTGGCGTCGGCGCCGCTGCGGCGGATGCCGGTGGGTTGCGCGCGGCCGTCCAGGAGCATTCCCAGGCAGCGGGCCTGGGGCGTTTCCCAGTCTTCCTGGGTCATCTCGCGGCCGTCGGGGGCCAGCCAGGTCACGTCCTTCACCCCCAGCTCGGCGTTGTACTCGCCGACCAGGAAGCGCCCGCGGCGCAGGATCGGGTAGCGCCGCCGCAGGCGGATCAGGTAGCGGGTGAAGGCCTGCAGCTGGCGGCCCTCGTCGTCGAGGTTCCAGTCGATCCAGCCCAGTTCGTTGTCCTGGCAGTAGACGTTGTTGTTGCCCTGCTGGGTGCGGCTGAACTCGTCGCCGGCCAGCAGCATGGGGGTGCCCTGGGCCAGCAGCAGGGTGGCCATCAGGTTGCACATCTGCCGCAGGCGCAGCTGGCGGATCGCCGGGTCGCCCGTGGGGCCTTCCTCGCCGTGGTTCCAGGAGCGGTTGTCGTCGTGGCCGTCGCGGTTGTCCTCGCCGTTGGCCTCGTTGTGCTTGTGGTCGTAGGACACCACGTCGCGCAGGGTGAAGCCGTCGTGGGCGGTGATGAAGTTGACCGAGGCGTAGGGCCGGCGGCCGCGATGGTTGTACAGGTCGCCGGAGGCGGTGAGGCGCCGCGCCAGATCCGGCAGCTGGCCCTCGTCGCCGCGCCAGTAGCTGCGCAGGGTGTCGCGGAAGCGGTCGTTCCATTCCACCCAGCCGGGCGGGAAGCGGCCCACCTGGTAGCCGCCGGGGCCGCAGTCCCAGGGTTCGGCGATCAGCTTGCGGTGGCTGAGCAGCGGGTCCTGGCGGCAGGCCACCAGGAAGCTGTGGCGCTCGTCGAAGCCTTCGGCGTAGCGGCCGAGGATGGAGGCGAGGTCGAAGCGGAAGCCGTCCACGCGCATCTCGGTGGCCCAGTAGCGCAGCGAGTCGGTGACCATCTGCAGCACGCAGGGGTGGCTGAGGTCCAGGGTGTTGCCGGTGCCGGAGTCGTTCACGTAGTAGCGCCGGTCGTCGGCCTGCAGGCGGTAGTAGGAGACGTTGTCGATGCCGCGCATGCTCAGCGTCGGGCCCAGCTCGTTGCCCTCGGCGGTGTGGTTGTAGACCACGTCGAGGATCAGCTCGATGCCGGCGTCGTGCAGGTGCGCCACCATTTCCTTGAACTCGTTGACCTGGCCGCTGGCCAGGTAGCGGGCGTGGGGGGCGAAGAAGGCGATGCTGTTGTAGCCCCAGTAGTTGCTCATGCCCTTTTCCAGCAGGTGCTTGTCGTCGACGAAGCCGTGCACCGGCAGCAGCTCCAGGCTGGTGATGCCCAGGTGGCGCAGGTGCTTGATCAGCTCGGCGTTCATCAACCCCGCGCAGGTGCCGCGCAGGCGCTCGGGCACCGTCGGGTGGCGCATGCTGATGCCGCGCAGGTGCGCCTCGTAGAGCAGCGTCTCGTCCCAGGGGATGCGGGTGAACCGCTGCTCGCCCCAGGTGAAGGCCGGGTCGATGACCTTGCACCTGGGCACGAAAGGCGCGCTGTCGCGCGTGTCGAAGCTCAGGTCCGCGTCGGGCGAGCCGATGGTGTAGCCGAACAGCGCCTCGGACCAGCGCAGCTGGCCCACCAGCTGGCGGGCGTAGGGGTCGATCAGCAGCTTGTTGGGGTTGAAGCGGTGCCCGGCGTCCGGCTCGAAGGGGCCGTGCACGCGGTAGCCGTAGATCTGCCCGGGGTGGGCGTCGGGCAGGTAGCCGTGCCAGATCTCGTCGCTGTATTCGGGCAGCTCGATGCGTTCCAGCTCGCGCTTGCCGCTGGCGTCGAACAGGCATAGTTCGACGCGGGTGGCGTGGGCCGAGAACAGCGCGAAGTTGACGCCCAGGCCGTCCCAGGTGGCACCCAGGGGGAAGGGACGGCCTTCGGTGACTCGCGAGTGCGAGCGTTTGCTCATGAGGGGGTCCTCTGCTTGCCGATGGGGCGGGGAAGGCGCCGGGCTCAGCCCTGGTCAGGGCGCTCGGGGTCGGCGGCGGGCAGCTTGCCCTTGCGCCGCGGCGGTTTCTGCAGCAGGGCCGGCTTCTCCGGCGCCTCGCCGGGGGCCTCGCGCTGGGCGATCTGTTCCTGCTCGGCCTCGGCCAGGCTGCGGGCCATCCGCCAGTGGCGTTCGGCCTGGCCCTCGGGGCGGCCTTCGGATTCCCAGATCTGGTGGGCCAGTTCGCGTACCCGGCGTTCGTCGATGTTCATGGGCTTGCCTCCTCGTCGGCGCAGGTCAGCAGGTTGGCCGGCAACTCGCCCAGCAGGGCGGCCACCGCCAGTTCGGCGTCGTCGTCGCGGTGCCCGCCGGCCAGGCCCTGCCAGTGGCGGCCGGCCAGCCCGGCCGGCAGGCGCACGCGAGTGTCGCCCCAGCGCTCGGCGCCCACCCGCGGCAGCGGCGTGTCTTCCAGCAGGCCCGCGCACAGCCGCGGCACCAGCACCAGCAGGTGCCGGCCGGCATGGCTGCGCAGGAAGGCGAGCAGGCAGCCGGCGTGCTCGCCGTGCAGGTCGAGGGGCTGGTAGCCGCCGTGCTCGAAGAGTTGCGGCCAGCGCCGGCGCAGCTGCAGCGCCTGGTGCAGCAGGGCCTGCTTGATGCGCCCGTCGCGCCAGTGCTCCAGCAGCTGCGGCCAGTCGGGGTTCGCTTGCAGGGTGGCCTGGCGCCGGGCGTAGTCCGGGGTGCGGCGGTTGTCCGGGTCCACCAGGCTGAAGTCCCAGAACTCGCAGCCCTGGTACAGGTCCGGCACCCCGGGGGCGGTGCAGCGCAGCAGGCACTGGGCCAGGCCGTTGAGCGCGCCGGCGGGCATCAGCGCCCGGGCCGCCGCGGCCACGGCGTCGCGCAGTTCCCGGCCGGCGGGTTGCAGGAGCAGGGCGTCGAGGAAGTCCGCGCAGGCGCTTTCGTAGGCCTGCACGGGGGCGCTCCAGTCGGTTTCCAGCTTGGCTTCGCGCAGCGCCTTGAGCTGCCACTGGGCAATGCGCCGGTGGTAGGCGCGCAGCCCTTCGGCGTCGTCTTCGCCCAGCTCGTGGGGCCAGCTGGCCAGCAGGCACTGGTAGAGGATCAGCTCGTCGCCGCCGCTGGGCGCATGGGGCGTCCCGGGGTGGCGCAGGGCCGCGGCCAGGGGGCGCCACTGCGCGACCTGCTCGGCGAACCAGGGGGCGCGTTCGCTCAACGCGGCCAGGCGGGCGCGGCAGTCCTCGCCGCGCTTGTGGTCGTGGGTGGCGGTGGCCAGCAGGGCGCGGGGGAATTCGGCCAGGCGCGCCTGGCAGGCGGCGTGGAATTCCGCGGGTGGCGCCGCCAGGCGCTGCGGGTCGAAGCCCACGTCGTTGCGTCCCAGGGCGGCGGCGTGGCGGTAGCAGGCGGTGTCTTCCAGGGCCTTGGCGGCGATGGGCGGAGTCAGTTGCTGGAAGCGCGCCAGCACCTGCCGGCGCTTCTGCCGCAGCGGCCCGGGCGGCACAGCGCGCAGGGGCTCGCCGCCCAGCACCCGGCCGAGCCAGGCCAGGGTGCGCCGGTCATGCTCGTCCAGGCGTTCCTCCGCGGCGCCGCGGGCCTGTTCGAAATAGCGCCGGTCCTGGGCCGAACGGCCGCAGGCGCCGGCGTAGGTGCGGTACACCGGGAAGGCCCGCAGCAGCTGGAACAGCGCGCGGCGGATGGAGCCCAGGGGCAGGTCGCGGCTGGCCAGGTCGGTGCGCGCCAGTTGCCAGAGCTCCTGGGCCATGCCTTCCAGGTCGCCGGCGAAGGCGCCGCCCAGCACCCATTCGCGGGCCGCCAGGCGTTCGTCATCGAAACCCTGGCGGCGGCCGCTGGTCTGCTCCCAAAGTGCCCGCAGGGGGATTTCGCCGCGCGGGTCGTGCTGCAGCAGCGACACCTGGTTCATGAAGTCGTAGCCGCTGCTGCCGTCCACCCGCCAGTCCGCCGGCAGCCGTTCGCCGACGGCGAGGATCTTCTCCACGTACAGCGGCGCCGTCCCGTCGCGGAACGCCCGGCGCAGGCGCCGGCAGTAGCCGCGCGGGTCGGCCAGGCCGTCGACGTGGTCGATGCGCAGGCCGTCCACCAGGCCTTCCTGCATCAGTTGCAGGAGGTAGGCGTGGCAGGCGCCGAACACATCCGGCAGTTCCACGCGCAGGCCGACCAGTTCGTTGATGTCGAAGAAGCGCCGCCAGTTGATGTCGTCGGCCGCCACCCGCCAGTTGGCCAGGCGGTAGTGCTGGTTCTCCAGCAGGCGGTGCAGGGGCCGCCAGTCCCGGCCCTCAGCCACCTGGTAGAAGCCCAGCAGGCGTTCGCACAGTGCCCCGTCGCCCAGCAGTGCCGCCAGGCGCCGGCACAGGGCAGTGGCCAGCACGCGGGCCTGGGGGTGGCCGCGCAGTTCGGCGAAACGCGGCGCCAGTTCGTACAGCGGGCCTTCGCCGGCGTGCACCAGGATCATCCCGTAGGTGGCCGGGCACACCGGGAAGCACTGCTCGCCGTAGTGCAGCTGGAAGCAGCCGGCGTGCTCGGCGAAGCCCAGGCGGATGCGCCCGGCCCGCAGTTCGTCGAAGTAGTCGCCGCCCAGGCAGGGCAACAGCACCTGGCGGTCCAGCAGCGGGTCGTCGCTGCGCCAGTGGATGTCGAAGAAGTGCGCGTAGGGGCTGGCCAGGCCCCAGCGCAGCACGTCCTGCCACCAGGGGTTGGCCTGGCCGATGCGCATGTGGTTGGCCACTATGTCGACGATCAGCCCCATGCCGCGCAGGCGCAGGCCGCCGACCAGCCGGCGCAGGGCCGCCTCGCCGCCCAGCTCGGGGTTGATGCGGGTGGGGTCGACCACGTCGTAGCCGTGGCCGGAGCCGGGCTGGGCGGTGAGCAGCGGCGAGGCGTAGAGGTGGCTGATGCCCAGTTCGGCGAAGTAGTCCAGCCAGGGCAGGGCGTCGTCCAGGGTGAAGTCGCGGTTGAACTGCAGGCGCAGGGTGGCGCGGATGGCGTTCATGAGTCGTGCCCCCGGCGCGCCTGGTCCAGGCGTTCCAGGCGCGCGTTCACCGCGGGGATGTCGAGCATCTGAGCGGCCCGGGCCGGGTAGCGTCGGCGCCAGTTCGGGTGTTCGTCGCCGGGGCCGGGCAGGTTGGGCTGCTCGACGCTGCCCAGGGCGTCTTCCAGGGGCAGCAGCACCAGCGGCGCCGGGGTGCGGCCGACGAACTCGATGGCGCCGTCCAGCGGCTCGCGGGCGATGCCGTTCCCGGCCAGCGCCCGGGCCAGGCCCTGGACGTCCCGCTGGCGTTCCTCGCGGTCGTGCCGTGCCTGTTCCTCGCTGCGCTGGCCCAGGCGCTCGCGCCAGTCGATGTCGTGGCCCTGGCGCCAGCCCTCCAGGCTCGGCAGGTCGTGGGTGGTGGTGGTGGCCAGGGCCGCGTCCGGCCAGTGCGCCGGGGCGTGGAAGTGGCCGCCGGCCTGCTCGAACAGCAGCACCCGCATGCCCAGGATGCCGTGTTCGGCGAGCCGCTCGCGCAGGCCCCCGGGGATGGTGCCGAGGTCTTCGCCGATGATCAGCGCCCGGGCCCGCCGCGCCTCCAGGCAGATGAGCCGGAGCAGGTCGTCCAGCGGGTATTCCAGGTAGGCGCCGGCTTCCGGCGGTGCGCCCTCGGGGATCACCCACAGGCGGCGCAGCCCCAGCACATGGTCGATGCGCAGGCCGCCGGGGTAGCGCAGGTTGGCCCGCAGCATCTCGATGAAGGCGCGGTAGCCGTGCAGGCGCAGGCCGTGGGGCGAGAAGGCGCAGATGCCCCAGTTCTGCCCGGCGCGGTTGAGCACGTCGGGCGGGGCGCCGACGCTGACTCCGGCCAGCAGTTCGTCCTGCCGCATCCAGGCCTGGCTGCCGCGCGGGTCGGCACCCACCGCGAGGTCGGCGATCAGGCCGATGCCCATGCCGGCGTCGCGCGCCGCCTGCTGGGTGTGTTGCAGGCAGCGCGCCAGCAGCCATTGGCAGAACTGCTGGAAGTCGATTTCCTCCGGCTGTTCGAGCAGGAACTGGCGCACGCCTTCGGCCTCCGGGCGGAGGAAGGCCGCCGGCCAGTGGCGCCAGTCCAGGCCGTCGCCGGCCTCGCCGCGGCGGCGTTGCAGGGCCTGGAAGCAGCAGTGCTGCAGCAGGGCCTCGCCACCCTCGTGGCGGAAGCGCTGGAAGTCACGCTGCAGGCCGGCGTCGGCCCGGGCGAAGCCGCCATGCAGTTGCCGCAGCAGGCGCTCGCGGGCCCGGGCGCTGCCTGGCCAGTCCACCAGGGGCAGGCTTTCCAGCTCGTGCAGTTCCTCGCCCAGCCCGGCCTCGGCGATGGCCCGCTCCACCGCGGCCTGGCCGAAGACCTGGCGCGGCGCGGCGTGCAGTTCGTTGAAGAACAGCCGGCTGGAGGGCGAGTAGGGGCTGTAGGCCTGGCGGACGGCGGCGAACATGGCATGCAGCGGGCTGATGGCCAGGGCGTCGGCGCCCTTGGCGGCGGCGCTGCGGGCCAGGGCCTCCAGCGCCGCCAGGTCGCCCAGGCCACCGTCGCCGGGCTCGCGCAGGGCATACAGCTGCGCCGCCAGGCCCCAGGCGTGGCGGCGCCCGTCGCAGAGTTCCGGCACCTGGGGGCAGCGGGGCGGGGCGACGGCCAGGCTCAGCTCCCGCTCGGCCAGTTGCAGGCGGTAGTAGCCGCATTGGGCCACGGGGGGCAGGGCGCTGGCCTCGTCCAGGCGCCCCTCGATGTCCTCGCCGTGCTCGGGGACCAGCCGGAACGCCTCGTTGGGCCTGGCCAGGGGGCCCAGTTGCAGCGGCCGGCCCTGGTCCAGGGTCAGCAGCGAGGGCGGCGCGGCGCGCTCCTGGCGCACCTGGCCGAGGCTCTGGCATAGCTGCCCGGGGCTCTGCGCCGGCAACCCCAGGGCCTCCAGCACCTGGCGCAACACCTCGGGGCTGGCCTGCTGCGGGCGGTTGTCGGCATCCACCCAGTCGAGCTTCAGGCCCGCCTCGCCGGCCAGTTCGCGCAGCAGCGCATCGCTCATGGGCTGTCCTCCAGGCTCAGGGCCAGGCTGCCGGGGGCGAGCCGGCCGGCGCGGTAGTCGGCGACTTCCTGGCCTTCGCAGAAGAGGATCTGCGTCTGCGCCGCCGGCGCCTCGACGAAGACTTCCTCGCTGCCCAGGTTGAGCTCGATGCGCCACAGGCTGCCATCGCCCAGGCGCCAGCGCGCGCTCACCGCCGCCTCGCCCAGGGGCACCGCGCCCAGGGCGCGGGTGCCGTCCAGGCGTGGGATGAGCCAGGCATGGCGCAGCTCCAGCAGGCGCCGGTAATGGGCGCGCCAGGCGCTGTCGGCGTGTTCCGGGCGCGGCCGCGAGGCGACGAAGGTCTCGTAGTCGTTGGGCTCGGGGAGGGCGCCGGAGAAGCGGCCGAAGGCGGCGAACTCCTGGCGCCGCCCGTCGCTGACCGCCTTGGCCAGGTCGCCCTGGTAGTCGGTGAAATAGAGGAAGGGGTTGCGCTCGCCCCATTCCTCGCCCATGAACAGCATCGGCACCATGGGCGCCAGCAGCACCAGGGCCACCGCCACGCGCAGGCGCTCGGGACGGCTCAGGGCGATCAGGCGCTCGCCCAGGGCGCGGTTGCCGACCTGGTCGTGGTTCTGCAGGAAGGCCACGAAGGCCAGCGGCGACAGCTCGGCGCTGGGTTCGCCGCGCACCCGCCCGCGGTAGTCGCGCTGGCCCTGGAAGACCAAGCCCTCGGCCAGGCAGGCGCACAGCTTGGCGGTGGTGGCCCCGGCGTAGTCGGCGTAGTAGCCCTCGCGCTCGCCGGTCAGCAGGTGGTGCAGCACGTGGTGCAGGTCGTCGTTCCACTGCGCGTCGAAGCCCTGGCGCAGCAGGCTCGCCTGGTTGTCCTCGTTCTCCAGCACCAGGTGCAGGTGGCGGCCCTGGGCGGCGCTGCGGGCGCGCCCGGCCAGCTCGACCAGGAAGGCCTTGTCGGCGATGGCGTGCACGGCGTCCAGGCGCAGGCCGTCGACGCGGTAGTCGCGCACCCACATCTCGGCGTTGCCGATGAAGAACTCGCGCACCGCCGGGCGGGCGAAGTCGATGGCGTGGCCCCAGGGCGTGGGCTGCTCGCCGAAGAAGCCCGAGGCGTATTCGCCCAGGTAGTTGCCCTGGGGGCCGAAGTGGTTGTAGACCACGTCGACGAAGACCATCAGGCCCAGCAGGTGGGCCTGGTCGATCAGCCGCCTGAGGTTCTCCGGGGTGCCATAGGCCGAGGCGGGGGCGTAGGGCAGCACGCCGTCGTAGCCCCAGTTGCGGCGCCCGGGGAAGGCGTTGAGCGGCATCAGTTCGATGGCGGTGACGCCCAGTTCGACCAGCCCCGGGAGGAAGTCGAGCAGGGCGCCGAAGCCGTCGAACAGGCCCACGTGCAGTTCGTAGAGCACCGTCTCGTGCCAGGGCCGGCCGCGCCACTCGCGGCTCTGCCAGGCGTAGGCGGTGGGGTCCTGCACCAGGCTGTCGGCCTCCACGCCGCCGGCCTGGGCCCGCGAGGCCGGGTCGGCCACCGACAGCCGGTCGTCGATGCAGAAGCGGTAGGCGCTGCCGGCCGCGCAGGGGATTTCCAGGCTGTACCAGCCGTCGTCCAGGGCCTGCATGGGCAGGCGGCTGCCGTCGCCCAGCTGCAGGTCCACCCGCCGCGCGTCCGGCGCCCAGATGGCGAAGCGCGTCAGCCCGTCGGGCTGCGGCAGGGCTCCGGCCCGGGGCAGCTGGCGGCTCATCGGCGCACGCTCACGGGCAGTTCCGCGAGCAGGTCGCGGTACAGCCGGGTATAGGGGCGCACCGCCTTGCTCCAGTACGGCGGGGCTTCCATGGCCTTGCAGCGCATGGCGTTGAGCAGCTCGGGGTAGCGGTGGATGTTCAGCGCGCGCTGCACCGCTTCGAAGTAGCTGTCCGGGTCGCCCTCGCGGAACAGCAGGCCGGTGACGCCGTCGACGATGGTGTCGGCCAGGCCGCCGGTGCAGCGGGCGATGGGCAGCGAGCCGAGGCGCTGGGCGTACATCTGGCTCAGCCCGCAGGGTTCGTAGCGCGAGGGCATCAGCAGGAAGTCGCTGGCGGCGTAGATGCGCCGCGCCTCGGTCTCGTCGAAGCCGATGCGCACGCCGACGCGCCCCGGGTAGCGCTCGGCCAGTTGCGCCATGGCCCGCTCCAGCGGCGGCTCGCCGCGGCCGATCGCCACCAGGCGGCCGCCGGCCTCGACCATGCGGTCGGCGATGGCCAGGGTCAGGTCGATGCCTTTCTGCTGCACCAGGCGCGAGACCACGGCGAACAGCGGGCCGCGCCCGGGCAGCAGGCCGAAGCTGCGCTCCACGTACTCGGCATTGCGCCGCTTGCCTTGCAGGCGGCGGGCGTCGAAGCGCGCCACCAGGTGCGGGTCGCTGCGCGCGTCCCAGCTGGCGTCGATGCCATGGGTGATGCCGCTTAGGCGGCCTTCCCGGCGGCGCTGCGCGAGCACGCCCTGCAGGCCGCAGCCGAAGGCCTCGCCGGTGATCTCGCGGGCGTAGGTCTCGCTGACGGTGGTGATGTGGCTGGCATGGTTGATGCCCGCCTTGAGGAACGACAGCTTGCCGTAGAACTCCATGCTCTCCGGCAGCCCGGCGTGCTCGGGCAGGCCCAGCTCGGCGCAGCTGCCCAGGGGGCAGGCGCCCTGGTAGCCGAGGTTGTGGATGGTTAGCACGCTGGGCGTGGCCTGCCCGCGCCAGGCCATGTAGGCCGGGGCCAGGGCGCTGGGCCAGTCGTTGACGTGGAGCAGGTCGGGGCACCAGCCGGGGGTGGCCAGGCCGGCGGCCATGTCGGCGGCGGCCAGGCTCAGGCGGGCGAAGCGGATGTGGTTGTCCGGCCATTCGTTGCCGGCGTCGTCGCCATAGGGCGTACCCTCGCGGTCGTAGAGTTCGGGGCAGATGACCACGTAGACGCGCAGGCCGTCGGCCAGTTGCAGCTCGCCGATGTCGCAGGGCGGCAGCGCGGCCAGGCCCGGCAGGTGGCCGACCACCCGGCAGGCGACCGCGCCCTTGAGCACCTGGCGGTAGCCGGGCAGCAGCACGCGGATGTCGTGCTCGGCCAGCAGCGCCCGCGGTAGGGCGGCGGAGACGTCGCCCAGGCCGCCGGCCTTGACGAAGTCGGTGAGCTCCGATGTGACGAAGAGGATCCGCCTGCGCCGCACGGGGGTGACTTCCGCCGTCAGGGAAAACGGCGGCAGCGTGGGTGGGCAGGGGTCTTCCAGGCGGGCATCGGCCAGCAGGTTTCGCATCTTCCACTTCCTCTTTGCAGTGGGCCGGACAATCCTGCCGGCCTTCGTTGGGAGTCTCCGCTTCGCCGGCGACCTCTTCAGGGGGACCGGGCCGCGCGGTGCGAAGTTTCGATTTTCTGCCGGGCCGGGCCGGCGTTTGCCGCTGCGGAACGCACTGCGGGGCAGGCGCCCCGGGCTCAGTACGCAAAGCAGGCTCCGTACCAGGCGGTGCGCTTGTTTCAGGCCGTTGATTCAGAAGGGGAAATGGTGAGTCTGATGGCGTTGTGATGCGGGCGCGTTGCACGACCGGGATGGAGGTGCCGCGCATTTTGCAGGGGTGGGTGGGGAGGCGAGGTGGGGGCGAATATCCGTGGTTTTGCCTGATGATTCGTGCGGCCGCTGGGCCATCGCGGACTCCGTCCGTGATTGGATTCATCGGCCGCGCCGGACACCCTGGTGGCACGAATGACGGCGGATAACCGCAAACGGTCATTCGGCGCCGACGGCATCACCCGCCCCGGCGATGCTTCCGCGCCTTGCCCGCCGGGGGCGCGTCGCGGGCGGCTTCCACCGGGAGGATTTCGCCCAGGTGTTCCCGGGCCATTCGCCAGTGGCGTTCGGCCTGGCCGCTGGGGCGGCCTTCGGCTTCCCAGATTTCGTGGGCCTTCTGGCGTATCTGCGCCTCGCGGTCCTGGTCCATCGTCCTGTCCTCGCTTCATCGACTCCGTAGAACCACTGACTGCGGGCACAGTCGAGTGTTCATACGCCACGCACGAAGGGAGCGGCCGCATGATCCACGCCGAGAATCGACGTATCGTCATCGCCACCTCGCCGCAGGCCGACCCTGCGCCCGAGGACGCCTGCAGCAACCGCGAGCTGGCCCGCTGGCTGGCGGAAATCCAGGGGCTGGAGTTCTTCGACGGCCCGCCCGCGGCACGGGACCCGCAGCGACACTACTACTGGGTGCCCAGCGACACCCTGGTGGGCCGCGAGCAGGCCCGCCGGCTGGGTGTGCAGGGGCCGCTGGACCTGTTCGGCGGCTATGTCGAGCAGGCCCACCAGGCCGGCAAGGCGATCGTCCACCCGCTGATCGAGCACGCCGCGCTCACCCCGCGGGGCTGGGCGGCCGGCTTCGCCGAGCGGGTGGCGTCGGTGGTGCTGGATGGCCACAGCGCGTTCTGCTGCCAGGACGCCTGGCGCTGCGCCAGCGCGCGCCTGCCGCGTGGCCCGCAGCGGCTCAAGCCGGCGGGCGGGCGCGGCGGCCTGGGGCAGCGGGTGGTAGTCGACGTGGACGAACTGGAGGCGGCGCTGGCCGGCTACGACGAGGCGGACTTCCTGGCCGGCCTGGCCATCGAGGACGACCTCGCCGAGGTGCGCACCCTCAGCGTCGGCCAGGCCCAGGTCAGCGGCGTGCTGCTGTCCTACCATGGCTTCCAGCAGCAGAACCGCAACGCCCGCGGCGAGCTGGTCTACGGCGGCTCCGACCTGCTGGTGGTACGCGGCGACTTCGACGCCCTGCTGGGGCTGGACCTGGCCGCCGAGGTTCGCCTGGCGATCCAGCAGGGCCGGGCCTTCGACCGCGCCGCCAGCCAGTGCCTGCCGCACTTCTTCGCCTCGCGGCGCAACTACGACATCGCCCAGGGCGTGGATGCCCGGGGCCGGCAGCGCAGCGGCGTGCTGGAGCAGTCCTGGCGCGTGGGCGGTGCCACCGGCGCCGAGCTGGCCGCCCTGCAGGCCTTGGTGGCGGACCCGGCGCTGCAGGCGGTGCGCGCCTCGTCCTTCGAGATCTTCGAGGACAAGGCGCTGCCGGCCAATGCCCGGGTGATCTACCGCGGCCCCGACCGGCGTGGCGACTTCCTGCTGAAATACGCAATGGTGGAGGACCTATGACGCCTTATGACGAGCGCATCGACATCAACGTCGACTCCCTGCGCCTGCAGGGCAACTTCCTCAGCCCGCGTACCCATGTGCCCGGCGTGCTCTTCGTGCACGGCTGGGGCGGCAGCCAGCAGCGCGACCTCAGGCGCGCCCGCGGCATCGCCGGCCTGGGCTGCGTGTGCCTGACCTTCGACCTGCGCGGGCACGGCGCCGAGGAGCGCCAGCGCGAGTGGATCACCCGCGAGCACAACCTGCGCGACCTGCTGGCCGCCTACGACCGCCTGGCCGCGCACCCGCAGATCGACCCCGGGGCCATCGCCGTGGTCGGCACCAGCTATGGCGGCTACCTCGCCTGCATCCTCAGCGAGCTGCGCAAGATCCGCTGGCTGGCCTTGCGCGTGCCGGCACTGTACCGCGACGAGGACTGGGACCGGCCCAAGCGCGAGCTGCCGCGGGACGACCTGATGGCCTACCGCTCCAGCCGCGTGCCGGCGGCGAGCAACCGCGCCCTGCGCGCCTGCGCCGCCTTCACCGGCGACGTGCTGCTGGTGCAGTCGGAGCACGACGACTTCATCCCCAGCGCGACCATCCTCAGCTACCGGGCCGCCTTCCAGCAGACCCACTCGCTGACGCACCGGATCATCGACGAGGCCGATCATGCGCTGAGCACCGAGCTGGCCCAGGACGCCTATACCGACATCCTGGTGCGCTGGATCACCGAGATGGTGGTGGGCGAGCGCGCCAACCGCCTGGTGCTGGGCTGACGCGGGCCGGGGCGGGGCCGCCCCGGCGGCCGCCGTCACCTGGAGGGATGCGCCTTGGCCAGGTCCTGGGCCATCTGCAGGTGCTGCTTGAGCACCGGCAGGGTCACCCGGGCGAACTGCTGCAGGTCGGGATCGCTGGCGCTGTCGGCCGCTTCGGTGAACAGTTGCACGGCCTTCTCGTGGGCCGCGACCTGGTTGTCGGCGTAGGCGGCGTCGAAGGACTCGTCGCGCATGTCCAGCGCCTTCGCCTTGGCCCTGTCGGCCATGCCCGGCTGGTCGGACAGCTCGAGGTGCTTCCGGGTGGCCAGGGCCTGCAGTTCGGTGTTGGCCTTGGTGTGGTCGTCGATGATGTGCTGGGCGAAGGTCTTCACGTCGGCCGCCTGGCTCTTCTGCAGGGCCAGCTTGGCCGCGTCGATCTCGGCCTGGCCGGCGGCGGAGGCCTCGCTGGCGAAGGCCTGGTCGCGGGCGGCGGGCTCCGCGGCGAAGAGGGGTGCGGCGGCGCCCAGCAGGGTGGCCGACAACAGGGTGCCGCGCAGTAGGGCGGGGATGTTCATGGCAGTTCTCCATCGGTCTGTGGGATGGCCCCGGGGCATGGGGCCCACAGGGTTGACGGGGCCTGGCGGGGCGGGTTCAGACTTTCCACCCGGCGGGCCCCTTTTGGCGGCCGATGAGGTACGCCCTGCGAAGCTGTGCTTTGCTGAAGCGATTCGGTGGAGGAACGCCATGTCAGGAACGATCGCCAGCAACGCGCAACTGGTGGAGGACGCCCGCTATCGGTTGCTGATGGAGGCGGTGACGGACTACGCCATCTACATGCTCGACCCCAACGGCCTGGTCGGTAGCTGGAGTTCCGGGGCACAACGGCTCAAGGGCTACGAGGCCCGCGAGATCATCGGCCGGCATTTCTCCTGTTTCTACCCGCCCGCCGACCGCAAGGCGGGGCTGCCCGAGCGGGCGCTGGCCACCGCGGCGCGCGAGGGGCGCTACGAAAGCGAGGGCTGGCGGCTGCACCGCGATGGCTCGACCTTCTGGGCCCACGTGGTGATGGACGCGGTGCGCGACGACAGCGGCGAGCTGCTGGGCTACGTGAAGATCACCCGTGACCGCACCGCCCAGCACGAGACCGAGCAGGCGCTGCGCCGCAGCGAGGAACAGTTCCGCCTGCTGGTCAACGGCGTGTCCGACTACGCGCTGTACATGCTTGAACCGGACGGCCGGGTGGCCAGCTGGAACTCCGGGGCGCAGCGGATCAAGGGCTACCGTCCGGAGGAGATCATCGGCCGGCATTTCTCCTGCTTCTACACCGCCGAGGATTGCAACGACGGCGTACCCGAGCGCAGCCTGAACATCGCCCTGGCCGAGGGACGCTACGAGGAGGAAGGGCTGCAGGTGCGCAAGGACGGCAGCCGCTTCTGGGCCAACCTGGTGATCGACCCGGTCCACGACGACGCCGGTACCCTGCTGGGCTTCGCCAAGATCACCCGCGACATCACCGACAAGCGCTATGCCCAGGAGGAGCTGGAGCGGGCGCGCAACGAGCTGATCCAGTCGCAGAAGATGGAGTCCCTGGGGCAGCTCACCGGCGGCGTCGCCCACGACTTCAACAACCTGCTCACGGTGATCATCGGCGGCCTGCAACTGCTGCACCGGCACCTGCCGGCCGACGCCGAGCGCGTCCAGGACATCTGGCGCAACGCCCTGGAGGCCACCCGCCGTGGCGCCCAGCTGACGCAGCGGATGCTCGCCTTCGCCCGCAAGCAACGGCTGTTCCCGCAGCCGATCGAGCTGCCGACGCTGCTGCAGGACATGAGCGAGCTGCTGCTCAGTTCGCTGGGGCCGACCATCACCATCGAGACGCGTTTCCCCCTGCACCTGAACCGGATGATGAGCGACCAGAACCAGCTGGAGCTGTCGATCATCAACCTGGCGACCAACGCCCGCGACGCCATGCCCCAGGGCGGAGCCATCACCATCTCGGCGCGCAACGAGACGCTGCTGGACGGCCAGCGCACCAACCTGGCCGGCGGCGACTACGTGTGCCTGGCGATCTCCGACACGGGGCAGGGCATGGATGCCGAGACCCTGCGCCGGGCGGCGGAGCCCTTCTACACCACCAAGGCCACTGGCAAGGGCACCGGCCTGGGCTTGTCCATCGTCCATGGCATAGCCCAGCAGCAGGGCGGCGCGCTGATGCTGCACAGCGCGCCGGGGCAGGGCACCACCGCGGAAATCTGGCTGCCGGCGGTGCTCCCCGCGGCGGACGGCGAAGAGGACGCCCAGGAAACTGCGGCCCAGGCGGCTATGCCGGAAAGGGTGGAACTGAGCGTGCTCATCGTCGACGACGACCCGCTGGTGCTGACCGGCACCGCGGCCCTGCTGCTGGAGCTGGGCTGCGAAGTGCGCCGCGCCGACTCCTCGCAGCATGCGCTGGAGCTGCTGGCGAAGGAGGGAGAGGCGTTCGACCTGCTGCTGACCGACTACGCGATGCCCGACCTGGACGGCATGCAGTTGATCCAGCGCGCCCGGCAGGCGCTCCCGACGCTGTGCTGCGTGCTGATGACCGGCTACCCGGCACGCCTGGAAGGCTGCCCCGCGTCACTGCGGCGCCTGGCCAAGCCCTTCGACCGCGAGCAGTTGCTGGCGCTGCTGGTGGAGGTGCAGGCCGAGGCCGGAAAAACCGAACCAAACTGACGCGGCGCGTCCAAAGCAAGGGTGACAGCCACCCTTGCCCAAGGAGGTACGCCATGGTCCCTTTCATACAGCTCCAGCGGCCCCAGCCCGAGCAGCCGCCGACGTTTCCCGACCGGGAAAGCCAGGTGCCCGAGGAGTTCCCCGAGGAAGTGCCCATGCAGCAACCCCCGGAGGAGCCGCTGCCGCCGCCGCACTCACTGCTCCAGGTATTCGCCGCTGCCGGCCATGCTCTGCCCCCAGAGTTCCAGGAAGGCGAAGGCCGTGGTCAGTAGCGCCAGGAAGCCGAAGCCGAGGATGCACGAAGCGTAGAACACCGCCGAGCGTCGACGCAGGTGCATGAACACCGGCAGCCCGCTGAACAGCAGGAAGGCCGAGCAGGCCGTGGCCAGCGCCGCGGCGAGCAGCATCACCCAGCGGTAGGGCACCAGCGCCACCACCCCGGCCAGCATCAGCGGCACGGCGATGGTGGTGGTGAAGGCCATGCTGCGGCCGATGTCCGGCCGGCTCTCGGTGCGGAACAGCACCCAGCGCACCAGGTAGGCCATGATCACCACCCCGCAGAGAAAGCCCAGGTAGCACCACAGCGCCAGTAGCGCCCCGCTGCTGGCGCTCAGGTATTGCACCTGGTCGTTGCCCGGCAGTTGCCAGCCCACCTGGGTGGTGCCGATGAACAGGCAGACCGCCGGGATCAGCGGCAGGGCCAGCCACAGCGGCACGAAGGCCCGCGGGTGGCGGTCGACGCTGGCGCTGAGGTCGCCCCAGGCATGTTTCGGTTGGGTCAGCAGGGTCGTGAACGGGATCATCGATGAGCCTCCTTCCGTTGCGGCGGGCCGTCAGCGGGAATGTTTGGTGGGGTCGTCCGGCCGTTCGCTTTCCAGCAGCGAGCCGGGGTCCTCGTTGCCCGGGTCGTTGATGCCGCCGGCGGGCGGCGGCGTGGTTTCCTGCAGGGGGATGTCCATCGGCAGGACGGTGGCCCCGGACACCTCCTTGAGCCGCGGCAGCAGCTCGTCGCGGAAGCGTTGCTGCTGCTCCTCGGACAGCGCGGCGAAACCGTGTTCGAGGATGTAGCGGGCGAGTATCTCCTCGCGGCTGTCCGGCTCCAGGCTGCCCTGGGCGAACAGCTGCCGCAGCGCAGCCGTGAACGCGGCGTCCCGATGGTCGTTCCAACCCATGTGCCAGTCCTCCTGTCGGTCGGTGGATGCCCGCGGGCATGCGGCCGGCGGTCTCTCGGAGGACTGGGGGGCGGTGGCCACGTTCAGCCACCGGGACGAACGGTAGGTCGCCACGGCGCCGGTCCAGGCGATGGAACCTTGGCCGCGCGGGCCGGCCCACCGCAGACATCGAACGAGCCGAGGAGGTGCGCCATGACCACGTTCGTATCCCTGATGCTGATCGCCGCCGCGGTGATCATCGTGCTGCTGGACCTGTGGGCCATCGTCAGCGTGTTCCGCAGCGACAAGGGCGTGAATGCCAAGGCCCTGTGGGCTCTGCTGATCGCCATTTTCCCGGTGCTGGGCCTGGCCATCTGGGGCATCGCCGGGCCCCGCGGCCTGGCCCAGCCGCCCGGCTCGACGGAACAGGGCGAGTGAGCGGGAGCGGCCGGTTCAGTCGGGCAGTAGCGGGTTGTGCGAAGTCTTCAGGCGCTCTATCTGCTCGGCCGGTGTGCCGATCAGCAGGTGGGCGAACAGCCAGGGCTCCATGCCCATGCAGCGGGCGTGGATGCACAGCTCGGCCCAGCCCTTGCGCAGGCGGTAGGCCTGTTCGTCCTCGTTTTCCTCGAGGCGGGAGCGCTTGATCTCCCGCGCCAGGGCGGGAACGCGGAGAAGAAACTCCGCCACCGCAGCCTGCTGCTGCGCGGGACTCAATAGGGTTCGCATGGAGGGGGGAACAACCTGACAGGAGGGAAGGCCCCGAAGACAGCCGGGGAAGAGTGCTGCGGAAGAACTGGAAAAGTAATCCTCTGACCACGATGACTCAAGCGAAAAAAGGAATCGGTTGAAATTATGAATACGAGGCAGAGCAGGGAAATCGGGGGATTATCCGTAGGCCGCGTATTCAGCGGGTTTCGGGATGAGTGGCATTACCTTGATATCAGCATGATGCGGCCTGCCGCTGCGCCTTCTTCATGCAATATGCAGGAATCGACTTTATAGGCTCGATATTTCGAACATGGCTTGCGCAGCCCCTGGCGCTCTGCCTGAATGATTCGGGCGAACTCCCCTTACTTATGGCCCCAGGGACGGGGCGCTTCTTTTTGTCCTTTTGCATCGCCTGCCCGCGCATTTCGCCGCATTCTTCCTTCCCATGGGGCACCTGCAACGAGGGCCGCGCGCAGTCGCCGGCGCGGCACGGCCGCCGCGACGGAAACCGTTGCGCACGCCGGCCAGGCCCAGGGCCACCGAGAACAGCCGCTCCCAGCGGCCCAGGTTCTGTGTACTCATCTGCTGTCCCTCCGTCTGCTTCGGTGAATGGGCGTCAGGCCGCCTGCAGGGCCTTGCCGATGGCCTCGTCGAAGGCCGGCAGGTCGTTGGGGTTACGCGAGGTGACCAGGGTCCAGCCCTGGGCCGGGCAGACCATGGCCTCGGCGTCCACCCAGTCGGCCCCGGCGTTGACCAGGTCGGTGCGCACGCTGGAATAGGAGGTCAGCGTCTTGCCGGAAACCACGCCGGCGTCGATCAGCAGCCAGGGCCCATGGCAGATGGCCGCGACCGTCTTGCCGGCTTCGGAGAACTCGCGGACCAGGCGCTGCGCATCGGCATCCTGGCGCAGGGTGTCGGCGTTCACCGTGCCGCCGGGAATCACCAGGGCATCGTAGTCCGCGGCGCTCAGGCCCTGGAGACGGGCATCGGAGGTCACCTTCAGGTCCTTCTCGCTGTCCTTGAGCCAGGTCTGGGCCTCGCCGCCCTTGACGCTGCCATGGGTGACGCTGGCGCCTTGCTCCTTCAGGGCCTGCAATGGGCGCAGCAGTTCGTCGCGCTCGATGCCGGCGTTGGCGGTGATGATCAGGACCTTCTTGCCTTGCAGGTTCGTACTCATGGTCGGGCTCCTTCGCGGAAGCGCCACGCGGGCGCGGTGGCTGGCCACGCTTCGCGGCGCGGCACTCACCAGGGTTTGGAACCCCTGGCGGCGACGAGTTCGAAAGAATTGCCCAACGGAAAAGGCGCGCCGTTGCTCGGTGCGTTCGAACTCCCGGCCGGCCCGGCAGTCGCAACAGGCAGGACCGGCGGCGAACGCCGGCAAGCCATCGACCCACGCGGGAGACACGCCATGAGCTACGACTGGGACCTGATCGAACAATTGCTGCTGCACGCCCAGCAATGCGCCGACGAACCCTACAAGGCCCGCGAGTACGGCGAGGAAGTGGCCGAGGAACGCATCGCCCGGGGCGAGCCCCTGGAAGGCAGCGTCGACCACGTCAAGCGCGTGGCGGGCGACCTGGAAGGCGTGCTGTTCGATGGCGGCTTCATCCAGGACCGGCCGCGCGACCACGGCGGCACCGGCAACAACTTCGAGCTGACCGACCGCGGCCTGCGCCTGCTGACGCTGATCGGCCGCAGCTTCCCGGAGCACCTGGTGTTCCGCCGGCTGCTCGACGAGCAGGGCGAGGAGGCACTGACGGCGGGCACCTTCGACGCCCTGGCCGCCCGCGCCTCCCGGGACCGCGTCGACGACAAGCCGATGGCGTGAGGCGAGGGCAGGGCGGCGCTGCCCGGTCAGACCGCGGGTAGCTGTGCGCTCACCCGACCTCCCGCTTGTTGCAGGTCAGCCATTGCGCCATGGACGAGTCTTCCAGGGCGTATTCACCCCGGCTGGCCTTCCACTCTTCTCGATGCCGGCCTTGCGGACCGCCTTGGTGAAGGTATTTTCGTGCTCAGCCAGCACCTTGGCGATGGCACCCGCTATCAGGTCGGCGGGGTCACTCTCGCGGTCCACCCACAGGTCGACGTAGATGGGTTGCCAGCCCGACGCTCACACGCGGGCACGAGGTCGTTGCGCAGGAAGTGCTCTTGCCGGTGCGCCGCGGAGCGGCCAGGAACATGCCGGAGCCATAGTCGGCCAGGGATTCGCCGGCCAGGTCGCGGACAAGGTTCTCGGCCAGGGCCTGGCGGCTGAAGATCGGTAGCGTCGGACTCACGCTCCAATTATCTCAATAGCTACAGATTATAGTTGCCAGGTATAGATTGACTATACAGCTTGGCGGCCAGCCGAGCGAACGACCGCCAGCCACAGGGGAAACGGGCATCGCATGGAACCGGCAGGTCAGGGTGGGGGATGGCTGCGGATCGTTCCATGTTGCAACGCAACCGTGAACATTCCGGTCGATAGCCGGATAGAACTTGCTTCAAGTATTCCGCTTATACCTGACACTACGAAAATGCAGTTTCCACCCGCTTGCAGAGAACAAGATCGTATCGGCAGGTATGTTCACAAGGCCCCAGGCCAGGGACGCGTAGTTTGAGCCGGATGGGGCTGCCAGCGGATATGCGATATCGCCGTATCGAATGAGCGTGCCTGGAATGAAGATTGAAAACGAGGTGATTTCCCTGTAGGCCTGCCTTATGGTTCGGCAGGCATATCCGAATGTATGGTTTCAGCACTTCAGGTGTTTGGATTCGCAGAGTTTGTCCGGTATATTCTTCGATTGGAAAAACTTTTGTTGAAGAGGTTTCCCATGTCCAAGCTGGCAGAATTTCGCGCTGTAGAGAAAGCGCTCGCTGAACAGATCGCCCATCTGGAGTCGCTGAAGAACGATGTCAATCTTCAGAAGGAAATCGAGTTCGAGCGGAAACTGAATGAACTGATGGCGGCATATGGCAAGTCGCTGTACGACGTGACCGCCATCCTCGACCCACAGGCGCTCGGCGAAGCGGGCCCGCGCGGCGGCCGGGGCGCGCGGCCCAAGCGTCGCGCCCGGGCGGTCAAGGTCTACCGGAACCCGCACAGCGGGGAAGTCGTGGAGACCAAGGGCGGCAACCATAAAGTTCTGAAGGCCTGGAAGGCGGAATATGGCAGCGATGTCGTCGACGGCTGGCTGCAGAAGAAGTAACCGCTTTGCGGGGAATTAGCCAAAGAGCCTTGCTCGACCTCTGGATTCAGTGGCCCCACTGAGTCTTCGCACGCTTTTCTTCCAGGGCTTTCGTAGATGTTTCGTCGCCATGCGGATAGTGCGCGGGCCATGTGCCGCCGTTCGTCCGCATGATTCAAGTATTTCAATTGGTTGACGATCAATTGCGCTAGAGATTCTTACCAGGGGTTGTGTCTTGCAGGTTAGTCAGGAAAGTCTGGTCCGCCATCTTCGTCATCAGTTCAATGCACTTCTGGGGGTGTCGCTGTTCTCCTGGGCGACCATGGCCGGGCTTCTGATATTCATCTGGCTACATGGCCAGGCCCTGGGCATCAAGTCCTTTGCATGTTTTGTTCTGGGCGCCTGCCTGAGTTCGCTTCAGTTGTTCTTTCTGGTGCTGGTCGCCGTGCGCATGCACCGCACCATGAAGACCCGTTCGAAGTTGTTGTCGAGCCTTGAATACGCGTCCGGCCACGACGTGCTGACCGGGCTGCTCAACCGGCGCGGTTTCGACCTGTCGCTGCGCGAGGCGCTGTCGGCGGCGGGGCACCAGAAGAAGTCGCTGACCCTGCTCTACCTGGACCTGGACGGCTTCAAGCAGGTGAACGACCTGCACAGCCACGCCGTGGGTGACCGCCTGTTGCAGGGGGTCGCCAACCGATGGAGCCGGACGGTGAGGAACGGGGACCTTCTCGCGCGGCTGGGCGGGGATGAGTTCGCGCTGATCACCGGCGCCACGGGCACGGAAGTCGAAGCGCTGTGCGAACGGCTGCTGGGGGTGGCGAAAGCCAGCCTGCTGGAGGAGTTCCCGGACCTGCAGATCGGCGTCAGCATCGGTGTCGCCGAATTCCCCCGCGATGGCCAGCAGGCCGACGGGCTGGTCCTGGCCGCGGATTCGGCCATGCTGGTGGCAAAGGCCCTGGGCAAATCGTGCTTCCAGTGGGCGCTGCCGTCCACGGGGCAGGGGGCGGGGGCCCGCGCACGGGCCTAGCCTGGGCCGGCAGCGAGTGGCTGCCGGCGCCGGGCCCGGGGCATCAGTGGTGGTAGCCCTCGCCGACCTTCACCTTGCCCCGGAACACGTAGTAGCTCCAGGACGTGTACATCAGGATGAAGGGCAGGATGAACAGGGCGCCGATCAGGGCGAACAGTTGGCTCTGCACCGGCGACGCCGCCTGCCAGATGGAGACCGCCGGCGGGATGATGTTCGGCCAGACGCTGATGCCCAGCCCGCTGTAGCCCAGGAAGATGACCAGCAGCGTGAGCATGAAGGGCGTCACCGTCGCCCGGTGGGCGAGGGTGATCAGGGTGGCGAAGAAGCTGAAGAGCAGCAGCGCCGGCACCGGCAGGAAGTAGATCAGGTTCGGCAGGCTGAACCAGCGCTGGGCGATCTGCGGGTGCGACAGGGGCGTCCAGACGCTGATGATGGCGATGGCGAACAGCAGTATCCAGATGAAGTAGGACGAGTAGCGGTACATCTCCGCCTGCAGCTGCCCCTCGGTCTTCATGATCAGCCAGGTGCTGCCCAGCTGCGCGTAGGCGACCAGCAAGGCGAAGCCGCAGAAGATCGGGAAGGGCGCCAGCCAGTCCAGGCTGCCGCCGGCGTAGGCGTTGTCGGCCACCGGTATGCCGTCGATGAAGGCGCCCAGGGCCACGCCCTGGGCGAAGGTGGCCACGATGGAGCCGCCGATGAACGCCTTGTCCCACCAGTGGCGGTTCCGGTCGCTGGCCTTGAAGCGGAACTCGAAGGCCACGCCGCGGAATATCAACCCCAGCAACATGAGCACCAGGGGAAGATAGAGCGCGCTGAGCAATACCGAGTAGGCCAATGGGAAGGCGCCGAACAGGCCCGCGCCGCCCAATACCAGCCATGTTTCGTTGCCGTCCCATACGGGGGCGACGGTATTCATCATGACGTCGCGTTCTTCCTTGTTCTTTATCGCCAGGAAAAGAATGCCGATGCCCAGGTCGAAACCGTCCATGATGACGTACATCATGATGCCGAAGATGATGATCAATGCCCAGATCAGTGTGAGATCGACGCCCATGTTATTCACTCCTCAAGTTTGAAATGCTTGCGGGTCAACGGTCGTCGGATGCCGACAATGGACGTGCAGGCGTACGCATCTGGCCCGCACCGCCTTCGATGGGATGTTCCGCATCGTGGGGCTGCGGCCCTTTATGTACGAGTTTCAGCATATAGGCGATGCCGGTGCCGAACAGCACGAAATAGATGAGCACGAAAAGTACCAGGCTGATGGTCATTTGCGCGGTGGTTTGCGCCGAGGCGGCATCGACGGTGCGCATGTAGCCGTAGACCACCCAGGGTTGGCGGCCCATTTCGGTAGTTACCCAGCCGGCCAGCAGTGCGATCAGCCCCGAAGGGCCCATGCAGAGCACGAACTTCAGGAACAGCGGGGAATCGTAGAGTTTACCGCGCCATCTCAAGTACAAACTCCAGAACCCTGTAAGTATCATCAGAAGCCCCATGGCGACCATTATCCGGAAGGTCCAGAAGATGACCGTGGAGTTGGGTCTGTCTTCCGGCGGGAATGATTTCAATGCGGGAATCTGGCGATCGAGACTGTGGGTGAGAATAAGGCTGCCGAGCATTGGAACTTCTATGGCGAAGTGGGTCTTTTCCGCCTTCATGTCAGGCCAGCCGGCCAATATCAGGGGCGAGGGCTCGCCGGGAACGTTCTCCCAGTGGCCCTCGATCGCCGCGATCTTCGCCGGCTGGTGTTCGAGGGTGTTGAGCCCGTGGGCATCGCCGACCACCGCCTGGATGGGCGCGACCAGCAGCGCCATCCAGGCCGCCATGGAAAGCATGGTGCGGGCGGCCGGGTCGGTGCTGCGGCGCAGCAGGTGCCAGGCCCCGGAGGCCCCGACGAAGAAGGCGGTGGCGAGGAAGGCGGCAATGGCCATGTGCGCGAGCCGGAAGGGGAACGAGGGGTTGAAGATGACCGCCAGCCAGTCGACCGGCACCGCTCGCCCATCGACGATCTCGAAGCCTTGCGGCGTATGCATCCAACTGTTGGAGGACAATATCCAGAAGGTGGAAATCAATGTGCCCAGCGCGACCATGGCGGTGGCGAAGAAGTGCAGGCCGCGGCCGACGCGCTCCCAGCCGAAGAGCATCACGCCGAGAAAGCCCGCTTCGAGAAAGAAGGCGGTCAGAACTTCATAAGTCAGCAACGGCCCGGTAATACCGCCGGCGAAATATGAAAAGCGACTCCAGTTGGTGCCGAACTGATAGGCCATCACCAGTCCGGAAACGACGCCCATGCCGAAGTTGATCGCGAAGATCTTTACCCAAAAGCTGTAAAGATCCCGGTAGACATCTCTTCCGGTTCTAAGCCAAAGCCCTTCGAGTACTGTCAGGAAACTGGCGAGGCCAATGGTGATGGCCGGGAAGACGATATGGACGCCAACGGTGAAGGCAAACTGCAGACGGGCCAGATCAATTGCGGTCGAACTGTATGTGTCCATGCTTTCTCTGCCTCGCGGAGTGGAGGGAAAGTTCGACGAAGAGTGTCGGGCACAAAGCAAGCTAACTAAGTGCCCGCCTGCGCCTGTGCAACTCTCGTTGTTTGCCTTGACATCTCGGAAGTGCGCCGCTTAGATTCTAGAGCACGATCCCGCGGCATGGGCAAGCTATTTTTTCTCGCAACTTCTTGTTGATCCCGTTCGACAAGTCATGTAACAGGCGCCAGTTTTTCGTTGACTGGCGACGATGGTTTCTTCCTGAAAGAAAGAAGTTTTGTTTTCTCGGGAGGGTAGCGCGCAAGGCAATATCGCTATAGCGCGGGAAGATAATCGCTATAGCGGCTGAACATATACAACCATCGATCCATGCCCAACTACCGGCATGCTCGTATATATGGAGCGATCATGACTATTCGACGCAAGGTACCTGGTGTTCGTAAATACGATGGTCCCGCTGGTGGTTGGGGCGCTCTCAAGGCGACGGCCACGGCCGTCCGGGAACAGATGGATACCCTCAAGGCGCCCATCACCCTGATGCGCACCAACCAGCCCGCCGGGTTCGACTGCCCCGGGTGCGCCTGGCCGGACAAGGAACACCGGTCCACCTTCCAGTTCTGCGAGAACGGCGCCAAGGCGGTGACCTGGGAGGCCACCAGCAAGCGTGTCACCCCCGAGTTCTTCGCCAACCACCCGGTCGCTTCCCTGCTGCACCGCACCGACTACGAACTGGAGGACCTCGGGCGCATCACCCACCCACTGGTGTACGACCGGGCCTCGGACACCTACCAGCCCATCGAATGGGAAACCGCCTTCGCCCGCATCGGCGAGATACTCCGCGGGCTGCAGCCCGACGAAGTCGAGTTCTACACCTCGGGCAGGGCCTCCAACGAGGCGGCCTATCTCTACCAGCTGTTCGCCCGGGAATACGGCACGAACAACTTCCCGGATTGCTCGAACATGTGCCACGAGCCGACCAGCGTCGGCCTGCCGCGCTCGATCGGCATCGGCAAGGGCACCGTTTCGCTGGATGACTTCGACACCTGCGAACTCATCATCTCCATCGGCCACAACCCCGGGACCAACCACCCGCGGATGATGGGCACGCTGCACGAGGCGTCGCGGCGCAAGGTGCCGATCATGGTCTTCAACCCGCTGCGCGAGCGCGCGCTGGAGCGGTTCGCCGACCCGCAGGACATGATCGAGATGGCCACCTACGGCTCCACGCGCATCGCGTCCTCCTACTTCATGGTCAAGGCGGGGGGCGATGCGGCGGCGATCAAGGGGATCATGAAGGCGCTGCTGGAGATCGAGGAGAACCTGGGCGGCGCGCTCGACCATGAATTCATCAAGGACCACACCGTCGGCTTCGACGCGCTGGTGGCCGACCTGCACGCGACCCAGTGGCCGGACATCGAAGCCGCCAGCGGTCTGAAGAAGTCTGACCTGGAAATGGTCGCGGCGGCCTACGCCAAGTCCAACGCCACCATCGTGACCTACGGGATGGGGATCACCCAGCACAACGAAGGCACCGCCAACGTCAGGCTCATCTGCGACCTGCTGATGCTGCGCGGCAACTTCGGCAAGCCCGGGGCCGGCATCTGCCCGCTGCGCGGCCACTCCAACGTCCAGGGCAACCGCACGGTGGGCATCACCGAGAAGCCGTCGGGCGCCTTCCTCGGCAAAATCGAGCAGGTGCTGGGCTTCAAGCCGCCGGCGGAGCACGGCCACGATGCCGTGCAGGCGATGCAGGCGATGATCGACGGCAGCGCCAAGGCCCTCATCTGCCTGGGCGGCAACTTCGCGGTGGCGCTGCCCGACCCCGGGCAGTGCTTCCCGGCCATGGGCAAGCTGGAGCTGAGCGTGCACATCGGCACCAAGCTGAACCGCACGCACCTGCTGGTGGGCAAGCACAGCTTCCTGTTCCCCTGCCTGGGGCGGACCGAACTCGACGTGCAGGAAGGCGGGCCGCAATCGGTGACCGTGGAAGACTCCATGTCGATGGTCCACGCCTCGGCCGGCAAGCTCAAGCCCGCCTCCGACGTGCTGCGCTCCGAACCGGCCATCGTCGCCGGCATGGCCAACGCCACGCTGCCGGACAGCAAGGTGCCCTGGCTGGAGCTGGTCGCCGACTACGACCGGATCCGCGAGCTGATCGAGAAGACCGTGCCCGGCTTCGACGACTACAACGCCCGCATACGCATCCCGGGCGGTTTCCGCATGCCGCTGCCGCCGACCGAGCGCAAGTGGGATACGCCCTCGGGCAAGGCCGAGTTCTTCGTCTTCCCCGGCCTGCACGAAGACAAGGTGGTGGAGGGCGAGGACGTGTTGCGCCTGGTGACCATCCGCAGCCACGACCAGTACAACACCACCATCTATGCGATGGACGATCGCTACCGCGGCGTCTTCGGGCGGCGCGACGTGCTCTTCATGAACCCGGACGACCTGGCGGCCAGGGGGCTGGAACATGGCGACCTGGTGGATATAGAAACCATCACCGCGGGGCGCAAACTTCGTTACGAGAAGATTACCGCCATCGAGTACAAGATCGCCGCCGGTTCGGTTGCGGCGTACTATCCCGAAGCCAATAGACTGGTGCCGCTGGACTACATCGACGTGGACAGCGGAACACCTTCCTATAAGTCCGTTCCGGTGCGGGTGATGCGCTCCGAAGTCAACTGAGACAGTTGGCCAACAGATACTCGGGGGTGCGGACGGCACCCCCTTTCTTTGTTCCCGGGTGAAATCAATTCGACACTTCGAGGGCGCATTATCATGCGCCCGGTAATATCTGGTAGTCTCGATCGCCCAACCGTGATGGTAGTTGCCAAGCAAAATGACAGAAGAACTCCCCATTCCCCAGGCCGTCGATAGTCCAATCACCAGTAGTGCGATCTTTCTCGTGGCGACACTGGTTTCCGGCGAGGAAAACCATGCTGCCGTGCGCGCCTTGTGCGGGGATATCGCCGCCCTGGTGCGCTCGGTTGGAAAGCGGGTGCCGGCGGGCAATCTTTCCTGCGTCATCGGCTTTGGTTCCGACGCCTGGGACAGGCTGTTCGGCGCGCCCCGCCCGGCGGCGCTGCACAGCTTCCGCGCAATAGGCTCCGGCGAGCGCGTCGCCGTCTCGACGCCGGGCGACATCCTGCTGCACATCCGCGCGGACCAGATGGACCTGTGCTTCGAACTGGCGACGCAGATGGTCACGCGCCTGGGCAAGGCGGTGGAGGTGGTCGACGAAGTCCAGGGCTTCCGCTATTTCGACATGCGCAGCATGGTCGGCTTCGTCGACGGCACCGAGAACCCGGCGGGCCGCGAGGCGGCCCACTTCACCCTGATCGGCGACGAGGACCCCGGCTTCGCCGGCGGCAGCTACGTCCTGGTGCAGAAGTACCTGCATGACATGGCCGGCTGGAACCAGCTGTCCGTCGAGGCCCAGGAGCGCATCATCGGGCGCACCAAGCTGTCCGACATCGAGCTGGACGAGGCGGTCAAGCCGAGCTGCTCGCACAGCTCCCTCACCACCCTGGTCAAGGACGGCAAGGAAGTGAAGATCCTGCGCGACAACATGCCGTTCGGCCGGCCGGGGGCAGGGGAGTTCGGCACCTATTTCATCGGCTATGCCCGCTCGCCCGAGCCCATCGAGGAAATGCTGCAGAACATGTTCGTCGGCCGCCCGGCGGGCAACTACGACCGCCTGCTGGATTACAGCCGCGCAGTGACCGGCAGCCTGTTCTTCGTGCCCTCCGCGGACCTGCTGGAGTCACTCGCCGAATAACTTCCGTATTCGCGCGTTTTTCCAGTAACTTTCCCGAACCATTGCGGCGAGTCACTTCGTCGCAATGGTTTTCGCCTGTCGCGGTGCAATTTTTCATTCATCGACAGGCACTGTGAAAGTTATGTTCGTCATCTTTTCCGGATAGTTCCGCGTTACTTCGCCGTTTCGTCACTATGGCGCGGCTGCTTATCATCTTTCGTTGTTTGGCTATCGTCGATTTCGTCTGGCGCCCTCCCACTTCCCGGACTATGGTGAACGGACGGTGTAATAGCCGTTACTGCTTTTCGAGTTTTCCTGTCTCTTTCGTTTCGAAAAAACAGCGTATGCCAGGACTTGGGGTTCGTTATTGAACTCATTCATGGCTATTCGCTGCTGGAGATGCGGCCGCTCGATTACAAGCGCCCACTTGTTCCGTGGAGAGAGTTCATCATGGCGAATCTCTGTGAAATCTGTAATGCGAGACCCGCTGTCGCCCGCGTGACCGTCGTACAGAATGGCGAGCGCAAGTCGATGTCGATCTGCGACCACGACTACCGCCAGCTGATGCGGCACCAGAGCATGCTGAATCCGTTCGACTCGCTGCTGGGGGGCGGCGGGCTTTCGCGTTTCTTCGACCGCTTCGGCGGTGGCGCGGGCGACGAGGGCGAGGGGTTCGGCATGGCCGCCGAAGTGCCCCGCGAGTCGGTCGACGCCACCGACGCCTTCAGCGCCCAGACCCTGGAGATACTCCAGCGCGCCGCGGAAAAGGCCCACGAGCTCAGGCGCAACGAGCTGGATACCGAGCACCTGCTGTACGTGCTGGCCGATACCGACGTGGTGTCCGCCCTGCTCAAGGAGCTGAAGCTGTCGCCGCAGGACATCAAGGGCTACATCGACCAGCATGCGCAGACCGGCAACGCCTCGCCCGATGCGCCGGTCGACCGCATGACCATCTCGCCGCGCCTGAAGAAGGCCTTCCAGCTGGCCTTCCAGGCCTCGCGCGACCTGGGGCATTCCTACGTCGGCCCGGAGCACCTGCTGATCGGCCTGGCCTCGGTGCCCGAGAGCCTGGCCGGCACGCTGCTGAAGAAATACGGCGTGACCCCGGAGACGCTGCGCCAGAAGGTGGTCAAGATCGTCGGCAAGGGCGCCGAGGACGGCCGGGTGGATACGCCCAGCGGCACGCCGACGCTGGACAAGTTCGGCCGTGACCTCACCCAGCTGGCGCGCCAGGGCAAGCTGGACCCGGTGCTGGGGCGGGCCCAGGAGATCGAGAACGCCATCGAGGTGCTGGCCCGGCGCAAGAAGAATAACCCCGTGCTGATCGGCGAGCCCGGCGTCGGCAAGACGGCCATCGTCGAGGGGCTGGCCCAGCGCATCGTCAACGGCGACGTGCCGGAAGTGCTGCGCGGCAAGCGCCTGGTCGAGGTGAACCTGAATTCGATGGTCGCCGGCGCCAAGTACCGCGGCGAGTTCGAGGAGCGGGCCAAGCAACTGATCGACGAGGTCACGGCCAAGCATGACGAGCTGGTGCTGTTCATCGACGAGCTGCACACCATAGTCGGCGCCGGGCAGGGCGGCGAGGAGGGCGGGCTCGACATCGCCAACGTGCTCAAGCCGGCCCTGGCCCGCGGCGAGCTGAGCCTGATCGGCGCCACCACGCTCAACGAGTACCAGAAGTACATCGAGAAGGACGCCGCGCTGGAACGCCGCTTCCAGCCGGTGTTCGTCCCCGAGCCCACGGTGGAGCAGACCATCGTCATCCTCAGGGGCCTGCGCGACAAGCTCGAGGCCCACCACCAGGTGACCTTCGCCGACGACGCCTTCGTCGCCGCAGCGGAGCTTGCCGACCGCTACATCACCAACCGCTTCCTGCCGGACAAGGCCATCGACCTGATCGACCAGGCCGCCGCCCGCGTGCGCATCGGCGCCACCTCGCGGCCGGCGGACATCCAGGAGCTGGAGGCGGAGATCGCCCAGCTCAAGCGCGAGCAGGACTACGCGACCTCGCGCAAGCGCTTCGACGAGGCCAAGAGCTTCGAGGAACTGATCGGCGAGAAGCAGGCGCAGCTGGATGAACGCTCCGAGGCCTGGGAGCGCAAGACCGGCTCCGAGACACTGGAGGTGACCACGTCGTCCATCGCCGAGGTGGTCTCGCGGCTGACCGGCATCCCGGTGGCGGAGCTGACCCAGGAAGAGCGCCAGAAGCTGCTGAAGATGGAAGAAACGCTGCGCCAGCGCCTGATCGGCCAGGAGCACGCGGTGGTGGCGGTCAGCGACGCCGTGCGCCTGTCGCGCGCGGGGCTGGGCCAGGCCCACCGTCCCATCGCCACCTTCCTGTTCCTCGGCCCGACCGGGGTGGGCAAGACCGAGCTGGCCAAGGCGCTGGCGGAGAGCGTGTTCGGCGACGAGCAGGCGATCATCCGCATCGACATGTCCGAGTACATGGAGCGCCATGCCGTGGCCCGGCTGATCGGCGCACCGCCGGGGTACGTCGGCTACGACGAGGGTGGCCAGCTGACCGAGCGCGTGCGCCGGCGGCCGTACAGCGTGATCCTGCTGGACGAGATCGAGAAGGCCCACCCCGACGTCAACAACGTGCTGCTGCAGGTCTTCGACGACGGCCGGCTCACCGACGGCAAGGGGCGGGTGGTGGACTTCAGCAACACCATCATCATCGCCACCAGCAACCTCGGCGCCTCGATCATCATGGACAACCTCGAGCGCCCCGAGGCCGAGCGCATGGACGACAAGGCGCTGCGCGACGAGCTGATGGGCGTGCTCAAGGGGCACTTCCGACCGGAGTTCCTCAACCGCGTCGACGACATCATCGTGTTCCATGCGCTGTCCCGCGACGACATCCGCGCCATCGTCCGCATCCAGCTGCAGCGGGTGGTGCGCACGGCGGCCGCGCAGGACATCAGCCTGACGGTCGACGATGCCCTGGTCGACCACCTGGTCGAGGTGGGCTACCAGCCCGAGTTCGGCGCCCGCGAGCTGAAGCGGCAGATACGCCAGGAAGTGGAGACGCGGCTGGCGCGGGAAATCCTCGGTGACAAGGTGGTATCCGGGGACAGCGTCGCGCTGGGCTACGACAAGGAGGCCGGCAAGGTGACGCTGGAGAAGGGCGGTGCCAGGCCCGAGGCGGCCGAACCGCCGGCGCCGCCCGCGGGGGCGGAGGAAACCGGGACCTGAGGACGTAGGGACGGGCGGCGCCGAGGCGCTGCCCGTCCACTCGGCCGGCTATTCAGCCACCCGTCACGGTCGGGAAGAACGCCACCTCGTCGCCGTCGGCGACCGGCTCGTCCAGGGCGCACAGTTCCTGGTTGCGCGCGCACATCATATTGGCCTGGGTGAATACCTCGGCCCAGGCGCCGCCGCGGCTCGCCAGGTGTTCGCGGATGTCCTCCAGCGTGGCCAGGGCGCCTTGCCAGGGCAGGGCCTCGCCCTCGCTGCCGAGCAGTTCCCGGTAGCGGGCGAAGTACTGCAGCCGGATCATCGCGCATCCTCCACCTGGTACAGGCCCGAGCGGCCGCCGGCCTTGCGCAGCAGACGCACCCAGTCGATCTGCATGCCGCGGTCGATGGCCTTGCACATGTCGTAGAGCGTCAGGGCCGCGACGCTGGCCGCCGTCAGGGCCTCCATCTCCACTCCCGTGGCGCCTTTCAGGCGGCAGGTCGCGACAATGCGCACCGAGTCCGGCCGCACCGGCTTGAGCTCGACGTTGACCGCACTGAGCAGCAGCGGGTGGCACAGCGGGATGAGTTCGTGGGTGCGCTTGGCCGCCATGATCCCGGCGATCCGCGCGGTGGCGAAGACGTCGCCCTTGGGGTGGCCCTGCTCGAGGATCAGCTCGAGGGTCTCGGGTTTCATCCTGATCCAGGCTTCGGCCACGGCTTCGCGCTGGCTGTCGGGCTTGGCGGTGACATCGACCATGCGGGCATGGCCACGGTTGTCCAGGTGGGTCAGCGTCGCCGCCGACTCATGGGTTTGGTTCATCGGGACTCCGGGGCGCGCCTGTCAGGGCGCCGGGCTGTAGAGCCTGGGCAGGCTGCGGTGGGGGACGTGAATGAGGTTGAGCTGGTTGCGGCGCGCCCATTCCACGGTCAGCGCGGTGGGCGCCGAGAGGCTGACCAGGGTGCCGATGCGGGCGCGCACCGCCTTGTGGACGAGCTCCAGGCCGCAGCGGCTGGTGACGACGACGAAGCCCTCGGCGGGGTCGATGCGCGCCTGGGCCATGGCGCCTATCAGCTTGTCCAGGGCGTTGTGCCGGCCGATGTCCTCGCGGCACAGGCGGACCTCGCCCTGCCCGTCGAGGTACAGGGCGGCGTGCAGGGCGCCGCTGCCGCGGGCGGCCGTCTGGGCGACGCCGATCCGCTCGCGCAGGCCTTCCAGCAGGCTCGCCTCCGGCAGCGGCGCGAAACGCAGCGGGGTCAGCGCCGGCAGCGCCTGGTCCAGCGCCTCGACGCCGCAGATGCCGCAACCGCTGGTGCCGGCCAGCTGCCGGCGGCGGCCCTTCAGCGCCCAGAAGGCGCGGTTGGCCAGTTCGACCTGCGCCAGGTACGCCTCGCCGGAACGGCTGACTTTTATATCGTGGATTTCATCCAGGGAAGTGACGATTTCATTGGTCAGGCTGAAGCCCCTGACGAAATCTTCCATATTGCCGGGCGATACCATCATCACGGCCTGACTGATGCCGTTGTAACTGATGGCCAGGGCGGTTTCCCGGGCAAGTACGGCCTCGCCGATTATCCAGTTCTCGCCCAACTCAACATAACTGTAGGCTTGCGCGGGGTCGGGCGGCGCATTGATGTCGGATATATCGGTTCGAGTTTCGTCGATCAGCACCATCACGGCACCCTTGGATTCTGTTGCCTGTTTTTCAGGTTACGCACGTGGCCAAATAGCGTCCAATCGCTTCTTCCGATCCGTCGATAAGACGCCTCTATGACGGAAACGACGCATTGCATGGGGTTTTAAAACGGCTTCAGGGCCGCGCTCCATTTGCCGATAGAGACCCCCGATCATGGGGTTTGCCATATCGATTGGACGGCCTGGTCGTTCATCTCTAGTTTGGCGCGGAAACTTCCAACTGGAGCGACGGGCGTGAACGTCAAGCCGAATACGGAATTCATTCCACTCAATATCGCGGTATTGACCGTCAGCGATACGCGAACTTTCGAAACCGATACTTCCGGCGAGTTGCTGGCCAGCCGCTGCGTCGAGATCGGCCATCGCCTGGTGGCGCGCGTGCTGCTCAAGGACGACCTCTACCGGATACGGGCCCAGGTCGCCGCCTGGATCGCCGAGGAAGCGGTGCAGGTGGTACTGATCACCGGCGGCACCGGCTTCACCGGCCGCGACAGCACCCCGGAGGCGGTCGCCTGCCTGCTGGACAAGCAGGTCGAAGGCTTCGGCGAGCTGTTCCGCGCGCTGTCCATCCTCGACATCGGCACCTCCACCGTGCAGAGCCGCGCCCTGGCCGGCCTGGCCAACGGCACCCTGGTGTGCTGCCTGCCGGGCTCCACCGGCGCCTGCCGCACCGCCTGGGAAGGCATCCTCGTCGAGCAGCTCGATTCGCGGCACCGCCCCTGCAACTTCGTCGCCCACCTCAAGCCCGGCAATACCTGCGGGCCGCGCCCATGAAAGCCAAGGGGTTGATGCCGGTCGACGAAGCCCTGGGCCGGTTGCTGGACCTGGCGGAGGCTTCGCCCATCGCCGACATCGAGGAACTGCAGCTGGCCCGGGCCGATGGGCGCGTGCTGGGGCGCGACCTGTTCGCCCGGATCGACTCGCCGCCCTGGGCCAACAGCGCCATGGACGGCTATGCCTTCAGGCTTGCCGACCTGGACGGACGGGCGCTGCGGGTCTCCCAGACGATCTTCGCCGGCCAGGCGCCGGCGCCGCTGGAGCCCGGCACCTGCGCGCGCATCTACACCGGCGCGCCGTTGCCGGAAGGGGCCGACTGCGTGCAGATCCAGGAGAACTGCACGCGCCTGGACGACCAGCACGTACGGGTCGAAGGCCAGCCGCGGGCCGGCGCCAACGTCCGGCCGCAGGCGGACGAGATCGCCGCCGGCGAACCGCTGCTGAACGCTGGCCGGGTACTGGGCCCCGTGTCCCTGGGGGTTCTGGCCTCCCAGGGCTACGCGAGCGTGCCGGTGGTGCGGCGGCCGAGGGTCGCGCTGCTTTCCACCGGCGACGAACTGGTCCCCCCGGGCCAGGCGCTCGCGCCCGGGCAGATCCATGACAGCAACCGCACGGTGCTGCGCGCGCTGCTCCAGCGCCTGGGCTGCGAGGTCGTGGAGCTGGGCCGCGTCGGAGACGACCCGCAGGCGATCCGCACGGCCCTCGCCGCAGGCAGCGCGAGCGACCTTATCCTCAGTTCCGGCGGCGTCTCAGTGGGCGAGGCGGACTTCATCGGCAAGCTCCTGCGCGAGCAGGGCGAGGTGATGCTCTGGAAGCTGGCCATCAAGCCGGGCAAGCCTTTCACCTTCGGCAAGCTGGAGGCGACGCCTTTCATCGGGCTGCCGGGGAACCCCGGCTCGTCCCTGGTGACCTTCCTGCTGCTGGTGCGGCCCTACCTGCTGCGCCGGATGGGCGTGGCCGCGGTCCAGCCCAGGCGCCAGCCGCTGCCGGTGGGCTTCGACTGGCCGAAGGCGGGCACCCGCCAGGAATACCTGCGTGTGCGCATCGAGGACGGTATCGCCCGCCTGCTGCCGGGGCAGAGTTCCGGCACCCTGCTGAGCGCGACGCTGGCCGACGGCCTGCTCGAAATCCCGGCGGGAAGGACCTTCGAGGCGGGGGAGTGGCTGAACTTCCTGCCGTTCGACGGCCTCTGGGGCGCGGCGAATGACGCGCGCTGAACATTACATCGTCATCGGCGACGGCGCCCTGGCCCTCAACGCCTGGCGGGAACTGACCGCCAGGGGCCAGGCGGCGATCCGCCTGCTGCCCGCGCGGGCGTCGGCGGAAGGCCCGGACAGCTTGCGGGGCGACCCCGGGGACGCGGAAGTGCTGCGGCGGGCGGGCGCGGAGCGGGCGGTGGCCGTGCTGGCAATGCTCGATGACGATGCGCGCAACCTGTCCGTGCTGCGCGCCTTGCGGACGCTCGCCAGCCCCGCGCTCACCGTGGTGACGGTGAATGACTCGCGGAACCTTCCGCGCATCCGCCAGCTGCGCCCCGGCGCCGTCATCGCGCCGCTGCTGGAGGATGGGGTGCTGGCCGCCCGTATCGTCCATGGCGAACAGATACCCTCGGACCTGCTGCCACACTGCGTGCTCCAGCAGGGGGAGGTCGAGCCCGCCTAGCCGCGGAACCGCAATGATTGGATAGGCGGGCCGTATTTCGGCCTGGCGACAGGCCTGGTTACGTACCTCGCTATATAGTTTTGAACACAGCGATGCAGGGGCTCATCGCCTGCCAGCAGACATAGAACGACAACCCACCACTGGAGCACATTGATGAAACACGCATTCGCCCGCCTTTCCCTGGCCCTGGCCGCCTGCCTGGCCGCCCACGCGGCGCTGGCCGACGAGGTGCAGGTCGCCGTCGCGGCCAACTTCACCGCGCCCATCCA